>NCHJ01000030.1 GCA_002256765.1 Bacteroidetes bacterium 24-39-8
TATTTTCTTTATGGGGGTTCCAATTTTGAAAAGGGAATCATTGCCATGAATCATGCACCCAATTTTATGGTAGATGAAAGCTGTATTAGCACTGGGGTCAAATGCTTTTCTTCCTTATTATTTGAAAGGGCCAAACACTAACATAACAAATCAATCATATGCCATTTTTAAAACCCATGCAATTTCTAGGGATAGGCATTTTTTGTCTCAGCATTGGTAGCACAAAAAGCTTTTCACAACAAGCATCAACAAATTCATTGGTCATTCAACATGTGAATGTGATTACCATGAATGATTCCAATAGCGTCATTCCAAATGCCAGTGTTTATATTGCTCATCATCAGATTGTTTCCATTAATGGTGCTTATCCCAAAAACGCTACCGTTGTAGATGGAAAAGGAAAATGGCTAATGCCCGGATTGATTGATATGCACGTGCATACACCTACCGATGCGGGACCTTTTGGTCCAAAATATCCTACGCAAGCAGCTACTCTATTTTTTGATCTACAAGATCAAATGCTACTCTATATTGCCAACGGTGTTACAACTATTTTTGAATTAAGTGCTAGAGCGGAACATTTTGGACAAAGAAATGAAATGGCTAAGGGCGCAGTCATTGGACCTAGAATGGCATTGGCCGCTATGATTGATGGCGGAACAGGTCAGGGAAGAAAAGTGAATACCCCAGAAGATGGCAGACAAGCGGTTAGAAGTGCCAAAGCCGAGGGCTATGAATTTATTAAGGTCTATGCCTATTTAAATCCGGCCACTTATTTTGCCATTATTGAAGAATCCCAAAAACAGGGACTCAAAGTGATTGGCCATATTCCTGATAGTTTTAAAGGCAAACTAAAAGAGGCTTTTGTTCCAGGATTTGGCATGGTGGCACACGCAGAAGAGTTAAGCAATTATGCCAAAGACTATAGTGAAATAGAAGCTCAGCAAATGGCTTCCTTATTAAAACAAAATGGTACCTGGCTTTCTCCTACCCTTATCACAATGGAATCCATTGCAGCCCAAGTAAAATCTTTAGCACCCCTCAAAGCCTTGCCCAGCTTAGCTTATGTACATCCTTTGTTGCAAAGCAAATGGCTTACTGCCAACAAGTACAACAAAATGTCTAGCCCTGAAAATATTGCCCATTTTGAACAATACACCCAATTCAATTTGCAACTAGTCAGAGCTTGTGCTGCAGCGGGAGTGCCCATTGTAGCCGGAACAGACGCAGGAACATCGGGTGTGATTGCAGGTTTTTCTATGCCAGATGAATTGGCTTTATTGGTCAAAGCAGGACTATCGCCGCAGGCTGCTATTGCATCTGCTACAAAGTTGCCAGCTCAGTGGTTGGGTATGGACAAACAGGTTGGTAGCATTGAAAAAGGCAAGTTGGCCGATCTAATTTTATTGGATGATAACCCGCTTAATGATATTCAAAACATGAGCAAAATTGCTGGTGTATTTGTCAATGGCCAATGGGTTGAAAAAAACAAACTTCAAAAAATGCTGCAGAACTTAGCAGCTAAGAATCATGCAACAAAGGATCAGTATGATTGGAAGACAATTACCAGTCCTAAAAAATAGTGTTGAAAAATTAAGTTTTCCTTTGTTCATTGCCAAGTCCAAAACAATATCTTTGTTGCAAACAAGTGTTAGTTTATGTGGCTGAATAATATCCTCGAGACCATTGGAAATACCCCTTTGATACAGATTAACAAAATCTGTAAAGACCTTCCCGCCACCGTGTTGGCCAAAGTAGAATACTTTAATCCTGGTAATAGTATCAAGGACCGCATGGCCCTGAAAATGCTTGAAGTAGCTGAACAAGAAGGCAAGATTAAACCTGGTGGTACCATTATTGAAGGCACGTCTGGTAATACCGGTATGGGTTTGGCCTTAGCCGCTGTGGTTAAGGGTTATAAATGCATTTTTACTACCACCGATAAACAGTCTAAGGAAAAAGCCGATATACTTAAAGCCGTTGGTGCAGAAGTGATTGTCTGCCCTACCAACGTAGAACCTTCAGATCCACGCTCCTATTATTCTGTGTCTAAGCGTTTGGCTACAGAAGTACCTAATTCTTGGTACGTGAATCAATATGATAACCTAGCTAATAGACAAGCACACTATGAGCAAACTGGTCCTGAAATCTGGGAACAGACAGAAGGAAAAATTACGCACTTGGTGGTGGCCAGTGGTACCGGTGGAACTGTTGTAGGTACCGCGCAATACCTCAAAGAAAAAAATCCCAATATTCAAATCTGGGCCATTGATTCTTATGGTTCTTTGTTGAAAAAATATTTTGAAACAGGTGAGCTAGATCAAAAAGAAGTGTACCCTTATATCTCTGAAGGATTTGGTGAAGACTTTGTTCCTGCCAACTATGATATGAGCCTGATTGATCGCTTTGAAAAAGTAACCGATAAAGACGGTGCTGTTATGGCTAGAAGAATTGCCAAAGAAGAAGGCCTATTCTGTGGATATAGCGCTGGCAGCTGCTTACAGGGCGTTTTGCAATTAAAGGAACACTTGAAAAAGGACGACGTAGTGGTTTGTATTTTCCATGATCACGGTAGCCGTTATGTAGGAAAAATTTATAACGATGAGTGGATGATGGAACGCGGTTTCCTTGACGTGAAAACATTCAAAGATATTGTGAGTGGCCGTAGCAGTAAGCGTTTGGTGACAATTGCCCCTGGGCAAAGCGTGGCCGATGCAGTAGAACTGATGAAGAAATATGATATTGAGCAAATTCCAGTAATGGAAAACAATGAGCTGATTGGTGCGGTGTCTGAAACGGGTTTATTTATGAAAGTATTTAGCAATCCTGAAATTAGAACCGCCACGGTTCAAAGTGTTTTGGAACACGCTTATCCAATTGTTGCTTTTGATACACCAGTAGAAAGACTGAGCTCACTAATCACCAAAGAAAATGGTGCAGTGTTGGCTCGTGATGAAAAAGGCGACTATCATATTGTTACCAAGTATGACGTGATTCAATGTCTTGCTAAATAAGCACTATGCCAAATTCTTTACTGACCGTTTCTGACCAGATGGGCAGGGAAATGCAAGTGCATCCACATCCTAAAAGGATTGTCTCCTTGGTTCCCTCACAAACTGAACTACTCTATGACCTAGGGCTAGACGCGGAAGTATTGGGCATTACTAAGTTTTGTATTCATCCTGATCAATGGTTCCGCACCAAGACCAGGATTGGTGGCACCAAAGACGTGAATATTGAGCTGATTAAATCATTGGAACCTGATTTGATTATTGCCAATAAAGAAGAAAATGAAAAGGAGCAAATTGAAGCCCTGAGGCAGTTTGCGCCGGTTTGGGTGAGTGATATTGTGAATTATTCGGAGGCTTTTACCATGATTAGGTCTGTGGCTCAAATAACGGGCAGGGTGGCCCATGGTCAACAATTGCTGGCTAAGATTGAAAAAGCTTTTCAGCAAATGCCCTCCCATCCCCTGCATCCAAGCGCTGCTTATTTAATCTGGAAAGATCCTTATATGACCGTAGGTTCAGATACGTTTATCCACAATATTTTAAGTTTGGCTGGTTTTCAAAACTGCTTTGCGGCTACCCTGCGCTATCCTGCCATAACGGTAGCGGATTTGCAAGAAAAAGCTCCCGAATACCTATTTCTATCTTCGGAGCCCTATCCCTTCAAAATGAAACATATCAAGGCTTTGCAAGCCGATTTACCTCATACCAAGATTCACTTGGTGAACGGTGAAATGTTTAGTTGGTATGGTAGCCGTATGCAATTTACCCCCGGCTATATTGGCGAACTGCTGCAATCGATTGTGTAAGATCTGAACTATTAATTGTGTATTTCTTACACAACTCAGGCTACAGGTTTGGCACAAAAAACGTATCTTAGCTTTCCTTATTTGAAAAATAACTTTTAAAATTATTATATGAAAAAATACAGAGCCGGGGTATTGTTTGGTGACGAACTAGAAGCCCTTTACAACGATGCTAAAGACAACCAGTTTGCCTTACCAGCTGTGAACACTATTGGTACTAATACTATTAATGCTGTATTGGAAACTGCTGCTAAAGTAAATTCTCCAGTCATCATTCAATTCTCTAACGGTGGTGCACAATTTATTGCCGGTAAGGCTATGCCCAATGATCAATTACAAGGTAATATTCAAGGTGGTATTTCTGGTGCTTTGCATATTCACCAAGTTGCTAAATACTATGGTGTTCCTGTAGTGTTGCATACTGACCATGCTGCTAAAAAATGGTTGCCATGGGTTAGTGGTCTAATTGATGCGGGTGAGCAATTCTACAAAGAAAAAGGTCAGCCCCTATTCAGCTCACATATGTTGGATCTGAGTGAAGAACCCCTAGAAGAAAATATTCATACTTCGGTTGAATTCTATAAGCGCATGGCGCCCTTGGGCATGAGTATTGAAATTGAATTGGGTGTTACTGGTGGTGAAGAAGATGGCGTTGACAATAGCGATGTTGAAAACGACAAACTCTATACCCAACCACAACACGTTGCTTATTCTTATACAGAATTGAGCAAGGTTGGTAAATTATTTACTGTTGCTGCTGCTTTTGGTAATGTACACGGTGTATATAGCCCAGGTAATGTGCAATTGCGTCCTGAGATCTTGAAAAATAGCCAAGACTTTATTGAGAAAGAATTGAAAACTGGTGTTAAGCCTGTTTACTTTGTATTCCATGGCGGTAGTGGTTCTCCTCAAAACCAGATTCGTGAAGCCATTAGCTATGGTGCTATCAAAATGAATATTGATACCGATATGCAATGGGCTTTCTGGGAAGGAATTCACCAATACTATCAGAAAAATGAAGGCTTTTTGCAAACACAATTGGGTAACCCCGATGGTGCAGACAAGCCCAACAAAAAATACTATGACCCACGCGTTTGGTTGCGTAAGGGTGAAGAAAACTTTATCAAGCGTTTAGAAGTGGCATTTGAAGACCTCAATTGCATTAACAGAAACGCATAATCCTATTTCAATAAAAAGCCGCCCTTTCTTGGGGCGGTTTTTTGTTTTGCGTACTTTGCAGCCCTAAACAGCCAAATCCCCCCGATTTGAACCTGCCCCAATAGCTTATTTGGGGCCAGTATTCCTACCGGGGTATTAAAAATATATTATCTTTCCGCCCCAATTCTTGGAATCATATATGAAAAAAGAACGCGAAGAAGACTTTGAATCAAACCTAACCGGTGAAGAACAGCCTGGAGGAGATAGTGCCAAGCCGCGTTGGTTTAAGCGTATCCGTAAAGGAATCCTTACTTCTACAGCAGACAAGAAAGAAACACCAGAAGGTCTTTGGAACAAATGCCCCGAGTGTAATTATATCTCTACAACCACAGAACTCAAAGAAAACAGGTATGTATGCGCCAAGTGCAATTACCACCACCGCATTGGTTCTGAAGAGTATTACGATATTTTGTTTGACAATCAACAATACACGGAATTATTTGACAATATCCGCAGTAAGGATGCCCTTGGGTTTACTGACCTGAAATCTTATCAAAAGCGCCTAGACGATATTCACAGCAAAACCGATTTAAAAGACAGTATGCGCGTGGCTACCGGAACCGTAAATGGGGAAGGAATAGTGATTGCCTGTATGGATTTTGAATTTATTGGTGGATCACTTGGTAGCGTCATGGGTGAGAAATTCAGCCGTGCCGTTGACTATTGTATTGCTCACCGTCTACCCTATTTGGTCATTAGTAAGAGTGGTGGTGCTAGGATGATGGAATCGGCGTTTAGCCTAATGCAGTTGGCCAAGACCAGTGGAAAACTAAGTCAGTTAAGCGATGCCCAATTACCTTTTATCTCTCTATTAACCGACCCTACTTTTGGTGGGATCTCTGCCAGCTTTGGTATGTTGGGAGACTTAAATATAGCAGAACCTGGTGCGTTGATTGGTTTTGCCGGACCTAGGGTGATCAAGGAAACCATTAAAAAAGACCTTCCAGAAGGTTTTCAGCGCTCTGAATTCTTGCTGGAACATGGGTTCTTAGATTTTATTGTAGACCGTAAAGACTTCAAAGACAAATTGGCCCAAGTAGTGACCCTACTTAGGAAATAAGGAATTCTCTTACTCTGCCCAAGGAAACTGTAGCGTATGACCAAGGAAATGAACAACAGGCAGGCCTATTTCAATTACCAGATAGAAGACAAATATGTGGCGGGCATTGTATTGCTGGGCACAGAAGTAAAATCTATTCGAGAGGGCAAAGTCAGTTTCAACGATTCCTTCTGTTTGTTTGACAAAGGCGAACTCTGGGTTCGAGCTCTGTTTATTGCCTCCTATTCTCATGGATCAGCCAATAACCATATTGAGGTTCACGATAGAAAACTCCTGCTCAATAAGCGGGAACTCAAAAAACTCCAGACCAAGATGAAGGACAAGGGTTATACCATTGTACCCCTCAAAGTCTTTTTTACAGACAAGAACTTGGTGAAAATTGAGATTGGCATTGGCCGAGGCAAGAAGAACTACGACAAACGTGAAACCATCAAGGGACGTGATGTTGAAAAAGAAATCAAGCGCTTGCTAAAGCGATAACTACTGATTGTTAATTACTTACAAGATTTATTAGAAATAAAATAAGAAGCTAGTCATACCTAGGCTTATCTGGCTCCTTATAATTTAACTGCTCCAACAAGGCTTCAGGGGTAGGATTTTGGGTAATGCTGTATGCTGCACTCCAACTAACCGCCAACAATAAAAGGGACCAAAAGAACTCCTGAATAGTCATCCAATAATTCCAAAAACTATATTGCTTGGCTCCTTTGGGATTTTTTGGTTCATAGATAATAGTAATCTTATCCCCTGGCTGATGTCCACTATAATGTCCCAAAAAGTCATCCACATAATAATTCTTGTATCCGTCTGAAAATTCAGCTTTCAAGACGTCCTTAAAAGCATATGCATCGTTTTTCATGACCAAGGTTGCTTGCATAATTTCCCCATCAAAATAATCCGGATCTCTACTAAATAGGATATAACAAAACAGGCAAACTAGGTATAGCGGCACTACAATTTTGGTCAAGACGGTTAGATTTAACCCAGTGGGATGGTTATAAAAAAGGACCAACCTTTCGGTTAGTCCTTATAATAGATTGAATTTGTATTAGTTAGCCAGACTTCTAAAGTCTACCGGCACCAGCTTACTCACCCCAGCTTCCTGCATGGTTACCCCGTAGATCACGTCTACAGCGCTCATGGTTTGCTTGTTGTGGGTAACAATAATGAACTGTGAGTTGTCACTGAACTTCTTGATCATCTGGGTAAACTTGCCTACGTTGGCGTCATCCAATGGAGCATCCACCTCATCCAAGATACAGAACGGAGCGGGCTTAATTAGGTAGATAGAGAACAAGAGCGCAGTTGCGGTCAGGGTCTTTTCTCCCCCACTCAATTGGGTAATGGAAGAAGGGCGCTTGCCTTTGGGCTTGGCCACAATATCAATACCGGTTTCAGCCAGATTGGTTGGGTCAACCAAGATCATATCGGCCGTATCTTCTTCCGTAAACAGGGCTTTGAACACTTTCTGGAAGTTCTCGCGAACTTTATTGAAGGTATCTAAGAACTGCTGATTGGCCGTTGCTTCTACTTCTTGAATGGTTTGTAACAAACTATCCTTGGCAGAAACCAGGTCATTCTTTTGCTCCAAGATAAACTCATAACGCTTCTTCATCTCTGTGTAGGCCTCAATAGCCGTTGGGTTTACTTCACCCATATTCTCCAAACGCTTTTTCATGCGGTCTGAACTGGCTTGTAATTCATCCAAAGTAGTTTCGGTGGTACGTGCCTGATCTAAGATTTCATCCAATTCTACTTTGAACTCTACGCTCAAACGCTCTTTCATTCCTGCTAACTGCAGTTTTAGCTCGTTCAAACGGTCTTTGATCTCGGTTACCAAATGGTCAATCTGCTCTTTGCTCTTGATTTTCAAACGCAGGGTGCTTTCTTTTTCCTGCAAGCTATTGCGCAGGTTATAGTATTCCTGATCCGCTTCATTAAGAGATTTCTCTTCAATTTCCTTGGTACGCAACAATTCTACCAATTCCAATTCAGCCGCTTGCATGGCTTGGGCCCCTTCTTCTATATTGCCAGAAGCTTCTGACAACTGTTGGGTATTAGACTGAATCTGATTGTGCAGGTCATTGAGTTGGTTCTCTTTGAACAACAATTCCTGATTCAAGCCATTGATTTTGCTTTGCTGTCTGGTTAAAGAGAGGTTGATTTCATTATACTGAACAGAGGCAAAATTGTACTCCTGTTCCGCCAATTGATAATCCTGCTCTACCAATTGCATTTCTTGGGTAGTGGCCTGCATTTGCTCATTGAGCTCAATCAAGGACTCCCTGGTTTCTGCAATGGCTTCCTGCTCTTCTTGCAAACGAAGTTCAATATCTTCTAAGCGTTGTTGACCAGCAGTTTGGGCGTGTTGCAAGTTTTCAAACTTGTTTCTTGCCGCAAATAATTGGTTGGTCAGCTGGTTAATCTCATTCTCGGTTTGCTTAATGGCACCGTCTTTGAGTTGCTCATTGAACTCAATAACTTCACTATGCTTGAGTTTGATTTCTTGTTTTAAGGCATTTACCACAGCGTCTTGCAAAATGATTTCATCCTGCAATTTCTCTAGGTTCTTGGCCCTACCAATTTTCTTTCCTTCAAACAGACCAACGGATCCACCAGTAAGGGTGTATTTGCCTTTTACAAATTTTCCGTGTTTTTCCAACACCACGGCTCCGTTGCTATTGTTAATAGCGTCTTCATTCTCAGCAATATAAACATTGCCCAAAAGGTAATTGGCCAAGTCTTGGTATTGTTCGTCTACCTCAATCACATCCAGCGCTTTTATAGTGCCAGCGGGCTGATGGGTTTCAACTTTAATATCCCTGAATTTCTCCATCAAGAAGAAATTAGCCTTACCCTTTTTGTTTTGGTCCAATAACTGCACTGCCTGCAAACCTTCGGTAAGGTTGTTCACTACATAGTAGTTCAGATAAGGCTCCAATACGTTTTCAACGGCCGTTCTATATTCTTCGTTTACATAGATGATATCAGAAAGAATAGGCGCATTATGGTTCCATTCTGGATTCTTGTGCAAGAACTTGATGCTTTCTGGATAGCCTTCCATGCTATCAATCAAGCTTTTCAATAGGGCAAACTCGTTGCGCTTAGCGTCAAGTTTGCGGCTTTCCTCGGCTAGTTCATTGCGCAGGGCTTCCATAGCGGCTTGTGCGTCAAAGATTTGGGCCTTGGTTTTTTCATGGTGATCCTGCAATTGCTGCAATTCAGAACGCTTGGCTTCCAGAGTGCTTTCTTTTTCTTCCAATTCCAAAGTCAATTGCTCTACTTGGAAGCTGCGATTGGTCTTTTCATCCACTTGCTGGGTTTGAGCCCTTTGCAGGTTCTGGATGCTGGTATCGGCCACAGCCACTTTTTTCTCCGCGTCAAATTGGGCGCGTTGAATGGATTGGTATTTACCCCTAACCGCGTCAACACCGGAACGTTTATCGTCAAAGGTCTGGCGCTTGTCTTCAATATCTGTTTTGGCCGTGTCTACACGGTCCTGCATTTCTACCAATTTGCCCGCTTCTTCCTCAACCTGCATTTGGGTATACTCAATAGAATCCCCAATGGTTTTGAGTTGACCATTGGCTTTTTCCAAGAATGCTTTTAGGCTTCCTTCTTTTTCCTTGAGGTAATGCAGTTTTTGGGTAGCTAGGTTTCTTTCATTTTCCTTGCCACGGAGGTTTTGCAACAAGTCATTGAATGCGTGTTGCTTGGATTGCAAAGCGCGCTCTTTTTCAATAAAACCCAATTTCTCTTGTTCAATGGCCGCTTCTTCGGTGGCTATTTCAGCTTCTAATTGCGCTTTCTTGTCTACTTCAGAATTTTGCTGCTCGTTCAAATCATGGTAAGTGATGTTGAATCCTTCCAGTGCAGCTTTGGCCAGTTCAATACTGATTTCCTTGTAGTCCTTCTTAATTTCAAAGTACTTTTCAGCCTTTTTAGACTGATTCTCAAGGGTTTTGAGCTGGTTATTGATTTCAAATAGCAAGTCTTCAATACGCGCCAAATCTTGTTCGGTGGCGTCTAACTTACTCTTGGCTTCTTTTTTACGGGTCTTGTAGATGGTAATACCGGCCGCTTGTTCCAGCATTCTTCTACGGCTATTCTCCTTGTCCTTGATAATATCGTCAACCATACCAAGTTCAATAATGGCATAGCTATCGGTGCTCACACCGGTATCAAGGAATAGGTTATGGATATCTTTTAATCGGCAGCTTACATCGTTCAAACGATACTCGCTCTCCCCATTTTTGTAGAATCTACGGGTAACAGTAACGGTACTGAACTCGGTTGGAAGCAGGTTCTTGGTGTTTTCAAAGGTCAAACTCACTTCTGCCATACCACTGGCAGACCTGGTTTTACTACCATTGAATACCAGGGCGTCTAAGTTCTCAGAACGTAAGGCAGAGATCTTCTGCTCTCCAATTACCCAACGAATTGAGTCAATGATATTACTTTTTCCACAGCCGTTCGGTCCAATAATTCCGGTGATTCCTTCGTCAAAGCTGACTACCGTTTTATCGGCAAAGCTTTTGAATCCTTTAATTTCTAGCGATTTTAATCTCACGTTCTTACCTTTTAGTACTTGCGAACATACCAAAAAAGGCATAGAAAAAGGAATTCATCCTAGGGCCTGTGCATAATAGGTGGAGAAATAAACATGTTTTTTCTAGGAATGTGAATTGACTATTTTTAAGTAATTGATTTACAAGTAATTAACAAGTGTAAAAGTGGATAAAATTAGCCCATTTTTTACCCACATTCTTGGGCTCGTCTTCCCTATATTTGTCTTAAACCAAGCCTTCTATTTTGCCCAGACTTGTCTTCACGGTAACCAACCAATTGAACTTTGACCAACGGATGCAAAGAATCTGTGGCAGCCTGGCCAAAAACGGCTACCAAGTTTTGCTAGTGGGACGGTCTATCAAGGGGCAACCTGCCCTATCTGAGCAGCCCTTTGAACAGCATCGCTTACGTTGCTGGAGCAGCAAGGGACCGCTGATGTACTTGGAATTCAACCTAAGATTGTTACTATTCTTGCTTTTTAGACCCACAGACCTGTTCTGCGCCATTGACCTTGATACCATTCTTCCCGTCTATTTTGCTAGCCTGATCCGGGGTAAAAAACGGGTTTATGACGCCCACGAGTACTTTACCCAGCAAAAAGAAGTCATGAGCAGGCCTGCCATTCAAAAGATCTGGAAAGCCATTGAAGCATTTAGCCTTCGGCGATTCCCGCTGGGTTACACCGTGAACCATTGGATTGCTGGAGCATTTCAAGCGGAATATGGGGTCAACTATGCGGTTGTTCGGAACCTACCTAGGCTAACTGATGCCGCTAAAGCGATGGCCAATGGAGAAGTATTGCCCATTGGCAAACCATCGCCGCAGGCAAGTGGGGAGCAGCCCTTTTTCATTTACCAAGGCGCCGTGAACCATGGACGCTGTTTTGAAACCCTGATCCCAGCCATGCAGGAAGTAGCAACAGCTTTGCGAATTTATGGTACAGGAAATTTCATAAATGAAACATTATCAATAATTAATAAGCAGTTACTTGACAATAAAGTATCAGTAATTAATCCCCAAGAACCGGCTATTTTACAAAGGATTACCCCAGAGGCTTTTGCAGGCATTACCTTGTTTGAAGCCCAGGGTCATAACCAATACCATTCCCTAGCCAATCGTTTTTTTGACTATATGATGGCGGGGATTCCACAGCTCTGTGTTGACTACCCAGAATATAGGGCCATTAATCAGGAATGGGAGATTGCCTTACTGATTGCTGACACCCAACCACAAACAATTGCAGCTGGAATGAACAAATTACTGGCAGACAGTGTTCTGTACCTTAGATTGAAGCAGAATTGCCTAAAAGCAAGGACCGTTTTAAACTGGGAATCAGAGGAACAGGTCTTGTTGGCATTCTATAGGAACATCTTTTTAAAGCAGTAATTTGGACAAGCACTTACATATTATTTCACTCAATGTTCCCTACCCGGCTGATTATGGGGGTGCATTTGACCTTTATTATAAACTTCCGGCCCTTCAAGCAGCAGGTGTGAAAATTCATTTACACTGTTTTGACTATGGCAGGGGCAAGCAAGAGGTCTTGGATCAATACTGCCAGTCTGTGCATTATTATCCTAGAACCAAGGGGCATCAGGCCATTTCTAGCTCCCTACCCTATATTGTGGCTAGTAGAAAAAACGAAGACCTTTTACAGAACCTCCTCAAAGATGACTATCCCATTTTTATGGAGGGCGTTCATTGTACCTATCCAGTCATGGACCCCAGGTTCCAAGATCGCAAGTGCTTTGTTCGTTTACACAATGTAGAATACCGTTATTACAAAGACTTATATAAGAGTAGTAGCTCGCCTCTAAAAAAGGCCTATTACTGGAATGAAAGCCGCTTATTGCGTAAATATGAAGCTAAATTGGCCAAAAAAGCCACATTCTGGGGTGTAACCGAGGCAGATGACCAAGTCTATAGAGACGAGTTTGGCTGTAAAAACATTGAGCATTTGCCGCTTTACCTTCCCGAATGGCAGGTTGATTGCTTAGAAGGCATGGGCAATTATTGCTTCTATCACGCAGACCTGAGTATTGATGCTAATGAAAAAGCCGCCATCTGGCTACTCAAAGAAGTCTTTGAAAAAATCAAGATTCCACTGGTAATTGCGGGCAAGAACCCATCGCCCCAGCTGATGGAATTGGCTCACGTTCATTCCCATACCTGTTTGGTAGCCAACCCTTCTGAAAAAGAAATGCAGGATATGCTGGCCAAAGCCCATATTAATGTGCTTCCGGCCTATATTGAAACGGGAATGAAGGTAAAACTGGTCAATGCCCTATTTCATGGTCGCCATTGCATTGTCAATGAAGCCATGGTTGCTGGATCAGGACTAAGTCCTGCTTGTTATGTTGGCACAACCGCCAATGCCTTTCAAGAGCTGGTTTCTCAACTCTATCACCAACCCTTTACCCAAACGGAGATTGAGGGGCGCAAGCGCCTGCTCACACCCATGTTCAGCAATACCGACAATGCCAAGAAGCAGGTGGGATGGATTTGGGGGGAGTGAAGAGGGAAGAGTGAAGAGTGAAGAGTGAAGAGTGAAGAGTGAAGAGGGAAGAGGGAAGAGGGGGAAGAAAGTGAAGAGTGAAGAGTGAAGAGTGAAGAGGGAAGAGTGAAGAGTGAAGAGTGAAGAGTGAAGAGTGTGTTTTTAATAGACTATATAAAGAAACCCTAGGCAAAGCCAAGGGTTTTTCTTTATGAAGAAGTTTATCTATTACTAGAACCTAGGCGCAGCCTAGGTGAACTCGTTTACTGGAATCAACGTCCATTCTTCACTCTTATCTCTTCACTTTTCACTTAAATTATTCCTTATTGCGCAATGATAGTCAATTAGTTAGATGCACTGTCAATCAGCTTTCCAAGTTCCGTTTTGAGCATTCTGGATGGATAGCGGTTGATGACAATAAAGTCATGGGTAGCCATGATCACTGTTGTGCCATAGTCTTTGGCAATCTTGAGCAGGAGCTGCATGATCTCATCACTGGTTTCGGGGTCTAGGTTTCCAGTAGGCTCGTCTGCCAAGATTAGTTTTGGTGAGTTGAGTAAGGCGCGGGCAATATCTACCCTTTGTTGCTCTCCACCACTCATTTCAAAAGGCATTTTAAAGCCCTTGCTCTTCAGACCTACTTTGTCCAATACATCGTTGATCTTTTCTTCCATGAGCATCTCGTCTTTCCAGCCAGTGGCTTTTAGGACAAACTTGAGGTTCTCGTGTACATTTCTATCGGTGAGCAATTGAAAGTCTTGAAAAATGACCCCTAGGTTACGGCGTAGAAAGGGTACCTTTTTCCAGTCCATGCTGGGTAGGTCAAAACCTACCACGGTTCCGGTTCCTTCTGTTAATTCCAATTCACCGTACAGGGTTTTGAGCAAACTGCTCTTTCCGGTTCCGGTTTTTCCTACTAGGTATACAAACTCTCCTTTCTGCACTTCAAAGTTCACGTTCTGTAATACCAGGTTGGTTCCTTGGTAAATATTGGCATTCTTAATAGATACTATCGCTTCGGACATGGTGTAAAAATTCAAAAGTCAAAATTCAAAAGTCATAATTACTGGTGCGAATTTAAAAAGGCAAAAGTTATCACGACTAGTGCGAATTTAAAAAGGTAATAGTTCTAATGACTGATTCAAATTTAAAATTATAAAAAGCCAATCAAATCAGTTGTTAATATTAATATTCGTAAACCAGTTCTCCTTTGGCGGTCTTCAGAATCAGTTCTTTCTTTTCAGCAGCTTCTACCTTTCCTACAATCTTGGCTTCAATACCCAGTTTGGCTCCTTCCGCAATTAATAGAGGGGCTGTGGCTGCATTGGTAAACACTTCTAATCTATGACCCATATTAAAGACCTGGTACATTTCTCTGTCATCGGCTCCGGAGTTTTCCTGGATCAATTGAAAAATGGGGGCTGGTGCAAACAAGTTGTCTTTTACAATGCGCAAAGGCTTGGGTAAATATTTCATACACTTTGTCTGTCCGCCGCCACTGCAATGGATCAATCCCGTGATTTGGTCAAAATATTTGTCTAGCAATTGCTTCATCAAAGGCGCATAGGTTCGCGTGGGCGATAACAAGAGTTTGCCTACATTGGTTGGTTTACCATCAATGTCAATGGTATCGGTCATGGCATTTTTTCCCAAATAGACTACCGCGTCATTGAGTTTGGGTTCAAAAGTCTCTGGGTAGTTTTTGTATTGTTTGCCCAACACATCGTGCCTTGCACTGGTAAGGCCATTGGATCCCAATCCACTATTGTACTCGCTCTCATAATTGGCCTGACCAAAACTGGCAAAACCTACAATCACATTGCCTTCGGAGATTTTTTCATTGGTTACCAATTTGCTCTTGGGCCAACGTGCACTCATGGTACCATTTACGGCAATTGTGCGGACTACATCACCTACATCGGCAGTTTCACCACCTAAATAATGAATGCGTACGCCGTATTCAGCCAATTGATTAAAAAATTCTTGGGTTCCGTTGATAATCTGTTCCAAGACTGCACCGGGAATCAAGAGCTTGTTCCGGTCAATGGTTGAAGAGAATAAGATATTATCTGTTATGCCCACGCAGAGTAAGTCATCTAGGTTCATGGCTACCGCGTCTTGGGCAATACCCTTCCAAACCGATACATCACCGGTTTCTTTCCAATAGAGATAGGCCAAGATACTCTTGGTGCCCGCTCCATCGGCGTGCATGATATTAATCCAATCAGGATCACCGCACAAAAAATCGGGATAGACTTTGCAAAAAGCATCGGGGTATAGACCCTGATCTAATTTACCAATGGCTGCGTGTACTTCTTCTTTCTGGGCAGATACCCCGCGTTGCGCGTATAATGACATGGTGGAATTTTGGAATGATCTATGATTGCTGGTTGCAAATGTACAATTTTCATACTTCCATGAAACCCTTAGATTTGCACCCAATTATGCAGGTACACTATCTGGATCAGACTTCCCTTCCTGAATTTAAAAAGGCCGTTGTAACCATCGGCAGTTTTGATGGTGTGCACCTGGGGCATCAACAAATTATCCAACAGTTAAAGGCAGAAGCGGCGGCTATTGGTGGAGAAAGCATTATTATCAGCTTTTACCCACACCCCCGTTCGGTGATCTCTCAAAACCCAGATAATATTAAGCTTTTGGGTACCCTAGAAGAAAAGACCCGATTATTAGAAGCTACTGGCATAGACCATTTGGTGATTGTTCCTTTTGACCAAGCTTTTGCCAACCAATCGGCTGAAGCGTATATCCGCCATTTTTTGGTGGCTAATTTTCATCCGCATACGGTAATCATTGGTTATGACCATAAGTTTGGCAATAACCGTACCGGTGATTTTCAATTACTCCAATCTTTTGGTCAGCAATTGGGTTTTGAGGTCAAAGAAATTCCTGAACACTTATTGCACCAAATTGGCGTTAGCAGTACCAAGATTAGACAGGCCATTAGCAATAGCCATATTGAAACCGCCAACCAATTTTTGGGCTATCCCTATTTTTTTGAGGGAAGGGTAGTTTTGGGCAATCAATTGGGCCGCACCATTGGTTATCCAACGGCCAACTTGGTATTATCTGATTTAGAGAAATTGATTCCTGGCAATGGGGTGTATGCGGTGAATGTGTTGATTAAGCAAGATCAGGATCATCCCATTTTACAAGGGATGATGAATATTGGGGTTAGACCTACTGTTGATGGGATTAACCGTGTGATAGAAGTAAACCTCTTTGATTTTGAGGGAGACCTCTATGGCAAAACCTTAGAAGTAAGGGTACTACATTTTTTGCGTGCAGAACAAAAATTCAATGGATTGGAGGCCTTGAAAAACCAGTTAGCCCTGGATCAAACTTTGGCTAAGCGTTTGTTGGCCTAGCTTATTGCATCATTTTTACTACCATTTCTTTCATGAGTCCGGCATCTGATGTGCCCCCGTTATTGACACCCACACTTTTTAAATTGTATTGGTGTAATAATAGAAGAATGGTTTCTACTGCCTGATAGGAATATTTGCGTGCGGCATTTTGATAGTCTCGTATAAAAAATGGTTTCACACCTAAGATGGATGCCATTTCACTTTCATTAGTGCCTTGCAGGGAATACATTTGGTACACCTTGCTAAAGAAATTGTAGATAGATGGAAGCACCAATTGTATGGGGGCAGACTTTGGATTGGCTTCAAAATATTGGATAATCCTAATGGCTTTGGCTAGATCTTTTTGGGCAATGGCTGCCTGCAATTCAAAAGGATTGAATTCTTTACTAATTCCAATATAGGTTTCAATATCGTCTTCCGTAATTCCCTTTCTGCCTCCAAGATTTACCTTTAGTTTTTCCACTTCATTCTCCAACCTATTCAGGTCATTGCCAATATGGTCTACCAACACGGTCAATGCCTTTGGCGATATGGTCAATCCTTGCTGAATCACCATTTGGTTGGTCCATTCGGGCAATTGATTATCATACATTTTCTTGGTGTTCAGCAATTCAGACTTTGCCTTTAGCACTTTGTATAATGCAGACCTCCCGTCAAACTTTTTTTCTTTATGACTAACTACTAAAACCGTAGTTTTTAAAGGATTGTCTATGTATCCCTGCAATTTCTCCACATCTTTTTGGGCCATATGTTGGGCTTCCTTGAGTAGGACTACCTGCCGCTCAGAAAACATGGGATAACGCATACAGGCATTGACCACTGCCGCCCAATCAGCATCCTTGCCATAGAAAACAGAGAGATTAAAGCCAGCTTCCGCTTCAGAAAGAATTTTATGTTCCGCATACGCCACTATCTGGTCAATATAATAAGACTCCTCACCTTCCAACCAATAAACCGGTTTGAAATTCCCTTTTTTCCAATCAGCGATGATTTTTTCTGCAGACATGGTTGCAAAGATGGGATTTGCGGGGCAGATTAAAAAAAATGCAGAAAATGGATTTTTCTACAGCAAAAAAAGGGTTTGGCACGGTTTTGGTATTTTAGGGATATCGAACAACTATAAATTTAAAAACATGAGTTACTCAGCAAGCAACAATCCGCAAACCACTCCCCAAACAGACAATCGTAAATTAATTTATGGTATCCTGATTACCGCATTGATTGCCACTTGGGGATATATTTTTTATGACAAGAGCCAGACCAAAGAAACTGTGGCTCAATTACAAACCAAGATTACCAATGTAGATTCAGCTAGAAACGCCATTCAACAAGAATTTATCTTGGTGAGCGCTAAAGCCGATTCTTTAACCCAAACCAATTTGCAATTACAAGGAAGTTTGGCTGAAAAAAGCACTGAAATCCAAAATTTGAAAGGTAATATTGGTAGCATTTTGCGCAAGAAAAATGCCACTGCAGCAGAACTTTCTGATGCTAAGAAAATGATTGCCGATTTGAATGGTAAGATCAATGGTCTCTTTGTAGAAATTGAACAATTGAAAGGCGAGAACAAACAATTGACTGCTAACAATCAGCAATTGACTACAGAGAAAACCCAGTTAAGTTCTGACAAGAAAAACTTGGAAGAAAACCTGAGCAGAACCAATTCTGAAAAACAACAATTGGCTGATAAAGTAGATGTAGCTTCTACCCTTCACGCTTCTAATGTGGGTATTGTTGCCATTAACCTGAAAAACAGTGGTAAAGAGTCTGAAACCAATACTGCAAAGCGTGCTGATTATATGCGTGTGAACTTTGTACTAGACCCAAATAGGGTTAGCCCTAATGGTACCAAAGACTTATACGTAGTGATTAGTGGACCCGATGGTAAAGTCTTTAATGAAGGCGGCAATTTTACTACCCGTGAAGACGGCGAAAGAGGATTTACCAATAAAGTTTCTGTAAACTATGAACAAAATAAAGTAGTTCCTGTAAGCTTTAACTGGAAGAAAACAGACAAGTTTGTAGAAGGTAATTACAAGATTGAAATTTACCACAACGGTTTCAAAATTGGAGAGAGCATCAAGACCTTGAAAAAAGGTGGTCTGTTTAGTTAGTATCCTATTTTAAGTTCCAATATCTGGGGGCCCTGCAATTGTGGGGCCCCTTTTGTTTGTCATATTTGACTAATTTAGTCCAATGGTTGCTACTTGGTTTAATTGGCGTACCCTTTTGGTGGTTGTGGCTGTACTAATTGTCAGCGGCACAATTGTTTATTCCCAATACCTTTCTGGCAAGATAGCAAAGGAAGAACGCAAGAATGTGGAAGCCTGGGTAGAAGCCCAAAGAACCATTCTCTATTCTTCTGATACAGCCAGTATTAATTTGGCTTCAAAAATTATCACAGAAAATGACCAGATTCCTATTATTGAAACCAATGAAAAAGATAGTATTACTGGGAATTTTTTAAATATGGACACGGCCCTTTTTAGGGAGGACCCAAATTTTCTAACGGATAAACTTAGGCAGTTCAAACGCTATAATAACAAACCAATTATTAGTGTCTTAAGGGACCAACCCTATCAGGCCAATAAATATTATTACGGAGAAAGCCCCTTGCTCAAAGAAACCAAACTCTATCCCATTATTCAATTGATGGTGATTGGTTTATTTATTTTGATTGCCATTTTACTACAGAGAACCCATTATAGGAGTAGTCAAAACCAGCTCTGGGCTTCACTTGCCAAAGAGACCGCACACCAATTGGGCACACCAGTGAGTAGTCTGGAAGGATGGTTAGAAATTTTAAAAGAACATCCTGAGAATGCTGGCTATGTTCCTGAAATAGCCAAAGACGTTCAAAGACTACAATTGATCACTGACCGATTTGGTAAAATTGGTAGTCAACCAAAATTAGAACCCACCAATCTAAATAGACAGATTGATTTGATTGTGCAGTACATGAAAAAAAGAGCCGGTGGCCAAGTGGGCTTTGAATATGCTCCAGACAAAATGGATTTGATTGAAGCACAAATTTCACCTCCTCTATTTGATTGGGTTATGGAAAACCTTCTCAAAAATGCTTTGGATGCAATGGATGGCAAGGGCTTGATAACGGTTGCATTACAAGCCAACAATCATGAAATAGTGATAGATGTAACAGATACCGGCAAAGGCATTGCCGCCCAACACTTAAAAAAAGTTTTTAAACCTGGCTTTACTACCAAGAAAAGAGGTTGGGGACTAGGTCTCTCACTCAGCAAACGCATTGTTGAGCAGTATCACAAAGGCAAGCTCTTTGTCAGATGGAGCGAGCCTGGTAAGGGAACCAATTTTAGAATTATCCTTCCATTGGCTCCAAGAGATTTCCCTGGCTAGCAGTCTTGCCAAAACAACTCATGGCTGTTTGCCATTGTTGCAAGGACTGTGGCGTAGTGGTCTCTGTGTACAAATCCGCTTCACTAAAGAGTTGAAACAACTCTCTTTTTTCTCTGTCAAGAATGGCGTTTTGTTTACCCAGTCTATGCAAGTAATGCTGCATACGGGATAATTTTTCGTCGGAGAGATGGTCAAATGCGTGTTGTTGCATTAACTGTCCGGTTGCATTTACCAAAAGCTCATAGGAATTCGTTTTCATAGTGCTTCATTTTGGGTTATCAGCCTGGATTACACTACAAAGAGACAACGAAATCTTGGATTATGTTGTTTATGGAATTGTTAAGCCTTGGTAACGGTGCATAAGTTGGGGATATACTTCAAATTTTACTTTAAGACAATGGCCCCCAAAGCAGGCAAATTCAACTTGATTTGGTAACACTGTGATGGCTTGTCTACCAACTTGGAACTAATGATTGGATTAAACACGTCTCCGGTTCCCCAATACTCCGTGGCATTGCTATTGAATACCTCTTTCCACTTGCCCTTACCATGTACAAATATTTCCCAATCATGCCTTACAACTGGTGTGACATTCAAGATGATGAGTAAATTATCCTTGGCTTTTTTGCCCTTACGCATATAAACCAAAACTGACTCGGATCGATGGTTTAAATCTACCCATTCAAATCCCCCGGGTTCAAATTGGTTTTCATATAAAGCGGGTTCATTTCTATATAAGGCATTCAATTGTTGCACACAATATTTGAGTCCTCCATGACTTAAATGCTCTAATAATTCCCATTGTAATTCTGATTTATAATTCCACTCATTGGTAGCCCCAAATTCATTACCCATAAAGAGCAGTTTTGATCCAGGATGGGTGAACATATAAGTATAGAGAATTCTTAGGTTAGCAAATTTTTGCCACTCGTCTCCTGGCATTTTATAAAGCATGGGGCTCTTGCCATGCACTACTTCATCGTGAGATAGCGGAAGCATGAAATTCTCGTCATAGAAATACATCATGCTAAAAGAAAACTTGTCTTGCTGAAACTGACGGAAAATGGGATCAAGGTTAAAATAATCCAAGGTATCGTGCATCCAACCCATCATCCACTTCATGCCAAAACCAAGACCTCCCTCAAATGTGGGTTTGCTGATCTTGGGCCAGTCTGTAGCTTCTTCTGCAATGGTTTGAATGTCTGGAAAATCCCGATAGAGGGTTTCATTTAAATCTGTGATAAAAGCAATGGCTTCTATATTTCCGTTGCCGCCATATTCATTGGGTTCCCATTGTCCGGCATTACGGCTATAATCTAAACGAAGCATAGAACTAACTGCGTCTACTCTTATTCCATCCGTATGAAATTTATCACACCAAAACCTAGCACTGCTAATTAAAAATGATTTGACTTCTCCCCTTTTATAATTGAAGATATAAGAGTTCCAGTCTGGATGAAAGCCCTTGCGCATATCGGCATACTCATAGGTATGGGTACCGTCAAACATAAAAAGTCCGTGTGCGTCATAAGGAAAATGTGAGGGCACCCAGTCTAGGATCACACCAATGCCTGCTTGGTGAAAAGCGTCTACCATGGACGCATAATCCTGCGGCGTTCCAAATCTAGAAGTTGGTGCAAAATATCCCGTACCCTGGTAGCCCCAAGAACCGTCATAAGGATGTTCCATCACGGGCATAAATTCCACGTGTGTGAATCCCATTTCTTTTACATAGGGTACTAGCCTTTCTGTAATCTGGGCATAGGTATTATACGTTTCTTCGTCGTTTTTATTGGGGCGCATCCAACTGGCCAAATGCACTTCATATACAGAATAAGGAGCATTGAGTGCATTGTGTTTTTTCCTGACTTTCATCCACTCTGCATCCTTCCAATCATAATCAGTTTGCCATGTAATAGAGGCCGTATTGGGGCGCTTCTCCCAAAAATTAGCATAAGGATCTCCCTTGTCTAGTCTAATCCCTTTAAAGCCATGGATATGATATTTATAAGCTTCTCCTTGTCCAAGATGGGGAATAAATCCTTCCCAAATGCCAGAAGAATCCAATCTAACTTTTAAAGGATGGGTTTCTTTATTCCAACCATTAAACTCGCCAGTAACGGCAACAAAACTGGCATTGGGTGCCCATACAGCAAAATAGGTTCCTGCAGTATCATTCACGCTCAATTGCTTGTTTCCAAACAATTCATAGAGTCTATAATGTGTACCGTTTTGAAAATTCCTTACATCCTTTTCTGTAAAAAGAGAATAGTTCCAAACAGCTTGGTTGGTATCAACAAAATGTAATTCCTCATATTTTTTCATAAGCTCGGTTCCAACTTTTTTTGATTTACGCACTCTTTTGTTGGTTGAAGCTACATCCACTTTTTTGATATTGGTGTTGGTCTGTGTATTTCTAGATGGCATAAAACAATGATTATCAAATAAGAAAAATCTTTAACACAAGTTTACAACTAAATACTTAGTTGATGTATCACAATTTATGGATTTTGCAGCCAATTGCATCCAATACCTTAACAACTGCCCCAATGAGTAAAAACCTGTTCGTATTCTTATGCCTTTTTATTGCCCTAGGTAATTTACAGGCTCAAACTTCTAGTATCAAAGGCGCCGTTACGGATACCTTGAACAAACAAAATCTATCTAATGCCGTAGTCTCCATTTTAAGACCAAAGGATTCCGTGATGGTTAAATATGTGAGAACAGATGCCAAGGGAAGTTTTGATTTAAAACAGGTTCCAGCTGGCAAATACCTGTTCATGGTATCTTACCCCAATTATGCAGAATTTGTAGACCAGATTAGTGTAGAGGCCGGGGCCGATAAAACCCTTGGTATGATTCCATTAATCACTAGGGCTACCCTCTTGCAAGAAGTAATTGTGAAACAACGTATTTCTGCCATTCGAGTAAAAGGCGATACTACGGAGTATAGAGCGGATAGTTTTCATGTGGGTCCAAATGCAGACGTACAAGAACTTTTGAAAAAAATGCCTGGCATTCAAGTCAATAGCAAAGGAGAGATTAGCACGCAGGGTGAGAAAGTAAGTAAGATTTTAGTAGATGGGGAAGAATTCTTTAGCGATGACCCCGCGGTGGTAACCAAGAATCTAAGGGCCGATGCCATTGACAAGGTTCAGGTCTTTGATAAAAAATCTGATCAAGCAGTTTTTACCGGTATTGACGATGGTCAAAAACAAAAAACCATTAACCTACAATTAAAAGAAGACAAGAAAAAAGGTTTCTTTGGCAAGGTAGAAGCAGGAACCAATTTTGACCAATATAGAAGTGGTAAGGCTTTGGCAAATGCCTTCAAAGGCAAACGCAAGATTGCTGGATATATTAGTACAGACAATACCAAGTTTGAGACTTTGAGTTGGGATGAAAATAGAAACTATGCAGGTGACCCCAATACCACTACGGAAATCAGTGATGATGGAGGTATCAGTATTAATTGGAGTGGTGACGAATTTAGTTGGGGGCAGGGTCTACCCAATAGTACAACGGCAGGATTGTTGTATAGTAACAAATGGAATAAGGATAAGCACGCAATTAACAATGGCTATCAATACAATAATTTAAAAGTAACAGGCAAGACTACCAGTGTAACGGAAAATATTTTACCAGATACTAGTTTTACCAATACCACCAATCAAACACAAGCCAATGAGCGAACAAGAAATAGGATTAATAGTATCTATGATTGGAATATAGACAGTAGTAGCTCATTAAAAGTTACTTTAAAAGCCAGTGATACCAAGAGTTCTGGCTTGAGCAATTATTTGGGACAGTCTATTAGTTCAGACAAAAAATTGATTAATGAGAGCGATAGAACTACTAACAATGTTGATGAAAATAAAAATCTAACTAGTTCTATTTTCTGGAGAAAAAAATTCAAGAAAAAAGGAAGAACCATTTCATTGAACACAGACCTAAACTTTACAGATAGAGAAGAAAATGGATTTCTATTGGCCAAAAATAGTTTCTATGATAATACAGGGCTTCTAATTAGACTAGACAATATTGACCAACGAAAAGTAAATAAACAAAATGGATCTACTGTTAATGCAACGGCTAGTTATACGGAACCACTTTGGAAAAACACTTTTTTGATATTGAATTATAAATTGAATGTAACTCAAAATGATGCAGAAAGAAATACCTACAATAAATCAAGTAATGGTAAATACGATGAGATAAATGATAGCTTAAGCAACCATTTCATTTTCAATACCCTTGGTCATACCGGAGCTTTTAATATTCGTTATAATGTTAAGAAATTCAATTTTGCCATTGGTACAGGTATTGGAACTGTGAATTATAGAATGACCGATATTAGAAAGGGTAAAAATCAAGATATAAGGTTCAATAATTTTCTCCCTGCAGTTAGTTTAAACTTTACGCCCAAGCAACAAAGAAGAATGTCCTTTTCGTATAATGGTTCCACCAAGAATCCAACATTGACGCAGATTCAACCCTTAATAGATAATACTGACCCCTTAAATATTACGGTTGGTAATCCAAACCTTCAACAGTCCTTTGTGCATAACTTAAACCTAAGGGCTTCTGATTACAAAGTCTTGAAAAGTAGGAGCATCTTTTTTAACGTCAACTACACTTCTACAGACCAAGCCATTTCTAATAATAGTTTTGTGGATTCATTGGGCAGACGCGTTAACCAATCCATTAACGTGGATGGCAATTTTAACTTAAGAGGTAGTCTGGGTTATGGATTTGACATTATCCCATCGCTCAACTTTAATATTGACGCGGGTCCTAGAATTAATAGATACGTGAACTATGTAAATGGCCAACGTAATGAAACCAGAAATACAGCCACCAATATCAGTCTTAACATGGGCTATTGGGCAGATAAAAAGATTAATTTCTGGATGAATTTTGACGCCAATTATAACCATTCTGTCTCGTCTATTAGACCTGATGTAGCTACTAATTATTGGTCTTATAACTATAATTCTAATGTGGAGTTCCGTTTCAAAAAACAGAAATTTTATTGGAGCTGGAATGCAGAATTTAACCTCTACCAAAAAACGGCAGACTTTGCTGGGGTAAACAATGTATACCTAGTTAATACCACTTTACGCAAAGTTCTTGGTAAGGATGATAAATGGGAAACCAAATT
>NCHJ01000031.1 GCA_002256765.1 Bacteroidetes bacterium 24-39-8
ACTGGGTGTTGCTTGTTCAAAAAATGATGTAACAGGCGCAAAAAATGAAAATAATTCTAGCAATTTAACAGCGTCAATTTTAGCGCTTCCAAAGGAAACATTATCAGAGGAAGAAACTAAAAGTATTTTGCATCTTAGGGAAGAAGAAAAACTTGCAAGAGATGTATATTATACTTTGAATTTGAAATATAACGCAAATGTTTTTGCAAATATTAAATCAAGTGAAGAAAGCCATATGGATACCATGTTACAGATTTTGAATAAATATGGTATTCCAGATCCAGTTGCAACAAATGGCATTGGTGTTTTTAAAGATAGCGGCTTACAGAATTTATATAATCAACTTGTTACAACTGGAAATCAGTCCTTATTGGATGCATATAAAGTAGGTGCTACCATTGAAGATTTGGATTTATTTGACCTAGCAGATGAAATTTCTTTAATTGATAACCAAGATATTTTGTTGGTGTATGATAATCTTGCTAAAGGGAGTAGAAACCATATGAGGTCTTTCTATAAAAATATAATTGCAGCTAATGGTAATTATTCGCCACAATTTATAAGTCAGAATACATTTGATAGCATTATCAATTCTGCTATGGAAACTGGCTTTTAAAGTCTAATTCAAGAATTTGAATTGCAATCCTATGCCAATGGAAAATGGAATAACTGATTGCGTATCTTTAGAGCAAAGCTGAACCATGAAGAAAATCTTCCTCTTAATAGTATTATTTGTAGCCCATAGTTCCTTTGCACCAAAACCTATTACTTGGGTGGCCATAGGCGATAGCATTACCTATTTGAATGACCATCAAAATGAAACGGGCAATAGGGTTACAAAAGGCTATCTGACTAGGGTGCAAGAAAAAATGCCGCAGATTCAATTTACCAATAAAGGCTATAATGGTTGGACAGCTATTAGAATTGCCACAGAGATTGAAAAACTGGGATTACAAAAAGCTGACCTCTATTCTGTATTCCTAGGAACCAATGATTGGTGGGGTTCCAAGCCATTAGGCAGTTTTGCGGACTATGAAAAAAATGCAGGCCCTACTTCGGTATATGGTGCTTTTAGGGTCATCATCAATAAACTGCGCAGTTTAAACCAAGAAGCAAAAATTGTCCTGATCACACCCATGCAACGAGTAGACTTTGTATATATTAACAATCCCAAGAACAATGCCTATGGATCTTACAAGCCAAAAAATGGTCAGCAATTAGAAGATTTTGCAAATGCTATTGTTGCCATTGCAGCTTATGAAAAAATTCCGGTGCTAGACCTCTATCACCAAAAGGGCATGGATCATAAAAACCTAGTTAAGTTTAAAAGACTAAAAGATTCAACTACGGGTAACTATGTGAATTATCCTTACCCTGATTTTATTGACAAACCATTTCATCCTGGTGTTGATGAATACCCTTATCCTGAAGCAGCACAGAATATTACTTTTGATGGTTTGCATCCATCAGACAAGGGTTACGAACAGATTACAAAATCATTGGTGAAGATTTTTAAACATTTAAAATAGCCCGTTTTCTGAGCCCTGCAGTAGAATTAAGTCAATGGCAATACCTTTGCCCTGAATTATGAATACCACTAAGTCAGAAAACAAATTACACCTCATTCTCATACTGGGCTTTCTCACTGCTATTGGACCATTGTCCATAGACATGTATTTGCCTGCTTTTCCAGATATTGCCAAGAGTTTAAATACTACCATAGCATCGGTGATGTTATCTCTTTCATCATTTTTTATTGGCATTTCTGTAGGGCAATTGATCTATGGCCCTCTCTTAGAAAGATTTGGTAGAAAGACCCCACTGTATTTTGGATTAACCATTTATGCCATTGCTAGTTTTGGTTGTGCCACAGCACAATCAGTAGACATGCTCATTTTATTTAGGTTATTTCAAGCCTTGGGTGGTTGCGTGGGCATGGTAGCTTCAAGAGCCATGGTGCGTGACTTATTTGAAGTAAAGGATAATGCCAAAGTATTTTCTACCCTCATGTTGGTGGTGGCGGTATCACCCATTATTGCGCCTACGCTGGGCGGATTTATGACCGCTCATTTTGGATGGAGAACCATTTTTGCGGTTTTGGTAGCCATTATTGTATTAATCATTGCGGCGGTTTTTTTCTTATTACCCGAATCTAAAAAACCAGATGCTAGTTTTTCTTTAAGGCCTTCCGCCATTTTTGGTAATTATTTGGGCATTGTAAAAACACCACAGTTTGCAGTGTATACTTTTACAGGTGCCGTTGCTTATGCTGGTCTGTATTCCTATATCAGTGGCTCCCCCTTTGTGTTCATGGTCTATTACAAAGTAAGCGAACAACAATATGGATGGATCTTTGCCTTAGTGGCTGCCGGTTTAATTGGAGCCAGTCAGGTAAACAATTTTTTGCTAAAGCGATATGCTTCAGAACAAATTTTCAAAGTAGCACTAACCATTCAGAATCTATTTGGTCTCTTATTGGTGCTATCCATCATTACTGGTTGGAATAATATCTATAGTAGCATTGGACTGATTTTCTGTTTTCTCTGCTGTCAAGGTTTTCAATTTCCCAATGCATCTGCACTATCCATGGCGCAGTTTGGGCACAATGCAGGCAGTGCTTCAGCATTAATGGGTTTTATTCAAATGAGTGTAGGCGCATTGTTTTCCGCTTTTGTAAGCATCTTACAAACCGATAGTCCTCTTGCAATGACTGGTGTGATGGCTTTTTGTTCGCTAACCGCTTCTGTGATTTATTCCTTTGGTAAAAAGCTGATTGTGAAAAAAGCTAGCTTGATTTTGGTAGAGGAAGAAGAAGTAGATATGATTAATACGCTTTAACATAAATGCGCTTATTTCGTTGAGGTCTGGAGGACTTTGAAAAATTGTTTGATTTTCGTAATTTTTGCATTGAAATGGATTAGTGAGGGAATCCCCATCATCTAATTTTGCGTATCAATCATTAGTATGAATCAAACTAACGCTGCCCAGCGCGTAATCTATTTTTTACCTTTTGTCATGCTATTTTTTTTAATGGCAGATACCATAAAAGCACAGACCAAGGATTCTACTAAAACCGTCTATCATTTTTCCGGATCTGCTCTCATTACCAATAATGGCATTTCTGTCATTCCAAGTTTTACATTAGGTAAACCAGCCACCATTATCAACCTGAATATGGGTAATCAAAAATTTAGTTTTGAACCTGAGTTTAGATTTTCCTTAGAAGGTAAGCCTTGGTCATTTCTGTTTTGGTTTAGGTATAAATTGGCCAATACCAGCAAATTCAAATTCAATGCGGGATTTCACCCAGCCATTCTTTTTAGAACCGTTGAGTCAAACGTCAATGGTGTAAATACCAATACCATTACTGGGCAACGGTATTTGGCAGGAGAATTATCACCCAATTATTTTGTTACAAAAAATACCAGTGTAGGTGCTTATGGATTATATTCTAAAGGGCTAGATCCTGGAGGCAATAAGAATACTTTGTTTCTAACCCTGAATGCCAACTTTTCAAATATTGCATTAAGTAAACAATTGATGTTGCGGATTGCACCACAAGTGTTTTACTTGTATATTGACCAGCACCATGGATATTATTGCAATGCCAATGTTACTATTGCTGACAAGCGAACGCCTTTTTCTTTATCTGCCATGGTCAACAAAGTGATTACAACGGATATTCCTGCCAGTCAGAATATTGTTTGGAACACCAGTCTTACTTATAGCTTTTCACATCTTTATTACAGACATTAACCTATTGAAAGCCAATATAGCAATGACTTTAAAGCAATAAACAGATGAAAAAAGCCGAATCATTAGAAGCATTTTACCAACGCAAGTTTGATTGGATTCCCAATGATTTGAAAAATGGCATTGGTCATTTTAATGTGTTTCATTTAGAACCCTTTACTGGAGACAAAGCCAAACCAATTCCTTATAAACGGAGAGATTTTTATAAAATCATGTTGGTCAAAGGCAATAGTAAAGTGCATTATGCTGATCAAGTAATTGAAGTTAAGAAACAAGCATTGTCATTTTCCAATCCCTTGATTCCCTATAAGTGGGAGCACTTAGACAAGATTAGATCAGGTTGTTTTTGCATTTTTGATCATCACTTTTTTCACCAATTTGGTAACCTTTCTCAATATGCAGTCTTCCAACCAAATGGAACCCATTTATTTGAACTGGAAGACCATCAAATTAAACCCATTGAAGACATCTATCACAAGATGTTTGAAGAAATAAAAGGAGAATACCTACACAAATATGATGTGTTACGCAATCTAGTTTTTGAACTGTTGCATCTTGGTATGAAAATGCAGCCTAATATTCTTATTCACAAACAACAAGTAAATGCATCCCAAAGAATTGCTACTTTATTTGTAGAATTACTGGAAAGACAGTTTCCTATTGATGAAAACCACCAACAAATACAATGCAGAACGGCATCAGATTTTGCGGGACTATTGAATGTACACGTGAATCATTTAAATAGGGCTATCAAGGATACTATGGAAAAAACAACTTCACAAGTAATTGCAGAAAGGGTGTTACAAGAATCCAAAATCTTATTGAAACATAGCCATTGGACCGTATCAGAAATTGCTTATGCCTTAGGTTTTGCAGAAGTTACGCATTTCAATAACTTCTTCAAGAAGCATGTTGCTACTAGTCCATTGAAATTTAGAAATATTTGATTTTTGTAAGTCATTGTTTGAATGCTGTTCTGATCTAGAGAACTATCAAAGTAATTTTATCTTGTAAATAATTTAGGATGAAACAACGCACACTTGGAAAAAATGGCTTAAGCGTATCGGCTATAGGTCTTGGTTGTATGGGCATGAGTTTTGGCTATGGTCCTGCTGCTAATGAACAAGAAATGATCAAACTGATGCACCAAGCTGTAGACGCCGGCTTTAATTTTTTTGATACTGCAGAAGTATATGGGCCTTGGGTGAATGAAGTGCTAGTTGGTAAGGCACTAGCCCCTTTTAAAGGGAAAGTGACCATTGCTTCCAAGTTTGGTTTTGATATTCAGGATGGCAAACACGTGGGTGTGAATAGCAGACCGGAAAATATTAGGGCCGTGGCCGATGCTTCTTTAAGAAGACTCGGCGTTGAAACCATTGATCTGTTTTACCAACACCGTGTAGACCCCAAAGTACCCATTGAAGATGTTGCGGGAACAGTAAAAGACTTGATCAAAGCTGGAAAAGTGCGGTATTTTGGACTCTCTGAAGCTGGAGTTAAAACTATTCGTAAAGCTCATGCTGAACAAGCAGTAACAGCTTTACAAAGTGAATACAGTGTTTGGACCAGAAAATACGAGGCTGAAGTTTTGCCTACGCTGGAAGAATTGGGCATTGGCTTTGTGGCTTTTAGTCCATTGGGCAAGGGATTTTTGGCAGGCAAGCTGGATGAAAACGCCAGTTTTGCCCAAGGCGATATTAGAAATATCCTTCCGCGTTTCACCCAAGAAGCGCTAAAAGCCAATAAAAAATTAGTGGATCTTTTAAATGATATCGCAGATAGAAAATCTGCTACTCCCGCTCAAATTGCCATTGCTTGGGTATTGGCGCAAAAGCCTTGGATTGTTCCTATTCCAGGCACCACCAAAACGCACAGGCTTATAGAAAACATCGGCGCATCCAATATTGAACTCACTCAAGAGGATTTGCAAGAAATAAAAGAAGCTTCTGCTAAGATTAAAATTGTAGGCGAGCGCTATACAGAAGCAATGGAAAAAACAACTGGCTTATAGGATTCTGGCTGGAATTGTTTGAAAAGACCTTGAAATTGTTTATCATTGTGTCAATAAGACACAAACAAATTTTCATTTAAACGATTCTGCCATGAAATCTGCTATTTCAAAATGGTTATTCCTGCCATTGCTGGTCTTGTTGATCAGCAATGTTCAGGCTCAACAAACAGTCCCTCAATTGGGCAAAAGCCCAGTAGCCGATGTGGTGAAAGCCATGACGCTAGAAGAAAAAATCAATCTATTAGTTGGCCAAAGTATGTATGTTCCTGGTATGCCCATGCCCGGTTCAGGTATGCCGCCTTCTGAACCACAAAAAAGAGTAACCGGTGCTGCTGGTGCTACTGGTGGCGTTCCTAGACTTGGGATTCCCGGTTTGGCAGTTTGCGATGGTCCTGCGGGAATCCACGCATTCAATGGTGGTAAGAGCCGTTTGTATTATGCAACAGCTTGGCCTATTGGTACCCTACTTGCGTCTAGTTGGGATACAGCTTTGGTGAACAAAGTAGGTAAGGCTTTAGGCGCAGAAGCCAAAGAATATGGCATTGATATTTTGCTAGGGCCAGGCATGAATATTCATCGTAATCCGCTTGGCGCTAGAAATTTTGAATATTATTCAGAAGACCCAATTGTTACTGGTAATATAGCAGCAGCCATGGTAAACGGTATTCAAAGTACTGGTGTGGGTACATCTGCCAAACACTTTTTTGCCAATAACCAAGAAACCAATAGAAGTTCTGTTAATACCATCATCAGTGAAAGAGCCATGCGTGAAATCTATTTAAGAGGATGGCAGATTATGGTCAAACAGTCTCAACCTTGGACCATCATGAGTTCTTATAATTTGGTAAACGGACCCTTTACTTCTGAAAATCCAGAATTATTGCGTACCATTTTACGCGATGAATTTGGTTTCAAAGGATTTGTGATGACGGATTGGTTTGGTGGAAAGAATGCCGTGGCACAACAAAAAGCAGGCAATCATTTGATCATGCCAGGCATGCCTAATCAGAAAAAAGAAATACTTGATGCTGTAAAAGCAGGTCAGTTAGATGAAAAAATCTTGGACCAAAACGTTGCTGAAATTTTGAACATTATTTTGTTGACACAAACTTATAAGGGCTATAAATTCAGCGACAATCCGCCATTAAAAGAGCATGCACAAATCTCGCGTGCAGCTGCTGCAGAGAGCATGGTATTATTAAAAAATGAAGGAAAGACATTACCCATCGCCGCAGGCAGTTCTATTGCTCTATTTGGCAATAACCAATTAGACCTTGTTGCTGGTGGAACCGGTAGTGGAGACGTTAATAAAATGTATAGCGTTCCTTTTGCAGACGGTTTATTCCGTGCGGGATATGCGCTGAATACCAATTTGTATAGGGCTTATAGCCAATACATGGCTGCTGAAAATGCCAAGCGTCCTAAGCGTAGTTTAATGGAAGAATTAATGAGCCCCATTGTTCCTATTGTTGAAATGAGTGTAACAGATGATCAAATTAAGAGCGCTGCTGCAACATCTGAACTGGCAGTCATTGCTATTGGACGTAATGCCGGTGAAGGCAATGATCGCAAAGAGGTAGATGATTATAATCTAACCCAAAAAGAACTAGCACTGATTAAAGCAGTATCTGCTGCATTCCATGCAAAAAACAAAAAAGTAGTGGTTACCCTTAATATTGGTGGTGTGGTAGACGTAATGCAATGGAGAGATGATGTAGACGCCATTTTATTAGCATGGCAACCTGGTTTAGAGGGTGGTAATGCCATGGCAGATGTGGTTTCTGGAAAAGTGAATCCATCTGGTAAATTGGCAACTACTTTCCCTGCAAAATATGCCGATGATATTACTGCTAAGAATTTCCCTGGGCGTGTAATTCCTGGTTCTGAAAAGCCTGGTTTGTTTGGTCAGAAACAAGTGGATGCTGAAGTAATTTATGAAGAAGGTGTCTATGTTGGTTATAGGTATTTTAATAGCTTTAATGTGGCTACTGCTTATCCTTTTGGTTATGGATTGTCTTATACAGATTTTAGCACCAACAATCTGAAGTTGAGCGCACCTGTTTTTACAGACAAAATTCAAGCAAGTGTTACCGTGACCAATAATGGCAAACTTGCAGGCAAAGAAGTGGTTCAGTTGTATTTGTCTGCACCTGTTTCTAAAATAGACAAACCAAAGTCTGAATTAAAAGCATTTGCTAAAACAAAGCTTTTACAACCTGGTGAATCTCAAGAAATCAGCTTTAGCTTGACTGCAGCCGAGTTAGCATCTTTTAATACGGCTCTTGGTGCATGGGTAGCAGACGCAGGTGATTATACAGTGAATATTGGCAACGCTCAGCAAACCATTGCTACTGCCAGCTTTAAACTTTCTAAGGAGATGATTGTTGAAAAAGTAAATAAGGTATTGGTACCTAAAGTGGCAATCAACGAATTAAAAAGAGAGGTCCCTAAAACAAAGAAATAAACTCCCCCCAGTTTAAAAAGGCTGTTCCCTGAAAAGAGAACAGCCTTTTTTATTTTATTTTTGTAACTTGTTATCTATTAATTGATTAGCATCAACTCAAAGATTATGAGCAACCTTAACACCAATATGCGCGTTTACCACCGTTATCTAGGTTTTTTTCTTGCCGGTATTATGGCAGTTTATTCCATCAGTGGTATCATTTTGATTTTTAGAGAAACAGATTTTTTAAAATCCGAAAAATCAAAAGTGCTTACAGTTGCTCCAAATTTAGATGCGGTAGACTTGGGCAAAGCCATTAAAATTAAAGAACTAAAAGTATTAAGCGATACCAACAATATTGTTAGCTTCAAACAAGGTACTTATAACAAAGTGTCCGGCGTAGCTGAGTTTAAGGTAAAAGAGCTTCCATTTGTGGTGAGCAAAATGACCAATTTTCACAAAGCAACTACCAAACAACCTCTGTTTTATTTGAACATCTTTTTTGGCCTATCACTGTTCTTTTTTGTCATCTCTTCTTTCTGGATGTTTATGCCACAAACCTCCATTTTTAGAAAGGGACTCATCTTTACAGTTGTTGGTGTAGTTCTTGCGTTGGTGCTGATTTTTATTTAAAATCGGCGCCTTCACTTACATCGGCCCAGGTTTCAAAATCATTGCGCAACTCTTCCAATTTGAGTCTGGCTCCTTTTAATGCAGCAGCACCAAGTAGTAACCTTAATGGAGGGTTTTCTGTTTCCGTTACTTGAATCATGGCTTTGGCAGCTTTAACTGGATCTCCGGCTTGATTGCCGCTAATAGCCCTGATATCACCCATATTTTTTTGAGCGGTAGTTGCATAATCTGCAATACTGATGGCAGTGTTCTTGGCTGATCTTCCTGCCCAATCCGTACGGAATCCACTAGGGCAAATCACAGTAATTTTTATGCCCAAGGGCGATACTTCTTTATACAAAGCTTCACTCAAACCATCCACTGCATATTTGGTAGCATTGTAGAAACCTACGCCTGGGAAAGAACGCAGACCACCAATAGAAGCCACATTCAAAATATGCCCACTTCTTTGTTTGCGCATAAAGGGCAACACTTCTTGTGTTAATCTAGCTAGACCAAATACATTGATCTCAAACATTCTTCTAACTTCTGCTTCTTCACTTTCTTCTACCGCACCAAAATATCCAATGCCTGCATTGTTTACCAACACGTCAATCCTTCCAAAATGTGCAATGGCTGCTTCTACAGCAGCAGTTACTTGTTCAGGAACCGTAACGTCTAAAGCCAATCCCAAGGTATTGGTTGTATCAATTGCCAAAATATCTTCAATGTCTGCAACCTTACGTGCAGTAACCACTACTTGATAACCTTGAGCTAATAGTTCTAAAGAAAGAGCTCTACCAAAACCGGTTGAGCAACCTGAGATAAACCAAACTTTTTTCATTGTATTTATTTTAAGGATTAGTTGACCATATAGAAGAGGCTTTTACAAATACCCTTCTATTCAATTTTAATTGCGCAATAATTAATTCAGCAAAGTCTTCTGGATGCATCATGCGCTCTTCATTATTGTTGATAAGGTTGGCAGAGACCGCTAATTCAGTCACTACCGTACTTGGCGCCATAGCCGTTACACGAATATTGTGTTTGCGTACTTCTTGCATGAGCGATTCGGTTAATCCCATAACGCCAAATTTTGAAGCACTATAGGCACTGGTAACAGCTGCACCTGTAAGACCTGCTGTAGAAGAGACATTGACAATATCGCCTGTTTGTCTTTCTATCATCTGTGGCAACACCGCTCTTGTTGCATAGTAAACTCCAAAGAGGTTCACTTTAATATGATTTTCCCATTGCTCGGGAGTCAATTCTAAAAACTTACCAAAAACCCCCATGCCAGCATTATTAATCAGGATATCTGTGTTGCCCAATTCAGATTGAATGCTTTCAACGGCTTTGTTTACTTCAGCAATATTGCTAATATCGGCCACAGCAAATGCTGCTTTTACACCAAGCGCAGTTATTTCTGCAGCAACGGTTTCCAGGTCTTTAGAAGTTCTTGCTATTAAACCTACCTGAACGCCTTCTTTTGCTAATGCTATGGCGATAGCTTTTCCTATGCCCTTACCGGCTCCGGTAACAATGGCATTTTTACCTTGTAATGATTCCATATGATGGATTTAATGTAATTGCAAATAGTCTGTAAAAATACATCAATGTGAATCAAGCAAGAATCAACAAATTGTCATTTTGCAAGGAAAGCGTTGTATAAACAGTTCACGGTATTTCGAATTACGGAATTAAACCCGTTTGTATAGCTTGGATCACACCCATTGCTGATGACAACTATGCCAAATTTCTCCTTTGGTTGAAAAAACATGGCACTATACAAACCATAGGCGGAACCTGTATGGCCTTTCAGGGTTTTACCTGGAATGAGTTTATCAGTTGTCATAATGGCCAAACCATAACCTTCTTCTGCAGACCTGGCTGTTTGCATGGCAGCGGCTGATTTTTTTGAAATGATTCTCACCCCATTTGCTTTACCCTGCCTACTATGCATGATCATATAATTAGCCAAGTCTGTAGCACTGATTTTCATGCCGCCCGTTGGAGAAAAAATGGGGGTAGTATAACCCATGGTATAATTGGCAATCTCAGCTGACCTTGGCGCGTAAGCCATGGGCGATGGAATAAATTTTGCCGAGTCTTTATTGTATTCGTAGATACTGGCAAATCTTGTTTTATCAAGAGAGTCTACGCAATAACCGCCATATAGATTCAGTGGGTCTAGTACATGGTGCTTGACATATTGGTCAAATCTTTCACCAGACAATTTTTCAATGATGGTTCCCACCATATTAAAATTCAAATTACAATACTGGTATTTGGTTCCAGGTTCATAGGCATTGTAACAACTAGCCCAATTAGGATTCTTGGCTGGGTTAATGGCATCTAGTGTGAAATATCCTTGGCTATCATTGATAGAGGACAAATGTGAGAGTGCCATTTCTAAAGTGATTACCGTATTGGGATATTTGGGATTGCGAATCTGGAATCCCACTAATTCACTTAAGTCTGTTTGTAAAGAGAGTTTTTTCTGTTGCACCAATTGCATTACAGAAGTAGCTGAGAAAGATTTTGAGATGGAAGCAATTCTAAACAAACAATTGTCTGTAAGGGGTTCTTTGGTTTCATAGTTTTTATAGCCAAAAGAATGCGTATAAATGACTTTGTTATTTTTCACCACTGCCACAGACAATCCCATTACTTTGGATTGGTCCATAATAGCTTTGATACCTAATTCAGCTTGGTCAGCCTGTGCCACACTATAAAAACTCAAAAACAATAGGCCGCAACTAGCAAAGAATGTTCTAATTCTAGAGTACATAAACAATGATTTAAATAATTCAATTAATGTTTCACCAACATCATAATACAGCCAATCAGCGTAAGCAGCATTACTAGTTTACGATAATGCTGGTCTTTGATTTTTCCTACCAAGGCTTTTCCCTCCCAAAAACCCAATGCTAATGTGGGAATGAGCAAGGCATCAATTTTCAAACTATCTACGGTAATATTTTTCCAATAAAATACCTGAAAGGGCAATTTGAATAAATTCATAAATAAAAAGATCCAGGCGGCTGTACCTATAAAATCATTCTTAGATAGGCGCATGGCTAAGAAATACAAATTGGAAAATGCGCCTGCTAGATTCCCCAACATAGTGGTGAATCCTGCAGCCAAACCAGTAGAGGCAGCAAACATAGGATTGTCTGGCACTTTCTCCGATTTTCTGTATTCCATGAACAACACTATGACAATGGTAATCATAATAATCACTGCCATGATTTTACGGAATACTGTTTCATCCATATCCTTACCCAAGTAAACGCCAAGCAAAATTCCCACAATCATCCATGGAACAATTTTCCAGAAATGCTTCCATTGCGCGTGTCGATTGTAGTATGATACTGCAGCTATATCGGCTAAACATAAAAGTGGGAGTACAATTCCAGTAGAGGACTTGCTGCCAAACACAAATGCCATTAGGGTTACACTTAACATGTCTACCCCCTTTAACCCAGCTTTACCCATTCCAATAATGAATGAGGCTAATAAGATCATCAACCATTGAGAAAAACTAAAAACCGTAATAAAATCCATGTTATTTATTTCCTTTTGAAGATAGCATAATAAATCTCCGTCCTGACTTCAAACCCAAATTTTTTATAGACGTGCAGGGCCGATGGATTGTCTTGTCTTACGTGTAAAAAAGGTTGTTCTCCCTTTGAAAAAATGCGTTCACAAGCATGCTGTAATAAAATGCTAGCATAACCCTTTCCCATTTGATCTGGTTGGGTACAGATGGCGCTCACTTCTGTAAAACCCTTGGCCTTCATTCTTGCTCCCGTCATGGCTAATAAACGTTTGCCATCCATGATTCCATAGTAATTTCCAAAATCCATGGTATGTTCATAAAAAGGACCGGGCTTGGTGAGGGCTGTTAGGTCTAGCATTTGTTGCAATTGCTTTTGGCCAAGCTTTTGGAGTTTTATTTCTGGCAATGATTGTCTTTTAAGAATTGGACATACCATTTGATACAGTGGTATTTCAAAAAGCAACTCAAAACAGTCTGGAATTTTTACGGGACTGGCAAGAGGAACAGAAAATGTTCTTCCAGCAGGGAGCCGCTCTTCTAAGCTGTTTAGGTCTTTAATATCCCAGTTTTTGAGTCCAACAAAGGAGGCCACATCCGCAGAAAAATATTTGAGTTCATGATCTCCAATATTAAAGCGCTTTTGTCTTCCACTCAATGCAGACCAAACAGGATTGTCCAATACATGTGCCATTTGGCAAATCTATTAAAGAAGCCAATAGAAAATAAGTTTCAATGAATTACCTTGTAGGGGTTATGAATAGAACAATACTTACCGCTTTTTTGGGACTTTGTTTTTTTATTTCAGAAGCCCAAAATAATAGTACCCTCATCCGCAATGTTCAATTGATTGATGGTATGGGTTTACCTGCTAGGCGGGCCGATGTGAGAATCAAAGGCAATCAAATTGAAGCAATTGGTCAATTAAAAGCCTTGCCAGGTGAAGCTATTATTGATGGTGCTGGAAAAACATTAGCTCCAGGTTTTATTGACACCCATAGCCATATTGGTGGTTCTTTGAAAAAACACCCTGATGCATTGGCAGACTTAAATCAAGGGGTAACAACCATTATTAGTGGGCAGGATGGCTCGGGCGATGGAATTGACAGTATTAAAACTGGCATCAAAAAAATTCCTGTTGCCGTGAATATAGCCACTTATACGGGTCATACAGATTTGCGTGAAGCCGTGATGGGAGAAAAGAATTTGGGGCGTGCTGCAACAGATACAGAGATTAAACAGATGCAGACCCTTTTGGAAAATGAAATGCGCAAAGGCTCTTTGGGACTTTCTACTGGATTAGAATATGCGGGCGCTTATTTCTCGTCTAGAAAGGAAGTATTAGAATTAGCCAAAACAGTTGCTGCATTCAAGGGCAGGTATATGAGTCATTTGCGTAGTGAAGATGTGGCTTTGGCTGATGCTATTGATGAAATCATTGACATCGGCCGGCAGGCAAAACTACCTGTTCAGATTTCTCATTTTAAACTAGCACTCAAAGATGACTGGGGAAAGTCTGCACAAATTTTAGCGCAACTACAAAAAGCAAGAGAAGAAGGTATTGACATCACGGCCGATTGTTATCCTTATGATTTTTGGTCAAGTACCATTAAAGTCTTGTTTCCAAAAACAGACTATACAAATTTGGAAAGTGCTCAGTACGCTGTTGACCACACTTTTGACGCAGAGAAATCTATAGTTACCAGATTTGCCGCAAACACTGCTTACGCTGGAAAAACAATTGCAGAAATTGCTGCCATTCGCAAAGAGACTGCTGCACAAACCATCATGGGTTTGATTGCAGAATCTACTGCATATGGCAAAGCGCATCCAGAAGCTAGCGGATTAGAAGGCATTATGGGAAAGTCTATGACTGATGAAGACGTAGTTAATATTCTTACTTGGTCACATACCAATATTTGCTCAGATGGTTCATATGGCAGTCACCCCAGGGGCTTTGGGTCATTTACGCGTGTACTTGGTCATTATGTTCGTGAACAAAAAATCATGCGTCTTGAAACGGCCATTCAGAAAATGACCAGTTTAGCTGCGGAACAAACAGGGATTAAGAACAGAGGCATTATTGCTCCTGGCTATTTTGCAGACTTAGTATTATTTGACCCTGCTACAGTTAAAGACAATGCTTCAATTAAAACACCACAAGCCCTTTCTACAAGCATACATAAAGTATGGGTGAATGGCGTTTTGGTATATGAAAATCAGGCCCACACTAAAAAATATCCTGGTGTGTATATTAGCAGGTAAGGCTCATATAAATTTGGTAAAGCAATATTCTATTTTGACTGAATTTTGACTTCTGACTTTGAAACCTATGATAGAAAAAAATAAAAAATTACCAAAAGCCATTGTACTCACCAATGGGCTACTCACCCACTCTGATGCTAAAACCGCGCATGGACTGATTCGCGGATCAGAAAGATTTCAGGTAGTGGCAGTGATTGATCAGTTAGAAGCTGGCAAGGATGCTGGAGAAGTTTTGGATGGGAAACATAGAAATATTCTTGTATTTGCAAGTGCTACAAAAGCATTGGAAGAAATTGAGGGTATTCAATACTGTATTATTGGCATTGCCACTGTGGGTGGAAAATTACCCGAAGACTTTTTGCCTGTCTTGGAAACCTGCATTAGAAATGGCATTTCAATAGTCAATGGTTTGCACGAGTTTCTCTCAGACCTACCAAGCATGCAAGCATTGGCCAATGAATTTCAAGTATCATTGATTGATGTTAGAAAACCCAAAGCCAAAAAGGATTTACATTTTTGGACAGGTGAAATTTTTAAGATTAAAACGCCTATTATAGCTGTGATAGGTATGGACTGTGCCATGGGCAAAAGAACTACTTGCAGGCTGATTAGACAGGCTTGTGAGGCAGAAGGTATGAATGCCCAAATGATTTATACAGGTCAAACAGGTTGGCTGCAAGGAGGAAAATATGGCTTTGTATTTGACAGCACTTTGAATGATTTTATTTCTGGTGAATTGGAACACGCAATTGTAACCTGTAATCAAGAGACTAGTCCAGATCTGATTTTATTAGAAGGCCAGTCTGCTTTGCGCAATCCCAGTGGACCCTGTGGTTCAGAGCTCTTGGTTTCTGGCAATGCCAAACAAGTAGTATTAGTAGTGGCACCTAAAAGAAAATATTATGAAGAACTTCCTGAGTGGGGAGAAATTCCTTCGGTTGCTTCTGAAATAGCTTTGATTAAGATGTATGGCTCTAATGTAATGGCAATTGCTATTAATACGGAACATTGCAGCAATGAGGAAGCATATCAATTTCAAACTGCAATGGAACAGGAATTGGGATTGCCAGTTTTATTACCTTTACAAGAAGGGGTAGGCAAAATGATTCCGCTATTAAAAAATCTGATTAAGCGCTAAGATGAAAATCAAATCTATACATTCCAGTCTGCATCATTTACCCTTAACCAAACCCTATACCATTGCTTACAAAACAATGGTAGATACAGAGATTGTATTGCTTGAAATAGCATTAGAAAACGGGATAATAGGTCTTGGTGCTGCTAATCCTTTTGAAGACGTAGTTGGTGAAACAGCACAGCAAACATTTGCGCTTTTGCAATCTGGTTATCTTGACAACTTTATTGGCAAAGACATTGAAGACTTTTTAGACTTAATCACTCAAGCAGCTGCGCATTTTGAACACAAACCTGGAGCCCTTGCTGCCATTGACATTGCGCTGCATGATCTTTATTGTACTTATAAGGGGATTTCCGTTTTAGATTTTTATGGTAAATGTATACAAGCCTTACCTACTTCAATTACCATTGGTATTAAACCCGTAGCAGAAATGCTAGAAGAAGCTAAGGGATACGAACAACTTGGGTTTAAAATCCTAAAAATCAAAACAGGATTGAATGTTGATGAGGATATTGAACGAGTGACCAAACTTGCTGAACTATTTGGTAATACTATGTTGATTAGGGTAGACGCCAATCAAGGATATAGTTTAGAAAGCCTGCGCAAATTTATTCATGCTACAAAGCACTTGAAATTAGAATTGATTGAACAGCCGCTAAAAGTTGGAGAAGAAGTTGCTCTATTATCATTAATTGCATCAGAACAAAATATGATAGTTGCTGATGAGTCACTGATTAATTTAAAATCAGCTATTACCTTATCCGCTGCACCACAACCTTATGGTGCTTTTAATATCAAACTCATGAAATGTGGTGGAATCATGGGTGCCAAAGCCATAGCTGGCATAGCAGCAAATGCGGGTATTGATTTATTTTGGGGATGCAATGATGAAAGTATCATCAGTATTACTGCAGCACTACATTGTGCTTATTCCTGCAATAATACCAAGTGGCTAGATTTAGATGGAAGTTTTGATATAGCCAAAGATTTGGTAGAAGGTGGTTTCCGATTAAAAGATGGATACCTACATCCTATTGGTCTTCCCGGACTAGGGCTTACCAAAATTTCATAAAGTATTATTTTATTTGGGGACTTTGAAAGCCTAATTTTTTCAAACCAATTTTAATTTCTGGGCAATTCATAAATAAATCCCAAAGCAATCCACTACGGTAATTTTCCATCATCACCACTATAGGACCTTGGTCAATGGCTAGATAACGTGGCAGGTACCAATTATCTGTTTCACTAAAAGCATCATAAAAACCATATTCACCAAATAGTTTCTCTTTCTTAGTGTTGTACCAATGCATCATGGCAGCCATTGATTGTTCAGGAGTATATCCTTTGAACTTTTTAGGATTGTCTACACACCACCGATAGTTGATCAATGACTGATTGGTGTTCTCTTTCCAATAATCGGCATAAGCGTCTTTTAATCCTCTGGGGTCTAAACCCAGATATGAATACTGAGACCAAAACAATGGCCCGCCATTCACCGGATTTCCTTGATGATGCAACTGTAATGAGATTCCTGCATATCGCACACTGTCTGCTTTGATTTTGCCATTATCTGCCCATCCTTGGTGATATACAGATGCCGGAACTCCATGTGATGGTGAGGAAGCAGCCAACACATACATAATCAAACATTCATTATAACCACGTACTGGAAAATTCATCTGCCATGCATAGTCTGGACTCCAATGCCAATACAAAACATTTTGACCATTCCTATACCAATCAAAATCTACTTCCTTCCATAATTTATCGGCCCTTGCGGCCAAAGCTTTTTCTGCTAAAGTGCCATTTTGAAAATATTGTCTTAGACAAAGTAAACCTTGAAGCATATAGGATGTTTCTACCAAGTCGCCACCATTGTCTTTGGTACCAAATGGTCTCACTTTGCCTGTTTCACCATACCACCAATGCGGCCAAGCACCTTTGAATCTATCTGCTGTTTCTAGAAAATGTAAAATCTTGTCTAAGTGTTCCACTCCTTCTTTTCTGCTAATATACTTTCTCTCTATTCCCACTAATAAAGCCATCACACCAAAACCAGATCCACCACTGGTAACCGTTGATTGGTCGTTTTCTGGGTAGTTCCCATCCAAATGAATTCGCTCCCTTCCCATACCACTATTGGGTTCTGCACCCTTTCTAAAATATTCAAAACTGGCTTGTTGTACTTTGTTAAAAACGGTTTCTTCCTCCTTGTTTTTAAATTTTTGAACTGTTTTGTTTGTCTGGGCCAATGGGGCATTAACAATCCCATAAATAATCAAATAGCTAAATAGCAATAATTTTTTCATACAATGGCTTATTAAAGAAAAATACAACAATCAATTAGAATGCTAGCCAGTTTACACTAGAGCGTATCAAATTTAAAATAACCTAAATGCAATTCATCTTTGAGTTCATGCTGAATTGGGCTTAACGTTATAGCATATTGCTCTTTGGTAGCCGCAGGCAAAATTTCATCTATGGTATATAAATCATCTACGTCTATGCCATATTTGTCATCTACATGCGAATTGGCTCCCTCAAAATGGGTATGTTTGAAAAATGTCGTTTGTTTGGCATGTTTAATAGCAGCCGCTTTGTCTGTAGCGGCAACTACCATTTTATAGTGAAATTCTTCAAATTCGTCTTTTTTATATCCCCCAAGGTTAATGAAAAACAATTGATGGGTACCCTCTGCTTTAATATCGCCCATAGGCACAATGCTAATTTGTTGACCATCTACTTGATTGACTTCTCTAAAACCATCAACATGCATCTTGCCCTTAGCTTCTGGCCAAAACTGATTGAACTGCGGAATCAGGTCTTTTAAAGTTTCGGCTATGCCAAAAAACATATCGTGTTGCTCTGTATGTCTGCCCTTGGGTTTGCCACCTAATAAAACCATATAAAGTTTTAATGCCATTCGTCAAATTTTTCTATGAAATTAGGTTTTATCTTTTACCACAATAAAAGAAGAAATATTAAAAACAATTTTTATTTTCAACCATGCTATACAAATTCGTTTCTTACTTGTTCCTATTTCTGATTTTTTGTAAAATAGTGTCAGCGCAACAGGTTGTCAATTATAGAAATATTAAAGGGGAACTCTGCAATGAGAAAGATGCTTTATTTATATCTGTGAACGAAGCTCAAAATGGACTATGGCATAGATCAGATTATTACATACAAACCAAGAAATTGGAAAAAGATGGTTATTATAAGGATTCTGCTAATACCATTAAACATGGAAAGTTTACTTATTTCTATCCCAACAATAGTTTAGAATCTAGAATCATTTATCAAGACAATCAAAAAGAAGGGGCCTATCTAAGTTTTTATCCTAATGGCATGATGCGTGACTCGTTTAATTTTAAAAATGACATACCAATTGGAATCTGTAGTGGTTGGTATCCCAATGGTTCAATTAGGGCTGAGATGCAAATGGATTCAACTGGAACGGGCAAAGGAGTGGCAATTGGATTCTTTGAAAATGGCAATACTTCATTTAAAGGCTTATTGAATGTTGGACTCAGAAAAGCAAGTAATTGGTTTTATTATCATGAAAATGGTAATAAGGCTTCTGTTTTACAATTTCCTAAAACAGATACTGTTGCAATTGGAAAACCAAACATTAAATATGATCTTTTTGAAACCATTTACTATGATAGCACCGTTAAAATATATAATGCTTTATGCTATAATCAAGATGGTATTCAACAGGATAGTTGTAGCTTAATCAATAAAATGCCAGAATATAAAAATGGCGTGAACGGATGGAGTAGTTATTTAGAAACAAAAATGTTTGACATTACTAGAACAGTTATAGGAGAGCCCGGTTCCATGAATCTTAAGTATAAAGTATATTTTATGATTGATTCAAAAGGGGCAACTTCAAATGTAATGATAGATAATGCTGTAGAGAATAGAATGGATTTGAAAGTAGGCGATGTAATCCGTGATTCAAAATTTTGGACACCTGCCAGACACAATAATAGAATCATTCCATTTTTACATACACAGTCAATGACTTTTATGCTAAACGCTAACTAATGCAACAGAATAATTCCACAATAGCCAGAATCCAATCAGTTGATTTTTTTAGAGGCATTACCATGTTTCTTTTGGCAGGTGAAGCAAGTGGACTTTATGAGCATCTTAGAGCATCCGATTGGGTTTTAGTAAAAGGCCTTGGGCAAAGGCTGGATCACCATGAGTGGCATGGACTTTATTTTTGGGACCTGATTCAACCCTTTTTTATGTTTATTGTAGGGGTGTCCATTCCTTTTGCAGTAGCCAATAGAAGGATTTAATCATCCCTGGGTGCCTTTTGAAAATATGGGGGCCTGGTTTAACAACACCATTGAAGGAGTTGAGAAAGCTTCTATCTGGTCAAGCCTTAATGCTGTTTCTACAACGGCACATACTATTTGGGGCGTGCTTTGTGGCAAATTATTGATGCAAGAAAAACCTGCTCAGGAAAAAGTTCAAAGGTTAGTCCTAGCTGGCGTTTTTTGCATGCTATTTGGTTATAGCTTAGACCTATTAGACATTACACCCATCATTAAAAAAATAGCCACCAGTTCATTTGTATTTGCCAGTGGCGGATGGGCAATATTGGTATTAGCCGTTTCTTATTGGTTAATAGATGTACAACATCAATTTACTAAAGGCGCCAAATTCTTTATCATCGTAGGGTCTAATAGTTTGTTTATCTATTTGTTTTTTAATATTGGCGGGGCTGAAATGTTGCAACACATTTTGCAACCCTTTGTCAAACTCCTATTTGGTTGGATTGGTGAATATAGTGCTGCAATTCTCACCAGCTGTTCCGTTTGGTTGGCCATGTGGGGCATCTGTTATTGGTTATACCAAAAGAAAATATTCTTTAAATTTTAGAACCCTTATTCTCAGCAGCTTCTTTGGTCTTAACTTTTTGCTCCGTATCGGATAATAATTTGTCCAAGGCTTTTCTGTCTAAGTAAACACCTTTTCTAATCAGGCTATTAATTTTTTGTGTGTTCTGAATATTGGCCAAAGGATTAGCGTCAAGGATTAAGAGGTCTGCCACTTTATTAGGAGCCACAGCACCAAAGTCTTTTGACAAATTGAAAAATGCCGGGCCATTGATCACCGATGCTTTGAGTGCTTCGTGTATGGATAGACCATAGTGTACCATCATAGCCATTTCTTGATGTAAACCAATGCCAGGATAATTGTATGAATTCAAATAACCAGCATCGGTACCAGCCAAGAATGGAACTCCAGCCTGGTATAACCAAGGAATTAAATGAGCTGCTGTTTCAAAATTCTGGTGTCTTGCTGCAATGGCAACTGGATTGTCTTTTGCAGCTCTATCTACACGCCAATTATAGGTTCTCTTTAATGCTGGTCCTAGGTATTTTAAATAGTCATCCTGTTGGTGATTGTTTTGATCAAGGTATGATACTACGCGTGACCCATTCATGGTGGGCACTACCGCCGTTCCATTGGCAGCAAGCATTTTAAAATTGCGCATAGCAGTAACAGAATCCATAGTCTGCATCAATTGGTCATTGGCGTCTTTGGCAGAAATGGTTCCTTGCCTGCGGGCTAGCGTTATATGTTTTTCGTCTTTAGAAGCGGCCCTTAATAAATAAGACAAATGTTCTACCGTAGATAAACCTGCATCGGATAATTCATTCAAAGTGTATTGCACTGGCGCGTGCCCAGATACTTTCCATCCCCTTTTTCTAGAAGCTTTTATAGAAGCTAGGAACAGTGCTGGATCCAAAGCATTGTCGGTAATCTTGATGAAGTCAACTTGCAATTTTTTTAAGGAATCTAATGCCAAGTTCATCTCTGTTTCATTGGCTATTTCTAAGTCTCCGGGCCAAATAGATTTTGGACCTTCAAGCTTGGGACCCGATGTAAAAATAGTTGGGCCTTCTAATTGTCCATTGGCTATTGATTTTTTCCATGCTAATACTTCAAGGCTAATATCGCCTGCGCAATCCCTTACTGCTGTAACGCCAGCTGCTAAATATAGGGGGAGCAACCATTTGTTTTCTTCTTTTAAAGTATCTCCGCCAAAATGCACGTGCATATCCCAAAGCGACGGCATGATAAATTTTCCTGTAGAAAGAATCAATTGGGATGTTTGGTATTTTTTTCCAATGGCTTTTGCTCCCACTTCCAAAATCCTGTCTTTAACTATCACTACTGTTTGATGTGGAATCAATTTGTTGTTGGCAACATCTACTATTGTAATATCATTTAAAATCAGGTCAGCTTTTTTAAGCTGGGCATTTGCACTACTAAAACAAAAGAGTAGGCTTAAAATCAGGGTGGCTTTCATACCAAAAATTTCTTGAATGTACAGAATTAGACTTGAGAAGAGTATTAGAAAATGAGTACATTACTGAGTACTACTTTAATGGCCTATATGAAAAAGTCAATTGCACTCCTATTCTGCCTGCTTAGTCTGGTAAATTTTGTAATTGCTCAAAGCATAGTAAAAGCCACGCAGGATTTTATTGCCCTGCTGGGCGATGGTCAAAAGAATAATGCCCTTTTTGCTTTTGATGATCCAGAACGATTCAATTTTCATTTTGTACCCATGGATAGAAAGGGAATCACATTTAATGAGATGAATCCTGCTCAACAAGCTGCTGCTTTAAAAATGCTATCGCTCTGCGCAAGTGATAAAGCCTATCAGTTATCACAAGAAATTATGCAATTAGAGATAGTACTTAAAGCAATTGAAAAAAGAGCTGAAGCAGATCACTATCGAGATCCTGGCAATTACCATATCTCCATCTTTGGCGTGCCAACCAATCATACCATTTGGGGTTGGCGTTTTGAAGGCCACCACCAGTCTTTCAATTTTAGTTTTAATGAATCCCAAAAAGGCGTGGGTGCTCCTATCTTTTTGGGATCCAATCCAGCCATTGTTTTGGAAGGACCTGCAAAAGGGAAACAGTTGTTAAAAGCCGAAACTGATGGAGGATTTAGCCTTTTGCATGCATTGAATCCTGATCAATTACAAAAAGCCATCATTGATACCATTGCTTTTAAAGACATATTAAGTTTTGACAAACGCAATGCATTTATTGGAAAACCTGTTGGGGTTTGTTATGCAGATCTGACTAGCCAACAACAAGCATTGTTATTGGATTTACTGGAAGTATATGTAAATAGAAATACCAAGTTGTTTGCAAAAGATCAAATGGAACAGATTAAGAAAGACAACTTAAACTTATTGTATTTTGCTTGGGCTGGCGCTACCTCAGTAGCTTTGGGAAAAGGAACTTATTACCGTATTCAAGGCCCCGGCATTCTCATAGAATATGATAATACCCAAAACAAGGCCAACCACGTACATTCCGTTTTGCGTGATTTAAAAAATGATTTTGGTGGAGACCTATTATTGGAACACTATCAGCAAAGCCATAAAAAAATTAAAGCAATTGGCAACCGAGTTTGCTTATTTGCCGTAAGTAGTGGAAATAAAACCCACTATGTTGAAACCAATCACCAAGACTGCGATACTTTTATTAATGGTATCCACTGTCTTATTCTCTTGCAAAAAAAGTGAAACAGTACCAGATCCTACAGTAGTAAAGCACTGGATGATAACGCTTTCTGCTAAAAATGAAGTGCCCGCACCAGCAGGTAGAACTGAAACAGGATCTGCTATGTTAGGGTTACATCAGATAAACAAGTTTATGCAAAACTGACCGTTTCAAATTTAGAAACCAGCGATGCTTTAACTGCAGCACATATTCATAAAGGCGCTGCTGGTGTGAATGGCGGTGTATTATTAGGAATCTATGGTGCCGGTTCTGAATTTGGCACAACAAAAATTCTATCTATTGATGACGCAACGCTTACCTCTTTAACGAATGATGCCATTTATGTATATGCACATAGTACGGCTAAACTCGGGGGTATAGTTAGAGGACAAATTAGATAATCTTCCCCCTTCTTATAAGAAAGGCCCCTTGACTAACCGAGAGGCCTTTTTTTATTCATTCCTATTTTTTCTTTTTGTATTCTAATCCTTTCTTAAACTTAAATAATGCATATCCTGGCCCTTTCAAATTTCCAGGCACGTCTGATAGTTGTTTGTCAACAGCGGCTTCAGAGATAGGTGAAGTAAATGGCATTTTTCCAGTGGGATGGAATCTACCAGATACAATGTCTAATAAAGCATCACTAGTGGTACCAAAACTTGCTAAAACCCCTTTGCTATTTGCTTTTGTTGCATCATTATAAATTTCATCAATCACCCATGGGTTGGTATAATTAATGGCTAAGATGGTTGGCTTTTAGCAACCAATCCTTTTACATAATTAACATCAATGGCATTTTTAGATAGGGATAAATAAATGGGCGACCCATCTGAACCAAATAAAGATTTACCACCTGGGTGCAACCACAATAATATCATGTCTGCCTCTTCTGGTGTTTTTACAAATTCCAAATTGGGATCAACCTTTACAGGCTGATATATGGTACTAGGACTCCCTCCTCGCTTTTGCAAATAGGTTTCAAAATAAACCTTGGTCTTGGTTTTTACTGGAAGGGTTTCTGATTCATTACGCAACAAGACTATTGACTTACGCATGGCGATATCGGCCTTGGCCTGAAATTCATTATTTCCTACAAATTGCTCTGCTTTGGTTTCGTCTACATAAGGGTTTTCAAAAAGGCCTAGTGTAAATTTTTCCGTGAGTAGCTTATAAACAGAGCTATCTACCAACTACAAATATTGTAGTCCAGATTTCACCGCCTCCGGGAAAATGTTTGGAGGTGAGTGCAATTGAGCTATTTGAGAGTTTG
>NCHJ01000032.1:0-11583 GCA_002256765.1 Bacteroidetes bacterium 24-39-8
AATCGGGCTTGTAATATTCAGCAGCATCTATATAGTTGTCTAAAGCTTGTTGATATTTTGTACGTCTATACAAGCTACTAGCATAATCGTATATATTTTTGTAGTAATAAAATACAACACGAGCTGATGCAGTTGAAAGAATTTTTGGGGTTATGGTATTTTTCACCTCAAAGTAGCTAGAATCTACCGCATCAAAATCTTTTTGACTATCATATCTATTTACTACAGCATTTTTGTAAACTAAAAAATCGGTATAAGAATCAGCCTTTTTCGTTTTATTTATTTTACTAAATATTGCTTTTACACTATCATCAGTAAATGGCTTCATTTTTAATACCTCCTCTTTTCTTATTTTAACTGCCTGCAATACCATATTATTATTCGCGTCATTAGCTGCGTCCCTTATCTTATCATCCACTTTCTTTTTCTCAGCGGGTGAAAGGTTATTATAGATCCTTTGTTGCTCTGCAGTTAATTGGGCAAAAACTGTACTATTCAGTAAAATTGCAAGGATGAAAAGGATACTATTTTTCATAAGGTTTAATTTGATATAGCATCAAATGTATACCTAGATACCCCCTCCCATATACCCACCGATGGGTATATTCAACTAAGCGTCTATGATTCTGAGATCTTATTTTTTGTTTGATAATTGTCTTATAAAACTATACCGTTCTATTCCTTGTTGCATGTAGAGCGCTACTTCATTTGCGCCTGTTCCACTGGAATCTCCCGAGTACCACCAAATAACAAAAAATTGTACTGAATCGCCTTGGTTATGCCTTTCAAACCGCATTGAATTGCCTCTGTGATAGTCATTGTAATATGGCATATAAATAACGCTATCATTGATTTTCAGATTTCCACCAATGATCATTAACTCTTTTTTCTTCAAAAAATCCTTGGCCCTTTGCCAAATAATATCGGAACTGTCTTTGTGTACCATAAATGGATTGGGTTGCTTTTCCACAAGATTCAAGAATTCCTTGGGTAGTTTCCCATCATAGAAATAAGCGAACAAACCACAAAAAGCCAAGAAGACTGCTGTAATCAGAAAAAAATATTTCATAGTGTTACAGGATTGTATTCATCCACTGAGTCAATATTTCCGGCCATTACCCATCTTCCTTTTTCTTTTGCAAAAGGTACTTTAGACCATTGTCTTTCTTCTTTTATTGCACCCTGCCATGGCGGGCTTCCAATTAACAACTCTGCCTTATCCCCTTTAATGTTTACTTTATATAAATTGTCTTTGCTGGTATGCCATTGAATTAAATACTTAATAGACTCTTGTCCCCCACCCCAACGGTCATAATCAAATCCTACTACCATTTCTTCATTGGGATCTGCTTTATAGCAACTATCATAAAACTGAAAATCTTTCTTCTCACTGGCTATATAAGCTTCTCCCACATAGGGAACATTCTTTCTTAAAAAACTGGCATAACGTTCTACTTCTTTCCATTGAATATGGTAGGGAGGTTCATTGTCTTTACCTGTTCCCTTATATAATTTAAAGGCATCAAACTTGGATTCGTTTTTTTGATAAAAATGTAAGAAATCAAAAAAGACTTTCTTAATGGATTGCTGTTCGGAGTTTAATTGTGCAGATCCAGCAATTGAAAGAAACAAAAACCCAACTACCATTAGTGGTTTAACAAATTTCATTATTGATGATTATGCTGTAAATATAAATTCTACCCCTAGCAGATATATACCCGCCAGTGGGTATATATGCTGATAAGGTAATAGATAGTTTTGGTGAAACAAATTCATGAAACCATCTCTCAATAGAAAATGGCTGGGGCTTATTGCTTTGATGGGTATTTGTTTTACCCTATCCTATTGCCAATACTTGGGTAAACAAGTAGTAGACGGAGGTCATTGTAATTATACAACCAAAATTTATCCTGCAAAGATTGTTGCATTTACAACTTACGATAGCATTCACTGGGACCTTGTATTTGAAAGAAATAGGGACAACCTAATTGACAGTTTCACCTATTCATATGCAACCAAGAACTACTTTCTAAAAGAGGAATTATCAAAATACAAAATTGGGAATACCTACCAATGGAAAGAAATGAACATCATTGATGGTCATTGTAATCCACATGTAAACAGCCTCATTATGCAACCCTATCAATCAAACAATCTCAAATAAACAATCATGAAAAAAATCATTCTGGCCACATGGGCCCTTGGCCTATTTGCGTTAACCTTTACCGCTTGCAACACTGGAAAAGATAAGTCTAGTGATAATGATAGCAGTTATACCATGGAAGAAAAGCTTGAGATTGCCAGGCTTGCGGCAGTTGAAGAATTTGAATATGAAGTTGTTTATGAATTTAAAGAAGGAAAAGCCATTGTTTATTTTTCAGACTCAGTAGGTTTTATTAATCCTCAAGGAAAACTAACGGTTGTTCCTGGCGTAAAAGAAATGCAAAATTTTTCACTTGGCTTATCAGCTGGTAAAACCAATGATGGTATCCCTTGCTTTATTGATAGTACCGGAAAAATTGTCAAAACATTTCCAGATTTTCATTCGGTTTATAATTTTGAAGCAGATGGCATTACCAACTTTTATCATAAAAATGACAAATTTGGTTTAATGGATAAGTCCTTTAAAGAAATCATTCCTGCCAAATACAATCAAACCAGCTTTTATAGTAATGGATTCTATATTGTTGAAATAGGGGGTAAATGGGGTGCTGTTGATAAGACTGATAAAGTAGTTATTCCTTTTGAATACAAATCATTGGGATTCATGGATGAGCAAGGAAGAATTATGGCTAGTAAAGATGCTGGAACTGGTTTTATTGACAGAAATGCTAAAGTAATCATCCCACTTACTTTTTATAACCTCTTTCCTTTTTCAGAGAACAGAACTAAATTTTTGGATGAGGCAAGTAATAAATATGGAGTGATAGATCAGCAGGGAAAAATCTTACTTGCCCCAACCTATGACCTGATGGATGGTTTAACCAATGGCATGTACACAGTAAGTGATTTTCCTAAAGAGGATGGCAACATAACAAAGTTTGGCTATTTAGATAGTAATGGAAAACTTGCTCTTCCCCTTCAATATCTTTCTGCTTCTAGTTTTGATAAAAGGGGATTAGCATTGGTAAGTGATAGTGTTGGACAATTTTTTATTGATAGAACTGGGAAAAGAGTTGAACCTAAGACAGAGTTACCTGCATTGAAAATGGAAGGTTTTAATCAGGGTTTTGCTAAGATGGAATTAATGGATGGAACCATAGTTTATATGGATGGGTATTCTAGGGTGCTTAGAAAGGAGGACCTTTTTCGGTTGAGGGGGGAATATTTTAAATAACTTATTTGATCTATTAAAAAACCGAGCATAAAACTGCTCGGTTTTTTTGATTTATTTTTTTACTTAGATTATTGAATTCGGGAAAGCCTTTCTAGGAAATGATTTTTATACATCAGTTTCAGTTCCTCCTTTAAAAAAGAGCTTTCAATCATTTGCAATACCAAATCCTGTTTTTGGTTAAACATTTCAATGATGCGTTTATATCGCATTTCCTGTAGACTTAATCTCTTGGCAAGCTCTTCAAAATCTACTCTTCCATAATATCCATATTGAGAATAATAGGGAGATTCCATCCATCCTTGATATAGGTCTAAAGCTGTATCAGATTCATTTACTGTATGGATTTGCGTACACATTAGATCATATGCTGGTGTTAGCGTATATTCTCCCGAATCTAGCCGCATTAGGGAAAAATTCTTAAGGTGTGCATCGCTATTAGAAAAAATATAATTAAACACTACGAGGTTGAAAAAAGTTTCAAGGGCAGGCATGGCAGCAGCCACATATTTTTTAATCAATTGTCCCATCTCTTCATAAGTACCATCATATTTGAAATATTCTCCGTGAGATTCATTTGATCTGTTTGTGAGTTGCGCAAAGTCTTCTTGCTGATATTTACCGCCTTCAGGCCTCAGATCAAATCGCTTGGTGATATATGCAGGAGTTCCATCGGGGAAGTAAACAATTGCATTTTCTGCTGTGCGTATACCAAAAACTTGTGAAGCAATCTGCATGGTTAAGTGTTCGTTTTCTGGCACTGATTCCACATGCTTTAAATGCGCTACTGGAGGTATGGGCTTTAAAATAAAATGCCCATCAGTATTGGTCAATGCTAATTCTTTCTCCCGCAGAAACAGCGAATACTTTAGCTGAACCCCTGAAATAGACAGCAGTTTTGTATGTTCCTTGTAGTTGTTAAGGTTGCTTGCTACCGGTGCAGGAAATGACAGCACAGGTTGTACACGTAGTTTTTCAAACAGCTTTTTCCGACACTTAAGACAGTAACCCTGTTCCTCTTTTTTATAACATCCCTTGCATTGCATTAGTCTTCTGCTTTAATGGTGATGGCGCCAATAGTATCTCCCTGGGTAGTTTTTAGCAACCTTGTAAAAGCATCCTTTTCATCAATTTTTAGTGCGCTACACTGAATATCCTTATTAACTCCTTCCGAGAGCAGGCCGTGAAAAAATGGAAAGAGTTGGCTGGATTGATATTGCTGCTGGTTTTTGGGAAGCGTTAGGCTGATGGCTGGTTGTTCTTTGGCTTGATAATATACATTGGTGTAAGTGAAAACATACTCCCCTTTCTGGGTCTTTTCAAGATGACCTGCCAAGATCTCATTATTGTAAACTGCTCCTTTCATTCATTCACTTTTTTAATTTCAACCTGTATGGTAAGGCCAAGGAGATCAAAAATCTTGTTAAGCGTATTAAAAGAAGGGTTGCCTATACCTTTTTCAATTAGATAAAGGGTTTTTACCGTGATACCAGACATCTCTGCTAGATCTTGTTGATCAAGTCTGAGGTCTAATCTTCGCTTGGAGATGATTTGTCCCATTTCGTGAACTTCCATTGGTAATATATTTCTGAATTTTGGTAAAATTAGGAAAATATTGATTTATAATGGAAATACATTTCCGTTAATTTGGAAAATTTAAGAAACAGATATAAAATTTGAGGAAATTGGAAATATATTACTGATGAGGGGCGTATTTGTCAGCTGTTAGCTGCGCTAACAGCATGCATTGGCGAAAAGGAGAAGAGCGTATTGTCCGTTGTAGGCTGCGCCTACAACGAGACTTGGGGAGAATTTGAGGGAGGTTATCCCGGATTAGCTGCGCTGATCCCTGGGTGGGGGGCGGCAATAAGATCATGAGGAAAAACCTAGGCACTGGCGTGCCTGGTTTTTTTGTGCCCTTCACGCGCTTGGGCCTGGGGCCCAGACTCGTTTAGGGCACAAAAAAACCTGACTTCGTCAGGTTTTTCAACATTATCTTGTTGCAGAGAGGAAGGGATTCGAACCCTCGAAACAGTTTCCCGTTTACACACTTTCCAGGCGTGCTCCTTCAACCACTCGGACACCTCTCTGTAAAATTGGAGTGCAAAAATAGTAGTTTGAGGTCAGAGACCGAAGATTTTTTCGGCGTTGGCAGTGGTGATCTGAGCAATATCGGCCTTGGCCAGCTGTTTTACTTCTGCCAATTTATCCAATACATGAACTAAGTAACTGCTTTCATTTCTTTTACCACGGAAAGGAACTGGAGTTAAATAAGGCGCATCGGTTTCTAAGACCAGCCATTCCAGGGGTATTTCTTCTAAAACTTCGGGAAGACCTGCTTTTTTATAGGTCAAGACCCCACCAATTCCTAAATAAAAACCAAGGTCAATGATTTGACGGGCTGATTCTACAGATCCGCTAAAACAATGAAAAATGCCTTTGAGTCCTTTTTTGGCAAATGGTTTGACCCGATTAATGGTTTCTTGCATGGCATTGCGGGTATGGATCACTATTGGGCGATTTAGATCCAAGGCCCACTGCATTTGTAGGTCAAAAGCCTCATATTGTTCTTTTTCAAATGTTTTGTCCCAATAAAAATCTAGTCCTATCTCTCCCACCGCTACAAAATCCCTTTTGTCTAACCAAGATTTTACATGCGCCAATTCTTCTTGCACATTGGCCTTTACATAACAGGGGTGCAAACCCATCATGGCAATACAGATTCCTGGAAATTTCTTTTCTAAAGCCAACATCCCCTCTGTTTCAGTGCTATCAATGGATGGCAGATAGCATTTTGTAACACCTGCTTTAATAGCCCTATCCATCACAGCATCAATGTCTTGCGCAAATTCTTCAGCATACAAATGGGTATGGGTATCTATCAATTTCATGCTGCAAAAATGGGACTTTCCCTTCAAACTTAGCTACTACCAATTGATTGGTATATTTCTGGTTTTTCAAGTTTTTTTTGGCCTCGGCAAAATAAAAAGGAATTGACCACCGTTTAATAGATGCAGCACACTTGTAAGCAACGCAAACAAGAACTGCTGCTGAAAACGGGCTAAACCTTTTTCGCATTACCCCTTACAAGTAATAATAAAAAGATTAACCCTGGCCTAGCCAGTGTTATGACCAATGTTTTCATAGGGTACGGATTAAAAACGGGCCGGGGTTTCTACCCTGGCCATTTTTTTGCCCATTAGGTGCAAAATCGTCAGACTTAAAAAAAGAATTTATTTCTATTTAGAAGGAATGGTCTCAAACTTATAGCCCAATTCAGAAAAATGCTTCAATACTTTTGGTAGTGCATAAGACATTCTATCCCATGCTTTGGTGCTATCATGAAACACAATAATGGAGCCGGGGCCTGCGTGCTTGATTACATTTTGAAAACAGGTTTCGCCAGAAATATTGGTATCAAAGTCTCCACTCAAAACATCCCACATGACAATTTTAGAAGAACCCTTGTTTTGAAAACGAGCAGTTAAGAGCGTTTTTACTTTTGAAATGGCAGCGCGCTTTATGCGGCCATAAGGTGGTCTAAATAATGTTGACTGAATATGCTCCGCAGCCGCAGCTACTTCTTGCAAATAATCATCAACAGTATTTTCCCATCCATTCATATGGTGTTGGGTATGATTGCCCACTTGATGCCCGTCTTGCAATATTTGTTCATAGATATGTGGATGCTTTACCACATTTTTTCCAATGCAAAAAAAACTGGCTTTGGCACCATAGGTCTTTAGTTGATCCAAAACAAATTGGGTGGCTGTTTCGTGCGGCCCATCATCAAAAGTCAAGTATAAAATTTTCTCTTGTGTAGGTATACGCCAAAGCAGTTGCGGATAAATCCATGTAATCCAAAATGGTGCTTTGATCAAATACATAGCATAAAGATACGTTTAGGCTGATTACCAATCATAGACGGTTAAGTGCACTAAACGGTTTCTATAATAATAGGCCTTGCCGTGTTTTTCTAGAAAATGCTTTTGTGATGGTTCAGATTCAATCAAGGGTTTAATAGCTGCTTCCATCTCTTCCTGTTTCATCACCGGCGGAGTACCTTGTTGTAATGCTAGCGCGATGGTTGCTTGAAAAATATTATCTATAGAAAGCAGGGTAAAATTTTGATCTGAGAATAATTCGCAGCCAATAATTCTATTACCAGTGATGGCAAGAAAACCCGCAAAACTACTATCGGAATAACGTAGCCTTTCTTTAAAATAAGCCAAATAGATTTTAGCGGAATCAGACAAAACTTGTTGTTTGTCTATATAATTAAACCCTTCAGGTAGGCCATGCCCCACGCCAAATTGTTTCTCTATGGCTTTCCAAATTTCTGATTGTCTTCCAGTTGATAGCATGGTATTGCGCAAAGCCAGATCGGCAGAGCCAGCAAACCTAAACGCCTTGGGTTTGGAATCCCATCTACTTGGTTCTACACAAAAAACATTGAGAAATTCTTCTGTACCAGGAGCCAAGAGCTTGGTTTCTGCTACCATCCTGTCTTGTTTACCTCCTGCCAATAGATCTCCTTGGTTAATTAAAATAGCTTGCTTTGAGAGATTCCTTACCGTTAATACACGAATATCAGCATCATGGTTACTATAGAATTCGGCCACTTTTATTTTGCCTGCCTGCATGGCGTCTTTTAATGATAGCAAGGGTTTGGCGCCCTGTATCAAGTCTATTTGAGCCCTGCCCATTTGTCTAAACCTAAAGGGCACCAATTGCAATTTCTGAAAGGTCCACGCGCTGTCTACCTGCAAGAACAATTCCTTAGACGTGCACTGTGCATGCAATAAAGGAATCTCCAAAAAAAGCAGGATCAGGACCCAGACAAAACGCTTCATGGGCTGAAAGTAAGAATTTTCAGGGCAGGGTATCCATAACGGAATGCTTAAGTTTATCTTTGCAGTCTTATGAGCAGAAAAATTAGAGTTCGTTTTGCCCCATCACCCACGGGTGGTCTACATTTGGGCGGTGTAAGAACCGTGCTATTCAATTACCTGTTTGCTAAAAAACAGGGTGGTGAATTTATTGTCCGCATTGAAGACACAGACCAGACCCGTTTTGTAGAGGGCGCTGAAGCCTATATATTTGACACCCTTGCATGGTGTGGCATTATCCCAGATGAGAGTCCCTTGCATGGTGGACCATTTGCCCCATATAGACAGAGTGAAAGAAAAGCCGGATACAGACAGTACGCGGAGCAATTGGTGAAAGATGGCTATGCTTATTATGCTTTTGATACGCCAGCTGATTTAGAAGCCATGCGCGTTGAATTCAAAACAGCAGAGAACCCATCGCCACAATACAATCAGCTTATTCGTGAAAAAATGCGCAATTCGCTCACGCTTTCTGCAGCTGAAACAAAAGCATTATTGGATGCTGGAACCGCACACGTGATTAGGATTAAAATGCCTTTGAATGAAACCATTTCTTTCACAGACATGATTCGTGGAGAAGTGAGTTTTAATACCTCACAAGTAGATGACAAGGTTTTATTAAAAGCCGATGGCATGCCTACCTATCATTTGGCCGTGGTAGTAGATGATTATCTCATGAAAATTTCACACGCTTTCCGTGGTGAAGAATGGCTACCAAGTGCACCTGTGCATTTATTATTATGGAAATGGTTGGGCTGGCAGGCCGATATGCCCGAGTGGGCGCATCTTCCTTTGATTTTAAAACCAGATGGCAATGGTAAACTCAGCAAGCGCGATGGAGACCGTTTGGGCTTTCCTGTTTTTGCTTCTGATTGGACAGATCCTAAAACCAATGAAACCACTATTGGATTTAAACAACATGGATTTTTGCCAGAAGCATTTGTGAATCTACTAGCCATGTTGGGTTGGAACGATGGTACGGATCAAGAGATCTTTAGCTTGGAAGAATTGATTCAACGTTTCTCCATGGATAGAGTACACAAGGGTGGTGCCAAATTTGACTACGAAAAAGCCAAATGGTATAACCACGAGTGGATTAAAAAATCAACAGCTCTTGGATTAGAAAAGGCGGTTTCAAAAATCTATGCAGAAAAAGGCATTGCTCTAAGTGATCATTCATTGCTTTTGAAAATGATTGATGCAGTAAAAGATAGATGCACCCTTTTAAACGATTTTGTACAACAGGGTTCTTTCTTTTTTCAAATGCCTGAAAGCATTGATACGGCTGCCATTCAACCAAAATGGGATGACAAGAAAAATCAATTTTTTGTAGAACTAATTAGGGCATATGAATTGAGCAGCGTTTGGGAAACCCATGATTTAGAAAGAGAATTCAAGGAACTGTCTGCAGCACACCAATTAAAACCAGGCGAGCTCATGTTGCCTTTGCGCATCATGTTAGTAGGTGGAAAATTTGGACCAGGCGTTTTTGATATTGCTGCTGCTATTGGAAAAACAGAAACCGTTCATAGAATTAAACTAGTTACAGGCATGCTGGAACAAGGTGCAAGAACCTAATTCCTTTATCCTAATTTTATCATTCAAGGATTGCAAAATTCAAGCTTATGTCTAGACCCATTCGTGTATTGGTTGCCAAAGTTGGATTAGATGGCCACGACCGTGGCGCAAAAGTCATTGCCACTTCTCTTAGAGACGCGGGAATGGAAGTAATTTATACTGGCCTTAGACAAACACCTGAAATGGTGGTGAATGCAGCATTACAAGAAGACGTAGACGCTATTGGCGTAAGCATTTTATCGGGTGCACATAATACCATTTTCCCAAAAATTATTCAGTTGATGAAGGATAAGGGCATGAATGATGTGTTGTTGACAGGAGGCGGTATTATTCCTGAAGACGATATGACCCAATTACAGGCACTTGGCGTAGGCAAGTTATTTGCGCCCGGAGCCACTACCACAGAAATTGCTGATTATATCAAAGATTGGGTAGCATCTAACCGTAATTTTTAATTCAAATTGATTACCATGTATACTACTATTTTAACCAGTTTAGAAAACGGAATATTTACAATTACCATTAATAGACCTGACAAACTCAATGCACTCAATGCCGCGGTTTTTGCAGATTTAAATACGGCATTGGATGAAATTTATAGCAATGCCGCTATCCAATCTGTGATCATTACAGGTGCTGGGCCAAAAGCATTTGTGGCTGGCGCCGATATTTCTGAATTCAACAATTTAGACAAGACTGGGATTATGGTATTGTCTAAAGCAGGTCAGGATAGTTTTTTTAGAATTGAAAATTCACCCAAACCCATTGTTGCTTGTGTGAATGGTTTTGCATTGGGCGGTGGATGTGAATTAGCCATGAGTTGCCATTTTAGAATAGCATCTGAGAACGCCAAATTTGGACAACCAGAAGTGAATCTGGGACTCATACCTGGCTATGGTGGCACACAACGTTTGGTACAACTTGTAGGAAAGGGAAGGGCCATGGAATTACTCATGACCGCCAATATGATAGACGCAGCAACTGCGCTACAATATGGCTTGGTGAACCATGTGGTTCCTGCAGACCAATTGATTGGAAAAGCTGTTGAAATTTTAACCCTCATTCAAACCAAAGCACCTATTGCAGTGGCCAAATGCATTGAAGCCGCAAATGCTGTTTTTGATGAAACCAAGGACGGTTACGCCGTTGAAGTTGCCGGATTTGGTAGCAGTTTTGACACTGCAGACAGAGTGGAGGGCACAACCGCATTTCTAGAGAAGAGAAAAGCAGTATTTACCGGCAAATGATGGCTCTGAGGAGGCGCTGTTATCCTACCTTTGCGGGGCAAATTCATTTTTAAAAATTATTGATATGGAATATCGTATAGAAAAGGACACCATGGGTGAGGTAAAAGTACCTTCCGATGTTTATTGGGGTGCACAAACCCAACGCAGTATTGAGAATTTTCAAATTGCACAGGACATTAATAAAATGCCCAAAGAAATTATCAAAGCATTTGCCTATTTGAAAAAAGCTGCTGCTTTGACCAATTTTGACGCTGGTGTTTTACCAAAAGAAAAAGCTGATTTAATTGGCCAAGTTTGTGATGAAATTCTAGAAGGAAAATTAGATAGCCAATTCCCATTGGTGGTTTGGCAAACTGGTTCTGGTACACAGAGCAATATGAACGTGAATGAAGTGGTGGCATATCGTGGACACGTGATTAAAGGTGGCAACCTTACTGATAAAGACAAGTTCTTGCATCCCAATGATGACGTGAATAAATCACAGTCTTCTAACGATACTTTTCCAACGGCCATGCATATTGCAGCTTATAAAATT
>NCHJ01000032.1:11612-36089 GCA_002256765.1 Bacteroidetes bacterium 24-39-8
ATTGCAGCTTATAAAATTTTGTTGGAAACCACTATTCCAGGTATTACCAAGCTGCGCGATACCCTAGCTCAAAAAAGCAAGGACTTCATGCATGTAATAAAAATAGGTAGAACCCATTTTATGGATGCTACTCCACTGACCCTTGGTCAAGAAATTAGTGGCTATGTATCTCAATTAAACCATGGACTAAAAGCCATTAACAATACCCTAGCGCATTTGAGTGAACTAGCCCTTGGCGGAACTGCCGTAGGAACTGGCATCAACACTCCTAAGGGATATGATGTAAACGTAGCCAAGCATATTGCCAACCTAACTGGTTTGCCATTTATTACTGCTGAAAATAAGTTTGAAGCATTGGCTGCGCACGATGCTATTGTAGAAGCACATGGCGCTTTAAAAACAGTGGCAGTAAGTTTGATGAAGATTGCCAACGACATTCGTATGTTGTCTTCTGGTCCTAGAAGCGGTATTGGGGAATTACATATTCCTGATAACGAACCAGGTTCTTCTATTATGCCAGGCAAAGTAAACCCAACACAGTGTGAGGCATTGACCATGATTGCTGCACAAGTAATGGGGAACGATGTGGCCATTAATATTGGTGGTGCTACTGGACATTTTGAATTGAATGTATTCAAACCAGTAATGATCTATAATTTCTTGCACTCGGCTCGTTTAATTGGCGATGGTTGTGTAAGCTTTAATGATAAATGTGCTGTTGGCTTGGCTCCTATTGAAGCCAATATTAAAAAGCACGTGGACAATAGCTTGATGTTGGTGACTTCTTTGAATACCAAGATTGGTTATTACAAAGCGGCTGAGATTGCGCAAACTGCACATAAAGAAGGAACTACCTTAAAAGAAATGGCCGTGAAATTGGGCTATGTAACTCCGGAAGAATTTGATGCATGGGTTGTTCCTTCAGAGATGGTAGGTGAGATTAAGTGAAGAGAGGAGGAAGAAGAAAGTGAAGAGTGAAGAGTGAAGAGTGAAGAGAGGAGGAAGAAAGTGAAAAGATAAGAGTGAAGAGTGAAGAGAGAAGGAAAAAGAAGAAAGTGAAGAGTGAAGAGAGTAGGAAGAAAGTGAAGAGTGAGAATTTAAGTGGAACGCAAGACAGGTTACTTATTTTTTGAATTTTTGAAATGCCCCTGTTTTTATACTAGAACGAGTATAAATTCGGCCCTTCTATTTTATACTAGAACGTGTATAAAATAGCACCCCCCGATTTATACTAGAACAAGTATAAAAAACAGCTTTTTTGAAAACCTCGAAAAACAAGTAAATCGCGAATAGGTTCCAAGGGGAGGAAAGTGAAGAGAGGAGGAGGAAAATGAAGAGTGAAGAGTGAAGAGAGGAGGAAAAAGAAGAAAGTGAAGAGAGGAGGAGGAAAGTGAAGAGTGAAGAGAGAAGGAAGAAAGTGAAGAGATAAGAGATAAGAGTGAAGAATGGAAGAAGAAAATAATCCCGGTTACCTAGGTAGCCGGGATTTTTATTTTAATGTAGTTTGTTTTTTTATTAGGGTTGTATCTGTAGCCAATGTTACAACTTGGTAGCCGCCTGTATCAATGGTAGTTTTTGTTAAGGTCTTTTTCAGGGTTTCAAAATCTGCTGTAGCAATCTTGGTGCCACTCAAATAAAGTTCGCGTAATTCTGGCAACTCCTTTAAGGCAATCAATGCAGTTCCATTGACCTTGGTTCCCACCAAATTCAAATAGAACAGGGATTTCATAGTGATAAAGCTAGTAATAGCTTCCTGATTAATATTGCTATAAGAGAGGTCTAGTTTTCGCAAATTAGTAAGCGCGGAAAGTTTTTTCCAATCGGCGCTAGCCAATTGCATCTTGGGCATTTTTAACCAAATCAATTGTTGTTTTAAAGCTAGTAATGCATCTATTCCGCTTGCATCTAAACTTGTTAGGTTTACAAAATTGGCGGTTAAATAATGGCTACCCTTGGCTACCGGCAAAACAGTAACACCCTTGCTTTGCAATATATTCAGACTAGCAATTGGAGCTGCTGCAACTGCTTCTTTGGGAAGGTCTGTATTCAATTTAACTGGCGCCTGTTCCAAGGATGCCAATGCTTGTTTAATAGCAGGACTCTGTTCTAATTGCTTGGTCTGCTTTTTAAAATCGCCCCCTTGGGCAATCCACCATTCCAATAAGATGCGCTCCTTTTCTGTAACCTGAGGCTTACCCTTTGGTGGCATATGTTTCTCTTCAATAGGATCTAATAAAATTCTATGATACAATTCACTACCTATTGCGTTGTTGGGTTTTAAAACAACGCCGTTTTTACCACCCTTTAAAACCCATTCTGGATTGTCTAAACGTAAGCCTCCTTTTTGCTTGGATGCTGCGTGGCAGGAAAAACATTTTTCTTTTAAAATGGGTTCAATCACATCGGCATAGACCAAGGCTTCCTGTGCATTGGTCAAAGGTTTTTTAATGGCCAAACTATCAGCGTTAGCACTTGTAAAAGCCTTGGTCAAATACCCTTCTCCATGCGTGAGCGTTCCGCCCAAATGACCTGTGATACTCACCAAACCTAAGATAGCCCAAGCAATATATTTTAGGTTTTGTTGGTTATGAGAAAATAGATATCCCGCTATAGCGGTAAATGCTGTGAGTATGCCCATCCATTGGTGAAGGTTCAAAACTGTCTCATCATATTCACCTGCAGACCCCAATAAATATCCAGTAATACAAGAAGCTATTGCGCTAGCAGCACCAAATAAATAACCCAATGGAATCACGGATTGTAATGCTGCCCATTTCTCCTTTGTACTCAACCATTGTAGCAGTATGGTAAATAGCAATATGCCAATGGGTAAGTGTACCAAGAGCGGATGAAACCTTCCAATAAAATCTGTAAAAGCAAATAAGAACATCTGACTTTTTTAATCTTGAACTATTTGAAATGAATTATCCCTGATACCTTTTGCGTAACAATTGCATCATGTGCACATTAATGCCCCACTGATCCGCCAATGCCTGTCTGGTATAAGGCAGGGTGGGCATATAATCTGGTGGTCCAAATTCCGTAAGCATGGTTAAGTGCTTGGCACCTGCTGCAATTTTTAGTTCTACTACTTTATCCCACCAACCCAAATGTCTTTTGAGTGCAGTCTCCCATTCGGGTGCGCGTGGATCATTCACCTGTGGACCTTCTGGATGACCCACCCTGGTATGAATATGGTCTACTCTTTTCAAAGCAGCTTGCACGGTTTCTTCTTGATCATGCAACAAAGATTCATGCACATTACACCAATGTGAAATGTCTAGGGTAACACGCATTTGCGGATGTTTATCCAAATACTGTTTGGCCACATGCGCCGCAAATAAAATGCGAGACCTATGTGTTTCATGACAAATAGTAATCCCCGTTTTTTTGGCCAGAGAAATGGTATGTTCTATAATATCATTATTGGTGTCAACAGGAAAATAATCCTTACCCGAATGGCAGTTGATATACAAGGGGCGTTGCCTATCTTGTTTGGCAGCTGCATTAATCATGGTTTTAAAAGCATCAAAGTGTTTACCAGGATCCGTCTCCCCTACACCACAGAGTAAACCCAATTCTAATTGGTGTTTTTTCAAGGCATCAAAGAGCTCATCCTGTCCGGCTTTGGTTCCAGGCCACCACATTTCAATGCCATCATATCCCGCTTTTTTTGCCTTGGCACAAAACTGGTCTACGCTACCGTCAAAACCCCAATTAGTAGCCAAGATTTTGATAGAAAAATTGGCGGGTAAATGAAAAGCTGGTTTAGCAGCCACCAAGGATTCAAATGGTGTTGCAGCTACTGCTGCCATTGACCCTGCAATGCTTAAAAACTTTCTTCTGTTAAGGCTCATATGTTTTGTTTTAGGCTACTATTTCATTGATAACTCTTCCGTGTACATCGGTTAGTCTAAAAGACCTTCCCTGAAAAGGATAGACCAATTTTTCGTGGTCAAATCCCAATTGATTCAAGATGGTTGCTTGAATATCATAAGCGTCTACTTTACCACTAATGGCACTGTATCCAATCTCATCTGTCTCACCAAAACTTACGCCTTTCTGAATACCACCACCCGCCATCCAAATGGTAAATGCTTCTGTGTGATGGTCTCTTCCTTTAAAAGGCATTTTCTTGCCATCCCTATTTTCTTGCATGGGTGTTCTTCCAAATTCACCACCCCATACCACCAATGTTTCATCTAACAAACCACGTTGCTTTAAGTCTAATAACAAAGCTGTTACCGGCTTGTCCATACTCCTGCACTTGTTCACAAATCCATAGTCAATGGCTAGGTTTTCATCTGTTCCATGACTATCCCAACCCCAGTCAAATAACTGCACAAAACGCACCCCTTTTTCAACCAGTTTGCGCGCTAACAAAACGTTATTAGCAAAACAAGATTTGCCCGGTTGCGTGCCATACATGTCATGAATAGATGGTGGCTCATCATTAATATTCATTACATCTGGCACCGCTATTTGCATGCGATAAGCCATCTCATATTGCGCAATCCTAGCAACGGTTTCAGGGTCTTTGAACTCTTCATAGGTTTGTCTATTGGCTTCATTAATGGCATCAATAGATGCTTTGCGTAAATCTCTGTTCATGCCTGCTGGATCCTTGATAAACAAAACAGGATCACCCTCGCTTCTGCATTGTACACCTTGGTAAACCGATGGCAAAAAGCCACTGCCCCAAACACTTTTTCCTGCGTCAGGAAACTTACCTCCAGAAGTGAGTACCACAAATCCGGGCAGGTTACTATTCTCAGAACCCAAACCATATGTGGCCCAAGCACCCATGCTGGGTCTACCCAATCTAGCAGAACCGGTATGCATTAATAATTGTGCGGGACCATGGTTAAATTGATCAGTTTGTACGGCTTTTAAAAATGCCAGTTCATCTGCTACGGTTGCCAAATGTGGTAAGTGGTCAGAGATCCATGCGCCTGATTGACCCCTTTGTTTAAAATTGGCCTGTGGCCCCATCATCTTGGGTACGCCTCTAATAAAAGCAAATTTCTTTCCTTCTAATAATGACTGCGGACAATCCTGTCCGTCTAATTTTTGCAAGTCTGGTTTATAGTCAAATAATTCTAATTGAGAAGGTGCACCTGCCATGTGTAAGTAGATCACAGATTTTGCCTTTGGTGCAAAATGCGGTGCCTGCGCCATCAGTGGATTGGTATTGATAGCAGCAAGACCAGATTGGTCTTTTGAACCCAACCAATTGCATCCACCAAGAAGAGACCCCATGGCCATAGCACCCATACCTGTAACACATTCTCTAAAGAAATGCCTTCTGGTTTGTTGCTCCAAAATGGCTTTGTTAGCTGCGTCAATTAATTGTTGGTTATTATGACTCATGATTTAATTTTTGGTAATGAACTCATCTGTGTTCATGATGGCCTGTGCCACTACTATTAAGGCAGCTGTAGCGGGTTCTTGATGTGCGGGTAATGGCCCCGTCATGGCTTTCATACTAGATGGATTCTTTTTAAATTGGTCAAAAGCGGTGGCGTATAATTTTTCAAAAGCCAAACTTGTAGCGGGTTTCAAAGGCCGTTTCATGGCCAACTCATAGGCTTTACTAATTTGTAATTTACTATCCTTAGGACATTGCTGTTGTACCTTAAAAGCAAAATGCTGTGCCGCTTCTACAAACACAGAATCATTTAAAGTATTGAGGGCTTGCAAGGGTGTATTGGTTCTAATTCTTCTAGCCGTACACACTTCTCTGGTAGCACCATCAAAGCTGATCATAGAAGGATAAGGCGCTGACCTTTTCCAATAAGTATACAAGGACCTTCTGTATTGGTCTACACTATCGCTTTTTTTCCAATAAGCCCCATTCCAAGGTGAGTTCCAAATGCCTTCTGGTTGATAAGGCATGACCCCGGGGCCATACATTTTATCACTGAGTAATCCACTCACTGCTAATGCCTGATCCCTAATTTGTTCAGCAGACAATCTGACCCTTGGACCACGTGCATATAATTTATTGTAAGGATCTTTTTGTTGTGAAGTTTGATTTTGATTGGATGCTTGTTGATAGGTTGCGCTTGTCACTATTTCTTTCATCAGCTTTTTCAAATTCCAGCCATAGTCATGCATGAGTTGCCAAGACAAATAATCCAGTAATGCTCTGTGCGTAGGTGCTATACCCTGCGTACCCATATCTTCTAAGGTTTCAACAATACCCACACCAAAAAATTGTTCCCAAATTCTATTCACCATGGTTCTTGCCACCAATGGATGTTGTGGATCTGTCATCCATTTGGCCATACCCAATCTATTATTAGGAGCCCCTGCAGGAAGCTTACCCAAGGATGCTGGAACACCAGCGCTCACCGCTTTTCCCTTCACCAACCAATTACCTCGCACAAAAACCTGAGTGGGTCTTTGCATGTTAGCAGGGTTCTCTATCATCACTGGTGTCTTGGTAACATCCTTGGCATGAATCAAGTTTTTAAACTGCGCAAAAGCAGTATCATATCCAGTCAAGCCTTTTCCTGGAAAGGGATTGGTTAAGTAAAACCAATCAAATTGCATTCCTGATTCTTCAGGTGAGCTTAGCTGCGAATTCTGGTATTGAAAAAATAAATCGTGCACGCCCTTGATAGCTAGAATGGGCATGGTTCCTAGGTTCCAGCCATTCTTAGTAGCTGGCACTTGCAATCTGCCAATAAGGGGTCCATTGGCTTTGTCAATTCTAATTTCCCAGATTCCTGCGGGCTTACCACTAGTGTATCTAAATAAAATTTCTGATTTTCCTGTTAAGTCAACTTGAGTGAGTCTAGCTGTTGCATGATTACGTAAAACCAACCACTTGGTATCGGCCAGCGCCGCATTGGTTAACTGATCTGCTTGAATGCTATTGATGGCTGGCTGCCCAGTTCTTACAAAAAACTGCAAAGCTTTAGCTTGTTCAGGAGCATTTTTATTGAGCCATTTTTCCAATTTCAACAACTGCAAACTGTCTTTGTTGTGAAACTCTCTATACGTGGGATATTCATCATAAGTATCCTCGTCCCTTGTATTGTTAAAGTATGCCAAGAACTGATAATATTCATCCTGCTTGAATGGGTCATAAGGATGACTATGACATTGTACACAACCAAAACTAGTACTCATCAATGTCTCCCATGTGCTGTTCACTCTATCTATTACTGCAGCGGTTCTAAATTCTTCATTATCTGTTCCACCCTCGTCATTGGTCATAGTATTTCTATGAAAAGCCGTGGCTATATATTGTGCGGCAGTTGGATTGGGTAATAAGTCTCCAGCCAATTGTTCTACCAAAAATTGGTCATAGGGTTTGTTCTCATTAAAGGCTTTGATTAACCAATCTCTGTAGCGCCAAATGCTTCTGGAATCGTCTCTTTCATAACCCTTGGTATCGGCATAGCGCGCAAGATCCATCCATAAGCTAGCCCAACGTTCTCCATATCTTGGAGATGCTAATAATTGGTCTACTAATTTTTGATAGGCTTGCGGGTCATTGCTCTGTAAGTATTGCTGCGCAATGGTTTCCGGCGCGGGCATTCCAATTAAATCCATACTCACCCTTTTTAACAAAATGGCTTTTTCTGCCTGCGGCGATGGACTCAAACCATTTTGCTTGATTTGTTCAAAGATGAATTCATCCACATGATTGTTGGTCCAATCTGGTTTTCCGCCAAGACCTAAGAAACCTGTTTTATTAGAAGGAATGGTAGGTGCTGCAACTGCTGTGTAAGCCCAATGGTTACCCCACTGCGCACCTTGGTTTATCCAATTGGTTAAAAGATCTATGTCTTTTTGATCTAATGGAGGATGCTTATAAGGCATTCTTTCTTCTGGATCTTTGGCCGTTAATCTTTTGATCATTTCACTACCCGAAGCATCTCCAGGAATAATGGCAGCTTTACCAGACTTATTCACTTCTAAAGCTTCTGATCTAAAAAGCAAACTAAAACCACCCTGTCTTTTAACCCCGCCATGGCAACTGATACAGTGTTCGTTCAGAATGGGTTTCACTTCTGCATTATAATCAACCTTGCTTCTTGATAAATAAAATACAAGGGCCGTTACTACTAGGCCAATAGTTAGAACTGTCCAGAACAATTTTGTGGGCTTGGGCAAGGGCATTGCGTTAGTTTGTCTTTAAAGTTAACAGAATTGCACTTCAAAAAACAAATCCAAGCTTGGGCTTTCTTTTAATTAGTTAACCCGCTTTCCACCAATATAGGTATGCAGTACCTTGGTATTTAAAATAGCAGTATCTGCAATGGTCATCAGATCCTGATCCAAGACCATAAAATCTGCTTTCTTACCCTTTTCCAAACTACCTACTTCCTTTTCTAAGAATCCAGCTTTAGCTGCCCAAATAGTCATGCCCCTAATGGCTTGTTCTCTGGTCAAGGCATTTTCCATTTGGAATCCAGCTGCCGGAAATCCTTTGGCGTCTTTTCTAACTACAGCTGCTAAAAAGGTTTTGAATGGAGAGATATCTTCTACTGGAAAATCAGTTCCTAAGGGCAACCAACCATTCTGTTCTAAGAGTTGTTTATAAGCATAGCCACCCTTTAATCTTTCTTTTCCCAAACGCTCTTCCGCCCAATACATATCGCTGGTAGCATGGGTAGGTTGAACCGATGGAACTATAGCCGCAGATCCAAATAATTTAAAATCGTCTGGGTGAACAATTTGCGCGTGTTCTATGCGCCAACGCTTATCATTACCGGGTTGTAAGTACTTATTGTAAATCTGTAAAATAGCACGGTTGGCACTATCGCCAATGGCATGTGTACACATCTGAAAACTAGACGCAGCAAGCACTTTGGCCAATGAGTCATAGTGGCTTGGATTGCGTAATAAAAATCCAGACCATCCAGCTTTATCTGCATATGGTGCTAACAAACAAGCACCCCTACTACCAAGCGCACCATCGGCATAGACCTTAAAACCATTAACAAATAAACGATCCGTTTTATAAGGACCTTTCTTTAAATATTTTTCTATATTGGCATCATTGTCACTAAGCATTACAAACAAACGCATACTCAGGCTTCCGTCTTTTTGCAATGCATCAATAGCATCTACGTCTGCGGCACTAAGTCCACAATCTGTAATAGTAGTCAAGCCTTGTTCAAAACATTTTTCTTGTGCGGCCTGCAACCATTTTTTATACACGGCTTTATCTGGGGCCGGTATTTGTGCGTAAACTTGGTTGTCTGCATTGTCAATTAAAACGCCTGTCAATTTTCCATTAATGGTTTCTATGGATCCACCAACAACGGTTTGTCCTGGTTTAATACCTGCAAGATCCAATGCTTTTTGATTAGCAATAGAAGCGTGACCATCTACTCTTTGCAGGATCACTGGTTTATCTGGAAAAGCTTTGTTTAAAATCTCATTGGTAGGATAGGTTTTTCCCGGCCATTTGTTTTGATCCCATCCCCTTCCTTGAATCCAAGTAAGATCTGGATGCTCGGCTGCAAAAGCTTTTACGCGTTCTACCGCTTCTTCAAAACTAGTAGTACCATATAAGTTGGCATAAAACAAAGATTGACCATAACCCACAAAATGAGCATGAGCATCTATTAAACCTGGAAACATGGGTTTGCCATTTAGATCAATGGATTCTTTGGCTTTATATTTTTCACGAATCTCTTTGTCCGTTCCCATTGCCAAAATTTGACCATCTTTTACGGCCATGGCTTCTACTGTGGTAAATAGGCTATCAACCGTATAAATTTTAGCATGGTAGAAAATGGTATCTGCTTCTTGGTTATTACAAGCAAACAATGATAGTAGCAGGATGCAAAAAAGAAATTGCCTCATAAATGGGTTTTAGGCAATAAAGTTAGGGGTAAGCCTCAATAATTACTTGAGCAATTCACAAGGTTTTAAACCTGTATGCTTTTTAAAGGCCGCAGAGAAATGCGAAATAGAGGAATATCCCAATAAGGCAGACACATCTGTTACGCTCAACCCCTTCTCATACAAGAGGTATTTGGCGTGTTCCATACGCTGCTGTTGGTAAAAATCAAAAATGGTGGTACCAAAAATTTCCTTGAATCCCTTTTTCACATAACATTCGTTCATGGCCACTTTGCGGCTCAATTCCTTAATGGTAATAGGGTCTCCAATATGTTGCAAGAGAATTTCACGAGCTTGATAAATTCTTTCACGCCCACTTTCATCGGCCAAGAATTTACACTGGAATCCCTGCTCTTTTTCTTCTACCAAACACTCCAAACTATAGAGTAAGAGTTCATGCACTTTGGCATTTACAAATATATTCTCCATTGAACCAGAGTAGCTGTGATTCAGCAAAGCGTCTAAGACATTGCGTTTGCGCATGCAAACCGGGAATACCTTGGTAAAAGCGTTGGGATATTTAAAAGCCAATACTTCATCCTTATGGTTGCTCAGTTTTACATTGTGTACAAACTGATGCAAGAAAGTAGCGGTAAAATGAAAATGGAATACGTCTACGGTTTGGTGTTTGCCACTGCAATTGTTTGTTGGCAATTGGTTGCACATACCACAACTTCTTTCCTCGCAATAGCGATTACCTGTGGTACAGTAACGTAGTTCTAAATAATTCTCTTCCGGGCGTTTGGCATTATAGTGATAGACCATCATGCCAGTATCTTCTGCCACCCATGGATTTTGGGCATAATAACGGCGCACTTGGTAATTGATAGAGCCCGGGATTTGTTGTCCTTTTTCAAACAACAGGTCCATGCTTGGATCAATTCCATTCTTGTGAGCCAGTCTTAATATGTCCATTGCTTGCATCATGGACTGCAAATTTAATGTATAAACATCCATTTAACAACTATACACTGTTAAAGCTTTCAAATTTACCCATTCTAGGCCCTCAAAAGTGGATAAATAGCCTTCTATAATGCCCTTTAAAGCCCTTATTTTCATTAACTTCGCCCACTGTCATTTCAACATTAAAAGGCAGATTTATAACCCTATGACTCAGGAACAATTAGATAGCAACGACGAACAGAATAAGAATTACGGCGCGGACAGTATTCAGGTATTAGAAGGATTAGAAGCAGTTCGTAAAAGACCCGCCATGTATATTGGCGATATTGGCGTAAAAGGATTGCACCACTTGGTATATGAAGTGGTTGATAACAGCATTGATGAAGCACTAGCAGGATATTGCAAAAACATTCTTGTTTCTATACATACAGATAATAGTATTAGTGTTCAGGATGATGGTAGGGGTATTCCTACTGCCATGCACACCAAAGAAAAGCGCTCTGCGTTGGAAGTGGTGATGACCGTACTACACGCCGGTGGTAAGTTTGACAAAAACACTTATAAGGTTTCCGGAGGTTTACACGGGGTAGGTGTGAGTTGCGTGAACGCACTATCAACTAAGCTCTTGGTGAACGTTCACCGTGAAGGAAAAATCTTTGAACAAGAATACAAAATTGGGGTTCCTCAATACGCGGTTCGCGAAGCTGGTACCAGCGATAAAACAGGAACCTATGTACATTTTTGGCCTGACTTAACCATCTTCCAAGAATCGGTTTATAAAAGAGAAATCTTAGAAGGTCGTTTGAGAGAATTGTCTTTCTTGAATCGAAGAATCAGTATTACTTTAACGGATTTACGTGAACTGGATGAGGCTGGAGTACCTAATTCTACTGTATTCTACAGTGAAGGTGGTATTGTTGAGTTTGTAGAATTATTGGATAAGAACGGTAACCGTACCCCATTAATTCCTGCACCATTATATGTAGATGGTCATGACGAAGCTTCAAATGTTGCAGTAGAAGTTGCCCTTACTTATAACGATGACTTTAAGGAACATATCTTCTCTTATGTAAACAATATCAATACCATTGAAGGTGGTACACACGTCACTGGTTTCCGCCAGGCATTGACGCGCGTGTTTAAAACCTATGGCGATAAGCAAGGTCTTTTTGAAAAAGCAAAAGTGACCATTGAAGGAGATGATTTCAGAGAAGGTTTAAGCGCCATTATTTCTGTAAAAGTTCCTGAACCACAGTTTGAAGGACAGACCAAAACCAAATTGGGTAATAGTGAGGTAAGCGGGATTGTTCAAACAACCGTTGCTCGCGCATTGGAAGCTTTCTTAGAAGAGAATCCACGTGAAGCAAAGAATGTGATCTCTAAAATTATCTTGGCTGCCCAAGCCCGTGTTGCCGCTAAAAAAGCGCGTGACATGGTTCAGCGTAAGACTGTTTTGAGTGGTGGTGGTTTACCTGGTAAACTGGCCGATTGTTCTGAGCGCGACCCTGAAAAATGTGAACTATACTTGGTGGAAGGGGATTCAGCAGGTGGTACTGCCAAACAAGGTAGAGACCGCAGCTATCAAGCCATTTTGCCCTTAAGAGGTAAGATCTTGAATGTGGAAAAAGCCATGGAGCATAAGATCTATGAGAACGAGGAGATTCGCAATATGTACACCGCCCTTGGTGTTACAGTGGGTACTCCAGAAGATCCAAAAGCCTTGAATATTGCCAAACTCCGTTACCACAAGTTGATCATCATGACCGATGCCGACGTGGATGGATCGCATATTGCCACCTTAATCCTGACCTTTATCTTCCGTTATATGAAGGAATTGGTAGAACAGGGATATGTATATATTGCCCAACCACCTTTATACTTGGTGAAAAAGGGTAAGGACCAGGAATATGCTTATAATGAGGATCAACGAAAATACTGGATTGAAAAGCTAGGTGGAGGCAAGGATGACAGTGTAAATACCCAACGTTATAAGGGTCTAGGTGAGATGAATGCGGAACAATTGTGGGAAACAACTATGGACCCTACTCGTAGAACACTTAAACAAGTGACTATTGATAGTGCCTTTGAAGCAGACCGCATTTTTAGCATGCTCATGGGTGATGAAGTAGCTCCACGTCGCGAATTCATTGAAACACACGCCAAATACGCCAAAATTGACGTTTAGTGTTAAAAAAAATGTTAGCTTTAAAAATATTAGCCATAAGAAATTCACTAACAATTAAATTCTAGAGAAATGGACACTTCAAAAATGATTAAAGCATATTGCCTGAAAACAAAGGAAAAAAATGTTCCTATGCAAGACGCTGTTGTCACTAAAACTGCTAAAGGCGGTTATATGGCCGGCGGTCACGATGGAAAAGGCAACAAAATGGCAGCTATTTTGAGCGAAGCAAAAGCTTTGCAAGCAATTGCTGACGGTGTTGCTAAAAAAGGATTCTAGTTTTTAGGATTCCAACTGATTTAAGCGCTGGCGGGTTCATCCTTTGCCGGCGCTTCTTTTTTACCCAATACCTTGGTATGCATTCTTTCTAAGAATAGATGCATGGCTTCCATGGTCTTCACGTCATCAACTACCAGTAGGAACATTTTACCGGCTTGTTTGAGTCTGGCTTTATTGGTACCTGTTTGTAAATAACCCAAGACATTTTTGAATAGCTCAGATTCAAAATATGGGGAGTCTGGTCTATTGATAAAATAGCAGCGCAGGGTATTGTCTTTCAATGTCATTTTTTCAAAGCCAAGTTCCACAGCCATCCATCTACAACGTACGGTAATAAAGAGGTCATCAACCTGTGGCACCATGGGGCCAAAGCGATCTATCATTTCTTCATAGAATCCTGTGAGCTCTGTTTCATTTTCACAGCTATCTAATCTGGTATACAAAGAGAGTCTTTCCGTTACACTATCTACATAATCATCGGGGATGAGAATTTCTAAATCTGTATCAATGGTACAGTCTTTTACAAAATCATCCTGTTTGCTAATCTCTTCTTTGAATAGTTCTTTAAACTCTGTACGTTTTAATTCTCTAATGGCTTCTTCTAAAATCTTCTGATACATTTCAAATCCAATTTCAGCCATAAAACCACTTTGTTCTCCACCCAACATATTACCTGCTCCGCGAATGTCTAGGTCACGCATGGCAATCTGGAAGCCGCTTCCCAAATCACTAAACTGTTCCAGTGTTTGCAAGCGCTTGCGCGAATCTGTTGGCAGGGAACTCATGGGTGGCCCCATCAAGTAACAGAAGGCTTTTTTATTACTGCGTCCTACACGTCCACGCAATTGGTGCAGATCACTCAAACCAAAATGATGCGCATTGTTAATCATAATGGTATTTACATTGGGAATGTCTACCCCACTCTCCACAATATTGGTACAAACCAATACATCATATTTTCTATCTATAAAGTCTAGGATTCTTTCTTCTAATTCATGACCCTCTAATTGTCCGTGTGCAAATCCAATGCTTAAATCTGGACAAAGACCTTGAATCATGGCGCACATTTCTGCCAGTCCCTGAACGCGATTATGAATAAAGAACACCTGCCCACCTCTTTCGGTTTCATAGTAGATGGCTTCACGAATAAAGTCATCATTAAACACGTGTACTTCTGTTTGAATAGGCTGCCTATTGGGTGGTGGCGTATTCATGATACTCAGGTCACGAGCTCCCATCAACGAGAACTGTAATGTTCTTGGAATAGGCGTGGCAGTAAGGGTTAGACAGTCTACATTGGTTTTTAGGGTTTTTAATTTCTCTTTATGTCCCACACCAAATTTCTGTTCCTCATCAATGATCATGATTCCCAGGTTCTTAAATTTAACTTCTTTACCCAAGAGTCCATGTGTACCAATGATAATATCAATCTTACCTTCTTCCAGTCTTTGAAGGGTATCTTTTTTCTCCTTAGCCGATTTGAATCTATTTACATAATCCACCGTTACTGGAAAATCCTTTAAGCGGTCTTTGAAAGTTTTGTAATGCTGAAATGCCAAGATAGTAGTTGGCACCAATATGGCCGCTTGTTTACCATCAACACAGGATTTGAATGCAGCCCTGATGGCTACTTCTGTTTTACCAAAACCAACATCGCCACAAATCAGCCTGTCCATGGGCGATGGGCTTTCCATGTCTTTTTTAACATCGGCGGTAGCCTTGCTTTGATCTGGGGTATCCTCATAAATAAAGGATGCTTCCAGTTCCGTTTGCATATAAGTATCTGGTGTGTGCGCAAAACCCTGTTGGGCCTTTCTTTGTGCGTATAATTTAATCAGGTCAAATGCAATTTCTTTAACCTTGGTCTTGGTCTTCTCTTTTAATTTGTTCCAAACATCAGAACCCAATTTATTAATCTTAGGAACCGTTCCTTCCTTGCCCGTGTATTTAGAAATCTTGTGCAAAGAGTTAATGTTCACATAGAGAATATCACTGTCTTTATAGATAATTCTTACAGCTTCCTGTACTTTACCATTCACTTCAATTTTTTGCAATCCACTATAAGTTCCTACACCATGATCCATATGGGTTACATAGTCTCCCGGTTGTAGGTCTCTCAGGGTTTTCAGCGTTAGGGCCTTGTTCTTATTATACGCCTGCTTTACCTTGTATTTGTGGTAACGCTGAAAAATTTGGTGGTCTGTATAGCAAACTATTTTCAGTTCTTCATCAATAAAGCCTTCGTGAATACTGGTAGCTACGGGTACAAATTGAATCTCAGTTTGCAAGTCCGTAAAAATGCTACTCAACCTTTCTAATTGGCGGGACTGTTCGGAAAAAATATAGATGCCGTACTTGGCCGCTTCATGGGCTTTGAGATCTTTGATCAGTAAATCAAACTGCCTATTAAATGAGGGCTGTGTACGCGTCTTAAATTCTATTTCATAATGGGCCAAATGTGGCTTATATCCAAACTCTACCAAATCTCTTTTGATCAAGAGTTCTTCAATGGCTGCCACTTGCACAAAGTCTTCCTTAGATACCGTTTTCAATACCTTGGTATCATCCTCTTCCTCATTGTTGTTCATCCTAAACCCATCGGCAATCATGGATAAAAATCCATCTAGGTCTTCTTCTTGCTGATTAATTTTTTCTGCAATCACATCCCAGTCTTTGAGCCATACCACCGTATTCTCTGGTAGAAATTCCAACAAAGAAACCTTGTCTCCTGTTTCAAACTGGGTTTCCACATTGGGAATTATATTCACCTGCAACAACTTGCGCTCACTCAACTGCGTTTCGGGGTCAAAGATGCGGATACTGTCTACCTCATTGCCAAACAACTCTACCCTATAGGGCTTTTCATTGCCATAAGAATAGATGTCTAGAATGCCGCCACGTAGGGCAAATTGACCTGGTTCATATACAAAATCAGTACGCTCAAAACCATACATGACAAAGAGTTCCATGAGGTTATTGAGCTGAATGGTTTCATTCACTTTAATTTGAATGATATTTCCAGAAAGGGTCTTGGGTAGGACCACTTTTTCAAACAAAGCTTCAGGATAGGTAACAAGAATCTTTTTATTTCCGCCCCCCGCCAACTTGGTCAATGCCTCTGTTCTGAGCATTACATGCGAGCTATTGAGCAAACGAAAGTTCTTCCTATTCTTAAAAGAAGCAGGAAAATAGAATAGGTCTAAGGCATTGGTTAGGTTCTCTAGTGTATTTTGAAAATACGCGGCTTCTTCTGCGTCATTCAATACTACCAAGTGGTTTAGGTTCTGACAACTAGGGTGCATAAACACCGCACTTACTATAAACTCTGCACTACTACCTTGTAAATTTTTGAGAAAGATTTTCTGAATATCGTTTTCCTGAATTCTTTGGGCAATAGAGAGCCTGCCTGCCAGTTCTAAAAGGCGGGGGGCTTCTTGGTATTGCGCTAACAAAGTACCCATGTTCATAGGTGGTCACCGGGAAAACATTTGAGGCGTTTTCCATTTCAGGAGGGCAAAGATAAGTGCTTACCCGTTCTCCAAAACTGTATTGTTTAAGTCTTAAGAAGTTCCCAGTTTGTTAAACAGCTTATAAAAAAGGGTTAAAACACCGGAATGATACTTCAAAAATGGGCTTTAAAGTCTCTAACTTTAAGTGTAGATGCCCTTTAAAAGTTTATTTTTAGACCATGCTTAGAAAATGTTTGGGGATTGTTTTATTGGCTGGGTGTTCGGGTTTCTTGCAAGCGCAGGTAATTACCAACAGAGATGTGCTAGAAATGGCCTCTAGAAATTATCGTGCCGTTGAAAATGAAAATTACGCCAAGGCCCTAAGACTAGCCAAGGACAAGGGCTGGAGCCTTACCATTCAATCTTCCAATGGCAGAAATGCTGTTTTAGTAGGGGTTGATGCTGTGGGTCATCCAAAATATTATATTACCCAAAACAATACCATTGCAGCAGCCACCACTAAAACCAACCAATTGTGGCCTGGCGGAAGTACAGGTCTTAACCTGAGCGGATCAAGTGCCGGATTAAAAAATAAATTAGGTATTTGGGACGAGGGAAAAATTTTAAATACCCATGTGGAATTAACCGGCAGGGTAACACAAAAAGACAATGCCAGTTCACTAGCTGACCACGCAACTCATGTAGCTGGCACCATGATAGCCACAGGCATCAACGCCAACGCCAAGGGAATGGCTTATGCCATGCCTGGAATAGTGGCATATGATTTTGATAATGATTTTTCTGAAATGTTTGCTGAAGCTGCTAATCTGATTCTGTCTAACCATTCCTATGGTATTATAGCTGGTTGGAATTACAATAGCAGTTTTAGCAGATGGGAATTTTGGGGAAGGGCTGGTGAAAATGAGGATTACAAGTTTGGTTATTATAGTGAAGACGCTCAATTACTAGATTCTATTGCTTACAATGCTCCTAACTATTTAATTGTAAAAGCTGCTGGTAATAATCGGGCTTATACCGGACCTGACGAGGGTGCAAAATATTATAGATACAACAGCTCTAACCAAATGGTAGATGCTGGCAATAGACCAGCGGGCATCAGTAGCAATGACGCTTTTGGTTCCATTGCTTGGGACGCCAATGCCAAGAATATTTTAACCGTTGGCGCAGTAGAAGGTATCCCAGGGGGATATAATAGAAAAGAAGACGTGGTCATGTCTAGCTTTAGTAGTTGGGGCCCCACCGATGACGGAAGAATCAAACCAGACTTGGTGGCCGATGGTGTTCAAGTTTATTCTACCAATGCCAGTTCTAATACCGGATATGATTCACGTAATGGCACTTCTCATGCTTCTCCCAATGCAACGGGTTCTTTGTTGTTATTGCAAGAATATTGGTCTAAACTAAAAGCCGGTGCTTTTATGCGATCCGCTACACTAAAGGGTTTGGCCATTCATAGTGCAGATGAAGCGGGTAGTTTTCCAGGGCCCGATTATAGATATGGTTGGGGTTTGTTGAATGTTGAAAAAGCTGCTGCTATCATTACTGCTGCAGTGAGTTCTAATAATGCCAGTACCAGTGAACACTTGATTTATGAAAATAACTTGAGCAATGGCCAAAGCTTTTCTACAACGGTGATTGCATCGGGCAAATCGCCATTATCGGCTACCATTAGTTGGACAGATCCCAAGGGTACGGTTGAGACCGTGAATATGCTCAATAACCCGGCTAAGAAATTAGTGAATGACTTGGATATTAGAATTACCAAGGGCGCCAGAACTTATTTGCCCTGGGTCTTGAATCCAGCTAGCCCTGCTTTGTCTGCTTCAAGAGGTGATAATATTACCGATAACGTAGAAAGAATCAATATTGATAGCACCATTCCGGGTGAGACTTATACCATTACCGTTACGCATAAGGGTATTTTACAAAGGGGACAACAGGCTTACTCTTTAATTGTTAGTGGAGGCGGTGGAATTGCCTATTGCGCTTCTGCTCCTACCAGCAATACGGGTGCTAGAATTGATAGTGTAGTTATTGGTACTTTGAAATATGAAAACCCTGCAGGATGCACTAGCTATACCAATGCTACCAATTATAGTGGCGATATTGAATCTTCCCAACCACTATCGCTCCGCGTAAAAACCAGCAGTTGTGATGCTAGCGCTAACCCTAGAATAGTTACCGTCTATGTTGACTTCAATAACAATGGTCTTTTTGAGGCTTCAGAAAAGATTGCTCAAAGCGCTGCATTGGGTTCAAATACTACCTATGCAACTAGTATCACTACTCCGGCGGGTTTAACTACAGGGGCTATTTATTTGATGCGCGTTATTGTTCAGGAAACCAGTTTGGCATCTGACGTGAATCCTTGCGGAAATTATGGAAAAGGAGAAACGGCTGATTTTAGATTGCGTGTGGTAGCTGCTTCAAATGATTTGAGCGTTACAGGCATTCTTTCTCCTAGTTCAGGCAGCTGTGCTGTAGATGGACAATACCTAACCATTTCTCTAAAAAATAATGGCAGTATTGATCAAACAAATATCCCTTTAACTGCAACTGTAAGTAATGGCAGCACCACCATTGCTAGTTTTTCTACGGTCTTCAAAGGAACTTTACCTGCATTGACTAGTATGGAATATACTTTTCCAACAGCCTTTAATACCCTTCCTGGAACAACTTATTCCATTAGTAGTTCTGTAAATATGGCTGGGGACCAGAACCTGACAAATAATAGCAGTAGTAGTAGCGTTCAAACGGCAGCCAAACCTAGTTCTGCAACCGCTGCGGCTACTATCTGTAACAACAATGCTTTGTTGAAAGTGCTGAACCCATCGCTTTCTAGCAATTATTATTGGTATAATTCTCCTACAGCAACAAGTGCATTTGCCGTTGGAAGTACTGTTAGTACCAGCAATATCCCAGGCAACAATACTTTTTACTTGGGCAAGGAAAGCAGGGGCGCAGTAGGCCCTACCACCAAATTGGCCTACCCCAATGGAGGTTATAATTATTTTAGTGGCAACTATATCAACTTTAGAAATGACGTGCCTTTGACCATAGAAACCGCCAAGCTCTATACGGGTTATCCTGGTACCATTATTTTCACCGTTGCTAATTATGCAGGTCCTGATGGTCAAGGTGGCTATAACTATTATCCATTATCAGAAGTAGAACTAAAGGTAGAAGCCAGTAACCCTACCCCTGCCATGGGAGCAGTAACAGGCAATCCAGCAGGTGATACAGGTAAGGTATACCGATTAAATCTACCCGTAAATACAACTGGTGACCATATTTTAATCATCAACTGTTTGGACAATGCCACTATTTTTAGGAATAATGGCATTACCGGAAATCCCTATCCATTTAGCATTCCTAATGTCATTTCCATCACGGGAAATAGTGCGGTGAATAGTTCCAATACGGCTGATACCAATTTCTACAAACAGTTTTACTATTTCTTGTACGATGTTAAAGTGAATACAAATGCCTGTGTAAGTGACCGTGTTCCTGTGGTGGCCAATCTTCCATTGGTTCCAGTGATTTCATTGGTGGGTGATTCTTTGGTTAGTAGTTTGTCTTCTGGCAACCAATGGTATCTCAATGACACTTTAATTTCAGGAGCTACCAGAGCTAGTATTAAGCCAATCAGAAATGGCATTTATAAATCAATTGTTACTGATGCCAGTGGTTGTGGCCAGATTTCTAACAGTATTAATTTTCAAAATGGAGTCATTCCAGACGATATATTCTTAACCGTATCACCCAACCCCAATAAGGGCAGGTTCCAGGTAAGTTTTGAAGTGTTTGAGAAAAATGATTTGAGTCTTGAAATTTTCAATGGTGTAGGTCAAAAACTTTTGGGAGAAGAGTACCCGGGATTTAATGGAAAATTTTCCAAAACCATTTATTTGGAACAGGCTGCCGCAGGGCTATATGTATTGAAAATCAGGTATAACAATAAAACCTATTTAAAGAAATTCCTGATTCAACATTAAAAAAGGCTGAAAAGCAAGTAAATAACAATAAAGGCAACCAAGAGGCTGCCTTTATTGTATTAAACAAATCAATATCTTAGAGCATTAATATCCCTCATTTATGAAAAGAAGGCTTCTCCTTATAACAGCTGTGGTAACTTTTGTTGGCATTGGACTAATGATCAAAAAGAACGGTTTACGTTTTTGGAGGGAGAAGACTTTTAAAGAAGCTTGGTTAGAAAAACAGGCTGAGGGTGATGGGGACGAAGAAGATGAGGATCCTGCAAAAAAAGCAGAAGTTCAAGCTGCCAGATGGCAATATGAATATGATTTATTAAAAGACCCAAAAACGGGCAAAATCCCTAAAAATGCATTTGTAGATGAAATGAAACAAGCCATGAGTCTGCCTGTTTCACTAGAATCTTTTTCTATTCGCAATGGCGTTGTGCGCACTGCCAATGGGGTAAATACACCCACCAGTAATACCTATTTAAAAGCAGGTCCCAATAATGTGGGTGGTAGAACCAGGGCTTTTGCTTTTGACAAAAGATATAATGGCAGCACCAACCAAGTAATTATTGCAGGTTGTGTGAGTGGAGGTATTATGCGCTCTACTGATGGAGGTGCCACTTGGAATTTGGTTACCCCATCTCAGCAGATTCATAGTTTTACAGCTATTGCACAGGACCCTAGATCTGGGTCTCAAGATATTTGGTACGCGGGAACTGGTGAAGCCATTGGTAACTCTGCAGGATCAACTGGTGCTTTTTTTTACGGACATGGGATCTTTAAATCTATTGACAATGGAGCAACTTGGACTGCTTTAACTTCTACCCAATCTACCCTAGAGTCTTTTAATAATGCATTTGACATTGTTCATAAAATTGCGGTGCATCCCTTGACTGGAGATGTGTATGTAGCTGCACAAAACACCATTCAACGGTCTCAAAATGGGGGTACATCTTGGTCAGTGGTAAAAGGCACATTGGGTGGAAATACTTTAACTGGGAATACTGATGTGGTAATTAAGGCAGATGGTTCTAAAATCTATGTAGGTTTCCATTTAAAAAATACAACAGATCGTGGCATTTGGGAATCCGCCACAGGCGATGCAGGGTCTTGGACAGCTATTGCAGGAAGTGTAGCAGAAACACCAGTTGGCTTTAAACAAAATACGGGCTCTTCCAACTGGGGGAGAATTGTGATGGCGCTGGCTCCTTCCAATAATAATATCCTTTACGTGATGTATGAAAATGGCAATACTTTAAGTGCCACTGTTTCTGAAGCAGATTTATTTAAAATGGAAGTGATTGGTGGGTTACCGCAATGGACCAATCTTTCAGCTTTTATGCCAGTTGGAACAGGAACTGGAGGTGGCGTTGATCTACAAGGGGCCTACAATATGCTATTATCCATTAAACCTGATGATCCCAATATGGTCTTTATTGGCGGAACCAACTTATATAGGTCTATCAATGGTTTTACCACAACTACAGCTACCAACAAAATTGGCGGATATAGCACAACCAATTCTCATCCAGACATGCATGGATTGATTTTTGACCCTACCAATGTTAAGAAAGCCTATAATATCAATGACGGAAGTATCCAATTTACCAATGATATTACAGCAACGCCAGTAGTTTGGAGTTTTATTAAAAATTATCAAACCCTTCAATACTACCATGTAGCTATTGACCCAGAAACAGGCAAGAATAATTTCTTGGGAGGCGCTCAAGACAATTGGTCATGGTATAGAGATGCTAGCTTGAATTTTGGGGCCAGACCTACTGATAGACCAGGTATTGATGATCATGTTGGTTTATATGGCGGAGATGGTGTAGCTGTTGATATTGCCAATATTAGTGCAGGCAAACAATTAATTTATTTTGGTTCACAAACAGGTACAATCTATAGAGACGAGGTATTGGATTATAACAATTATGCAGGTGGTAGCATCAGACCCAAAGTGGCCGATATGATTGCTAATGGAAGTAGTGGTTGGGGCGATTTTGTTACCTATTTCAAATTGAGTAATTCCAATTCTGAAGTTCTTTTCTATGTCAATTATTATAACTTATTTAGAACCACTTCTGCTAGTACTGTAGATAGTACCAAGTGGACTAAAATGGCTGGCGTAGCTTTGGCTACTGATATTGGAGGTAGTACCCCTGTTTCTATTAGAACTATTGATTTTTCTTGGGGACCCTATAAAACTACCCATGTCATGTATTATGGCACTAGTAATGGTAAGATTTTTAGATTGAATGACTACGCAAATGCCGATGCCCTAGCATTCCCAGTTGATATTTCACCCACAGGTGTAACTGGAAATATTATAGACATTGCCGTAAACCCCAATGATGACAATGAGATCATGGCGGTAGTATCCAATTATGGTCAAACCTCTATTTGGTGGACCTATAATGCTAAATCAGCTACCCCAAGTTGGTCAAACGCAGAAGGCAATTTAACATTACCCTCTATTAGATCTTGTGTGATTGCTCCTAAATTGGAAAACGGGGTACCTGTTACAGAATACTATGTGGGCACTTCAGTTGGCTTATATACCACAGCAAGCATTGGTAAAACACTTGGCGCAGGAGGTTCTGTTGTTTGGTCTAGAGAAGGTGCTTCTGTATTGAACTTTGCTGTAATTACCTCCCTAGACTATCGTCCTGCGGATAATACCATGCTCATTGGTACCCATGGGAATGGTATGTATTATACAGTGATTGGGAACCCTAATTTCAATCCTAATACATCTACTGCTATTTCTACCGCAATCTTAAATGACAAGAACTTTATTAAAGTATTCCCAACCGTTAGTAGGGGAACTTACCAATATGGTCAAGGTAGTTTAACCGGCATTAAATCTATGCAGGTGCAGGTATACAATATGTGGGGACAGCCGGTTTATAGCCAATCTGTTAACTATGGATCTGGTTCCATTCCGTTAGGCAATCTTGCATCGGGAAATTATATTATCCAAATTACAAGTGATAATAAGAAATATCAAACCATTCAAAAAGTGATCAAACAATAGGTTATGCGCACATCATTGTTTACTAGCATTTTGGCTTTCTTGGGTTTATCCTTGCTAGCCAAGGGGCAAACTAATACACCTACTACCCCATCTATCAGGCTAAAAGCTTATGAAAGGGTATTTGTGAGTGGTGTTGCGCCCTCTCCAGTAATTGAAGTGGGCGGCAAGGAAACCAAGGTTCAAGTAATTCCCACCAAACCTGTTTATTATATCTATCTAATTGCCAACAAAGTACCCTATATCAAGATTGAGAGGATTTGGATCAAACAACAACTGTATACCGCCACTATAACAAAAGTGGCCTCTAAGCCTGTTTTAATAGAAAATGGCAAACAAAAAGATACCCTTGTTAGGTATACTGATGAAGCAGTATGGCAGATTAGTATTAAGGATAAAGTAACTAATGCTGCTACCAAGTCCAAAAAAGATATTGCAAATAAGGTAGCTGCTAATGAACTTGTTTTACGTTTAAACGATAAGAACGGCTGTGTTTATACCAGAGTGGCAAAGACCTTTACAAAATTAGAGCCCGCCCCTGGGATGTAATTTTTAATAAAAAGTGAAGAGATAAGAGTGAAGAATGGACGCTGTTCTCAGTAAACGAGTTGACCTAAGCTGTGCTTAGGTTTTAGTAAATGACAAAGATTTTCATATAAAGCGGGACTGTTTTATAAACTGTGTAAGTGAGGGATAAGTTGGGGTGCACCCCAACTTATCCCTCACTTTTTTTAACTTTAAAACACAGTTTAGATTATG
>NCHJ01000033.1 GCA_002256765.1 Bacteroidetes bacterium 24-39-8
GTTCATAGAATCTTCTATGGGTAAAAATACAAAAGCTCCTGTTAAAACTGCTCCAAAAAATAAGGGGAAGAGATATAGAATCTCTTCCCCTTATAAAAAATTCAAACAATAATACTATTGGTTATTATCTAATGTAAAAGCTACATATGGTAGCCTTGTTCCTGTTGCAGTTGCATAACCCATACTAAATATAGTCATCACTTTTTGTGATTGCAATCCATTAGAACTAGCATAGGAAGCAGTTGCAGCAGAAGTAGGCAATGCTCCAGCAGGTCTAACTGCCCAAGTAGTAGTAATTGCTGACGTCCAGCCAGGTTGATTTACCCCTGTTCTTACACTAAAAGTGTCAGTAGCCGTTTTATAAGGTATACTAGATTTGATCTTAATACCATTTAAATACAAATCAACTGCAGCTAAATTTGGGATCAGATTCACAAATTTGAAACGGCAAAAACCAGTATCCAATTTATTAATTATATTCTTCACCAATAAGTCGTCTACTTTGCCGCTTCTTGGGTTACGAGCTGTATCAGACAAATGTAAGGTATAAGGATTGTTATCAGGAACTGATACAGTACCACTATACAAAACAATAGAATCTGTATCAGTACCTACTTTGGGTATAAAAACAGAAACTGTATTGCTCCCTTGAGGAACAGATAGATACAAGGCAAAATTGCTACCACGAGTATTATAACCACCGCCGGGAAACGGCTGCCTGCTTTGCATGCTACCGCTTACGGTTTTGCCATTTACCCTAATTCTTAAAGTGGCATAATCAATGGTGTAAGCAAATGCCAGATTAATCTTTAGTTGTCCTTGCGTACCAGAAATGCCATAAGCATCATAAGGCTGATTGGTAATCCCATCCTTTTTAGAACAGGCATACATCAAAACAATGGCTGCTAATGCTATTCCATATTTTAAAAATGTTTTTTTCATCTTTTCAGTTTTAAGCTTAAAAGTTATGGTTGACTGAACCAATGTTCTTTGGTGTGATAATCAGATGCCAAAGCGCCAATGAGTTGCAAATTCGGAATATTGTACAAATACTCTGAATTATAACGTGGTCTTGCTCTATATACTGGTTTACCATTATTAAAAATGGTTAGCGTAGAAGGTAATTGGAACCCAGCATATACTTGTTTACCAGTTGCTGGATCCAAATCTGTATAATGAAATCTTCTCAAATCTGTCCATGTCTCATTAAAGCCATAACCGTATAAGGCAATATATTTCTGTAACATAATCATGGTCATAGTTAGACCAGCAGGTGTTGCAGGTATTACTTTGGTATTGGCAAAATAGGCATTTCTAGTTGCATCAGTGATTCTCAAATTACCAGGAATTCTTGCTTGATATTCAGAAACCAATAAATCAAATGACATGTTGATTCCTTTGGTATAGGCAGCTAAAGCCAGTGCCTTGTCTCCTTTTCTAAAAGCTGCTTCTGCTTTCATAAATTGTACTTCAGCAGCTGTTAACACAGGAAAAGGGGCTAAGTTGTTAAAGATATACCTACCAGAATCGGGAACTGCAGATGTTGTAGAAGTAAAAACCTGTCTCCAAAAAGTCAAAGGCCTATCTGCTATTGCAAGTCCAGAAGTACCAAGATTTGGAACAACACCTTTGTAAGTTTTATTGGTATTTTCATTGATTAAGTAGGGCGTACGTGGATCAAATACTCCTGCAAATGGTGATTCGGTAGAGGTTCCAGAAAGTAAATTCGCAATAAATGCGGACTGACGAATGGATCCAATATTTCCCCTAAATGGACCATAATAGTTATTGGTACCACTAAAGTTACCACCAGACCATCTTTGGGTTGCGTTCTCTGCATTGGTACTTACAGATAGATCGGTATACTTAATTACTGAATCTGCATAACCTCTAGAACCATAGATAGCTTTATTACTCAAGTGAGCAAAGGTTCTAGCTTTAATAGCATAAACAAATTTTTTCCATTTAGCTACATCACCACCCAAGAAAAAAGCATCACCCAATTTCAAATTAGCTGGGCTAACTTTTCCATCGGTTCTGTTCAAATAGGTAATGGCATTGTCACACATAATACGTACACTATCATATACATCAGACTGTGTATTGTATTCAAAAGTACTTCTGCTTCCGTCAAATGCTTGTCTCAGAATTACTTCTCCGTATTCTTCCGTTAGTGTTAACCAACTATAGGCAAAAATGGCATGAGCAACACCCACATAATCCCATTTTTCTTGTTGAATACCGCGAGAGATAATGAATTTGGCATTGGCACCAATTCCGTAATAATGCATGGCCCAAACTAAACCAGTGTTATCAGATGCAGTTCCAAAAACACCACCCATTTGGTCATAGTTATCATTGGTTCCAACCGCATTCCAAAACTGGATATAACGACCCATATTTACAGCTTCGGCTGCAGGTCCGTAAGAACCACCTCCTCCACCAGCTGGCGGTGCGGCTGTAGATGTCATTTGATTGGTCACATTAGGCAAAATAGCTTCAATGGCACCTTCTACCGGGTTATTTGGATTCAGGTAGGCTTCATCTAACTTCTTAGAACAAGAAGCAAATGCAATAACCCCGATGGCAAAGATGGTTACTGCCGATTTAGTGGTTATAAAACTTATATTTTTCATAATCATTTTATTTTATTCAATTAAAATCCTACTCTTAATCCAGCGTTGAAACTCAATGGAGCTGCAATATTACCATAGTCAAACCCTACGGCACCTACACCCCTTAGAGATGCGTTACCGCCATTAGCAGCAGGATCCGCACCGGAATAATTTGTAAATAACAACAAGTCGTTACAAGTGATAAAGAAGCTTAAAGATTTTATAGGCAGGTAATCAATCACACCTGGAGAATCCATATTCCTTCTTCTATTGGTTAAAACAGATTCTGGGAAACGGTAGCTCAAAGAAATATCTCTTAAACGGAAAGCTTTAATATCTCTTTCCATATAATCCTCTTCTGGCATACTCACTGACCCATAATAAGCAGAGTTCCAATAAGGTGTAACTAGAATATTATTTACCGTAGCATTGGCGGTATGTTCTAAGCCATTTTGAATAACACCAGATACAATCCTTGGTGTTAGCCTATCAGCTGTTTTAGTAGATTTACCCAAGTTGGTCAAGTACATATTGGTTGCATTGAAAATGTCTCCACCTACACGCAAATCCCAAAGGAAACTTAGGTTCCAATTTTTATAACGGAATCGGTTAATAGTACCTAATGTTAACCAAACTGTTCTATAGGCCCTAACCCTGAAAAAGGCATTATTTAAAGGCAAACCTGTTGTGGCATTGATTACAATGGCTCCATTATTTGAAGAAACCCCATTAGCTCCAGCAGGTGTTAAATTTTGACGTAAGTAACCAAAACTGGAAATAGTACCCGTAGAGAATCCTGGTCTGATTCCTCCTCTTGCATTGCTATACAACCAAGTTGAAGCGTCATAATAATCACCTCCAGAAATATCAATTGATGCTGGAATGGCCAATACCCGATTCCACATATGGTTAAAGTTGAATTGGATATTCCAGTCAAAGTCTTTTTTGCGGATAGCTTTGATACCCATTGAAATTTCTATACCCTGGTTACGAACGCTACTGTTATTGGCTGTATTCAATACGAATCCAGAACCATAACTAGCGCGGAAACCTTGTGCAATCTGATCAGAAGCAATGGCATTATAATAAGCAGCATCAATAGAAACTACGTCATTAAACAACCTGATTTCTGTACCAATTTCATAAGTGTTTTGCCTTTCTGGTTTCAGATCAGGATTGGCATTGGTAAAGGCATATTGCAAAGGAGTTAAATTGGCCGGCAATGCATTACTTGTTACCGTAGGAACAAAGTTGGACTGGTTAGCATAGGGCGATGGGAGCCTTGCCGTAGAAGCCATAGAACCTCTCAATTTCCAATAGTTTAAAATGCCGCCTTTCATTTTGGGGAAGATATCACTCATGATTACACTCAAACTTCCACCTGGATAGCTATAGTTTCTATTGGCTGCTGGAAGTATAGAAGAAGATTCAAAAGCAATAGAACCTGTTAAGAAGATGACATTAGCGTAACTAACTGTGGCTTCTGTAAATGCAGCTACTTGATAGGATTTTCTAAGATTCCAGTTTTCAGTTCCATAGAGTGTAGCACGGCTCAACCTTGTTCTTGTAGTAATACCTGTACTACTACTGTCAAAACTTCTAATACTGTCTTTGGTACCTGAAATACCATAGTTCTGGAATTCTAATTGGTTCCATCTGGTACCTACGGTTAAACGGGTATTGAATTTTCCAAAGTTCTTTTTAGCAGATGCAGAGATAGTGTGGTTATAAGTTGCCACTTTATAGAAATAGTTATCCAATTGACCCTTGTTGGCCATGGAAGACTGAGATGCAGATTCTGGATCACGGTATTGGTAACCATCTGTAGTATAATAGTTGTAACCAAATCTACCAGCAACAGTTAACCATTTAGTAGGATTAATATTGATGGCTAAGTTGGCATCATAGTTATTTGTCTTATCCCTAGATTGGTTGCGATAAACGGCAAAGAAAGGATTGTCTGTTTCAGCAATAGTTCCTAAACCAGCATTATCTGCGGTATTATTGGTATTGATCAAATAGCGTTTGTGACCATTGGGCAACAAATAGTTTTGTGCGTCATCAGTAGCTGGCCACTGAAACAAGTTCAACAAATAACCTCCAGCACCTTTAAGCGCTTTATCGTTGTCACTATTTGTGTATCCAACTGATGGAGTAATCTCAATGTATTTACCAATCTTAGTAGTATTGGTTAAACGGAAATTGATTCTTTGTAATCTAGTTCCAGGCACCACACCAGTTTGATCAAAATAAGATGCGCTGGCGCGATAGTTAGACTTCATGGTACCAAAGTCAACTCCAAGGTTATGGGTTTGACCAAACCCGTTTTTAAAGAAGTTGCCTACGTTGTCATATAGCTTGGTTCCTTCTGGCATAGCAGGTCCAAAAGCAGAAAAAGTTCCATTATTTAATACCCCGTTGATACCTTGTTGGAAACCATTGAAAACTGATGGGGTATTTTGCAAAGACTGGAAACGGAAGCTATTGTCATAATTGACATTTAACCTTTTTCCAGAAGTAATTTTTGCACGCTTAGTGGTAATAACTATGGCACCATTACTGGCAGCACTACCATACAACACGGTTGCTTCTGGTCCTTTTAAAACAGTAATAGATTCAATATCGTTAGGATTTATATCAGCAATCCTATTGGTGAAGTCATTAGAAGTATTGTTCTGACCAGCAGCAGCAGGTACACTGGCAGCCGCATCAATGGTACTATTATCTCTAATAACACCATCAATAACAAACAAAGGTTGGTTATCTAAAGAAAGAGAATTAAAACCACGTAATACAATGGTAGAAGAAGCACCTGGCACACCAGAAGTAGATGTAATGGTTGCACCGGCAATTCTACCCTGCAATCCATTGACAAAACTTTCACGCTGTGTTTCTTTTAAGTCCTCCCCTTTTACTACTTGGGTAGAATAGCCAAGGTCTCTTGATTTTCTCTTGATATCCATGGCTACTACTACTTCATCCAATTCTGTAACAGCACTTTTTAACCCAATGGTTAGGTTTGTGCCATCTACAGTGTAACGAAGGGTTTCAAAACCAACAAAGCTTAACAAGAGTACTTGACCCTTATTTGCTTTAATTGTAAATGAACCGGACTCGTTGGTCTGGGAAGTAGAAGTGGTACCTACCACTTTAACGGTAACACCTGCTAAGGGCAGGTTTTTCTCAGTATCCTTAACGGTACCGGAAACCGTTTGGCTTTGCCCAAGAACAGGCAGCGAGAAAATGAAAAGCAGTAGTACAACTACCTTCATTAATGAAGCAATTTTTCTCATAACAGTTTTTTTGGTTCTTTAGTCTTGATTTTCAAATAACCTAGGCTATTCTAATTCTGGACAACCAAAAGCTTCAAAACATTGCTTGGGAATGCGAGAAATACGCAAAAAGCCGCAAAAAAGTTTCAAAACAAGGGGGAATCCAAAATAATAAAGCAATGTTAAAATTTGTAAGCGAGACTTCCCAAATAATTTTGATGAGATTTTAGACAGATATCCACAGATGTTGCACAAATCAAAATAAAAGCCGCAAAAAACTGCAAAAAACGAGATTGAAAAGGTTGAAAACTACAAAATCTATAAAATTTGGATCCCTTTGGCTAAATAGGGTTGTAATTTTTCATGCCCGGGGTTGAGTTCCGTGATCAGAATATCTATTTCTTCAGGTACACAAACCTGTAATCGTTGAATGGTATTCAGTTTTTCAGAAATAGCCAAGGAAACCGTTTTTTGAGCGGATTTGATCATGGCTTTTTTAACCTCAATAATCTCCCATTCCATATCAGTAATCCCATAATTAGCATCAAAACTATTGGTTCCCAATAAACATAGATCCGCTTTAATCCTACTCAATCTTTCAACTACCTCCGCCCCTACTGACATCTGAGCATTTTTCAATAATCTATTCCCCAGAAATATTACTTCCGCTGTAGGATGGTTCAATAATTCTAAGGCAATGGGCAGACTTACGGTTACAAATGTAGCGTTTAAGTCAAGCGGTAGGGACTTGACCAATTCCAAAATGGTAGTGCCCCCTGTTAACAAAACCATCATACCATCTTTGATTAGTTCCATGGCCTTAAAAGCAATGACCTTTTTCTCCGGTAAACTATAGATGGGATTGGTTTCTAAGGTAAAGTGAAAGGATTTGGACAAAGCCCCGCCATGTACTTTTATCAATTTACCTTCTTCAGATAGTTCTTGTAAATCCCTTCTAATAGTGTCTTCAGAAACGTCTAAGTGCACACTCAGATCGGAAGACATTACCTTGTTGTGAATATTGATTTGCTGGATGATAAATGCCTGACGTTCTTTCTTAAGCATGGATAAATTTAATAGAAATGCTAAAATTGGGCAAAATTGATTCTGGAGATTCTAACAAACGGGCATTTGAAAACAATTATCTTCGCAGACGCATGATTTCACCACATACCATACAGCAGATTACCAATAGAATAGACGTGATGGACGTGGTGGGTGAATTTGTCAAACTCAAAAAAAGAGGTACCAACTATTTAGGACTTTGTCCTTTTCATAATGAGAAAAGCCCCTCTTTTACGGTATCACCCGCCAAAGAGATTTACAAATGCTTTGGCTGTGGTAAGAGTGGCAATAGCATTACCTTTCTCATGGAGCATGAGAAATTTAGTTATGTAGAAGCTTTGCGTTGGCTTGCTGCGCGATACAATATTGAAATTGAAGAAACAGAAGCTAGTCCTGAACAAAAATTAGCCAATCAAACGGCCGATAGTCTTTATGCCATTAACAATTTCTCTCAAAAATTTTTCTCAACTCAATTAACCCAAACAGAAGAAGGTAAAAATATTGCCCTCTCCTACTTACAGGAAAGAGGATTCAGAGAAGAGATTATTCAGAAATTTCAAATTGGATATAACCCAAACACCAGGGACACACTTACCAAGGCTTTATTAGAGAATCAATTTAATCCCGAATTACTACCCAAAACTGGATTGGTTTCATTGAGAAATGAAACAGAATTGGTAGATAATTATAGGGGTAGAATTATCTTTCCCATACACAATAATTCAGGAAAAGTAATTGGGTTTGGTGCTCGCGTTATTGGCAAAGCCGATAGGGCACCTAAATATATTAACACGCCTGAAAACGAAATTTATTCCAAAAGTAAAATCCTTTACGGGTCTTATTTTGCCAGACTAGCCATTGATAAAGCCAATGAATGTTTATTGGTTGAAGGCTATACCGATGTGGTGAGTTTGCACCAAGCAGGTATTGAAAATGTTGTTGCCAGTGGAGGTACTTCTTTAACTATTGAACAACTTAGGCTGATTAAAAAATATACCAATAACCTCACCATCATTTATGACGGTGATAGTGCTGGTATTAAAGCTGCTCTAAGAGGATTAGACATGGCGCTGGAAGAAGGTTTGAATGTAAAACTGGTATTGATTCCAGACAAAGAAGACCCCGACAGCTATGTCAATAAAGTTGGAGTAACTGCTTTTAATGAATTCATTGCAGCCAATAAAAAAGACTTTATTCTTTTTCAGTTAGAAGTCATGCTTAAAGAAGCGGGCAATGATGTTTCTAGAAAAAGTGAAGTAGTAAATCAAGTTGCTGAAACTATTAGCAAACTTAACAAAGCAGAAGACTTTACCAAACAACAAGACTATATACGTCAGTGTGCGGGTTTGTTGCGCATTGATGAAATGGGGTTGACTACTTTAGTTAATAAACTCAAAAGAGACAAATTAGCTAAGGAAGAACGCAAACAACAAAGCGCTGATGAAGCACAACAAGAACTTGACCAAAGCGCACAACCTGAAGACGTATTAGATGATTCGCAACTCTTGTTTAATAAGGATGAAGCGCATGAAAGAAATGTGTTGCGTGTTTTATTAGATTATGGATTAAAGCAATGGGATGAAAACAAAACCATGGCTGCCTATATTTTTGAAGAATTAGAGCAGTTTCATTTTGACAACCCCGCTTTAGAATCTCTGTATGAAACCTATAAAAACCTTTACCAACAAGGGCTTGAGCCAACTGCCAAAAGCTTGTTATACAATGTTGACGATGCTACCAGAACCTTATTGATTCAAATTACTATGCAGCACCAAGAGCTGAGTTATAATTGGGACAATGTAATGGAAGGCATGCATATTCTGAATAGAGATACAAGCCATCAAGACGTATTGATGAGTGTTAACTATTATAAGCTTCGCAAGATTAAAAAGATGTTTGAAGAAAACCAAAGAGATTTGGAACAAGCTCCCAAAGAAGATTATAGTAGATTAATAGAATTACACCAACACCTTAAAGCCATTGAAAGAGAGATTACGCTTCAATTAGGCACTGTAATCATACGATAAGTGAAGAGTGAAGAGTGAAGAGTGAAGAGTTAAGAATGAAGAGTGAAGAGTTAAGAGTGAAGAGTTAAGAGTGAAAAAAGAAGTTGTTACTTCATACTGATCTTGAATGAGTGAATGCCTGTTGTTTTTAGCGTTTTGGCAGTTAACAAAATTCTTGTTACCAATTTTCCACCCCATTTGGTTTTAAAGCTTTTGTATTCCATTCCTTCTGTAGAAGTTAGTTCTGAACTGGCTGTCCAGAGTTTGGCATCATAGTCTAATTGGAGTTGTGTATTTTCATCACCTGTTAAAATAATGGAACCAGGATTTGACAAGTTCACATTTGCAACGGTCATAAATACTTGTTGTATTGAACTAGCTTTTACTGCTAATGCATAACTATCTGTTAATGCAATTTGGTTATTGACTCTGTCAAGTTTAATCTTTCTCTCCCATTGTTTTATTCCAGCTTCTTTTGGATATGCAGCTGCAATATTCATAGTAAGTACTGCTTGTTGTTCATTGATATTTGATACAACTTGAGTGGCTTCAAATTCCCTTCCAGCTATTTGCCCAAATCCATTAATGATTGGCAGGTTATGATATTCAGACTGGGTAAACCATAATTCATATCGTTTGCTTGAGAAAGTTCTGGCTGTATAATTACCCCTACCTGCATCAACTATCATGGGTTGTCCATTGGCATATACTATAAAATCGCCCACGTCATTATGGTTATGACTTTCTGCATTATGTCCCCCATGTGTTGCTAAGTATAAGCCCTTACTTGTTCTAGCAGTCATAACTTGAATATCACTGACCCATGCATCTTTAACGGGCTGATAATTCAAGGTTTTATTGATTAGAGGAATGGTTAGTAAATTCTGAACCCTTCTCATGCGTTGAAATCCTGTAACCCCAGTACTGGGAAATTGCTGAAAAGACCATGCACCAAGCGATTCCAACTGTTTATCTGCTATTGCTATTCCAAAACGATATAACATTAAACCATCGGGCTTTAATACAGGATCAGCATCGGCAAAATTGGTGAAATAATAACCATCTATATGCGCTTTATAAACATAGGCTGCCATTTTTTGAATCAACGGATGGTCATACACTTGGAGTTGGGTAGCTTGTTGCAAGAGTTCTAAACAATCATACACAGAGCCCCCTGCCGCAAACCAATAACTGGGACCTTCATCACATCCTCCGTCTTCACCCAATCCATTCAAATATAAGTCTAGTCCACTTATGGAAGCATATAGCATGGCCGCTCTTCTAGGTGCTTGTTTTTCTAAAAGCAGGTTACTAAGCATCCAATTAGACATGATCCAAGGATTCCAATTATTTACGGCCATTGTTTTACTCATCCATTTATATTGATTTCCCTTAGTTAACATGGGTTCAAACAAACGACGATTGGTTTCAAAATAAATTCTTTTACGAATCAAGGGATTGATCTTGTCTAATTTGGGACCTGTAAAATAATCGGCCAATGCTAGTACAGAAGCTGTTTCTGCCGTAAATAAATCCACTTCTGGATTTTCAACATCGGGCAATCCCGTTTTACCAATATGTGCAGGAACACCCCAAAAGCTTTCTTCACAAATAGACCATATGCCATTTAAAATGGCTTCAGTAAATCTACCCTTGTCTTCCATAGATTCTGCCAATATGAGTTCAGTAAGGGTATTCCTTTTAGCAAAACTGATATTGCTATGGCGCTCCCTATCGCCCGAGCGTACAAAATCTAGCGACAGGGTTGCACTGATTGGTTCAAACTTGAATTTCAAACCAGCTTCACCCGCTACAATGCTTTGTTTGAAAACTGAGTCTGGTAATGCCTTACGCCAAGCCTCTGCCGTTTGGGGATAAGGCTTAAATGCGTCCTTGGAAACCAAGGCCGCTTTTACTTGCTCCGCGCTAAATTTATTGGTTAGAATATTGCGTTGTGTTACTTGTGCAATACCGTAATATGCAATTAGTAAACCTAGTATCAAGCAGCATTGTTTCATAGAACAAAAATTGTTCTCTAATGTAATTAAAAATGCCACTCAGTTGAGTGGCATTTTATGCTATCGTTATAGTTAAATTCTATTTCTCTGAGGGATTCTTCTTACCAGCCAAGAGTTTTTCCAAAGCAGTTTCTAACCTACGTTTTCTTGTTTCCTCTTTTTTAGCTGACTCAATCCAACTTACATATTCTTTCTGATTGGTAAAAGACAATGAGGTATAAAATGATTGGGCTTCTTTGTGCTTTAAGAACATACTTCCTAACTCAGCTGGAGGAACTACTAATCTTTTCTCAAAATCAATCCCATTGGATTCTGTGGTTTTGATATCAGAAAAACTGCGATCCTTGTTGGGAATGGTTTCTAATTTTTTAAACCTAATAGCACTCCATACATTATCTACCGCTACTTGCCTTACAGACTCGTAGCCATTTTTAATGAGTAGATCCCAGCTGCAATCTCTATTAAGATCACTTACAATCTTACTAGAGGTCTTGGGGTATGCTACCCATAATTTGGTTTCCGCACTAAGGGCAGGAAATACCTCTTTCAATACATTGTTCAACTGTTGCTGACTCAACGCAAAAACCAAGGCAAATTCTACTTTCTTGCTTTTCAGCAATGGGGTAACATTCTTGGCGTAAGTGAGTTTAGCAAATTGCTTTTCGATGGATGAGGGGATACCTTGAATCAACAGGTTCTTCTCGTCTTTTAACTGTAACTTCTCAAACAAACTTTGATTAGACATGCCTAAAAGGAGATTTACGTGGAAAATAGAGGGCAAAGTTACGAAAAACTGGGCTAAATTCCCTCTTTGCGGCGCTGTTTTCTTCTGTCGCGATGCTTTAAAATAGGCACTTTGCTCTCAGTTCCCTTTAAAATTCGGCCAATATTCTTCTGATGGGTCAATACCACCATCAGGGCTACCAATACGGCAAATACGCGGTATAGGGTCTCTTTTTCATTAAAAATGAAAAGAATGAAGATCATAAATGATACTCCGGCCAATATGGAACTAAGAGAAACAAATCTTGTTAAATACAGCACAATTAGAAAAACACCAACGCAGCATAAAGCTACCAAGGGTTGAATGGCAACTGCCATACCCAATAAAGTGGCTACTCCTTTTCCTCCTCTAAAATTGGCCCAGATGGGAAAAATATGTCCTAATACTGAAGCCAAACCCAAACCAATCATAAAATTGGTCCTATCCCATTCATTGAATAAATAATAAGGAAGCAAGATATAGAGCGATGTTGCTAACACACCTTTTAAAACGTCTACCAACATTACAAAAGATCCCCATTTAGAACCTAATACTCGGAAAGTATTGGTAGCACCAGCGTTGCCGCTTCCATATTCACGAATATCTATGTTGAAAAAAGCCTTACTAACCCAAACAGCTGTGGGAATAGACCCGATCAAGTAAGCCAGAACAATGAGCAAAAATTCGTTCATTCGGGGGTGGTTTGAAGTTGTTTGAGTAACAAATATAAGGTTCTGATCCTTAATAATTAATTAACAAAGTCATTTTCTACCGATTTTAACCTTCCATACCTATCACCAACCATCCATTTCTTTGGTGGGTAAAAAGGTGTTTCCAAGCATTTTGTTGGCAGGCTTCTAGAATATCTGACTCATCTTCCACTAGTAATCCACTTAGCAAAATGGTACCCCCTTTTGCTAATGCTTTACCCAAATTATCCATATTAGCCAGTATGATATGCTTGTTAATATTAGCTAATACAAGGTCAAACTGGTCTAAAAAAGCGGCTGAATCTGCTTTCTGTACCCTGATTATCTGGGTTTGGTTAATAGCCAAATTTTCAAGGGAATTTTCAATACACCAGTCATCATTGTCAATGGCCAATACCGATTGAGCACCTAATTTTTCTGCTAAAATGGCTAAAATGCCAGTTCCAGAACCAAAATCCAATACAGTTTTACCCTTAAAGTCTAGGTCTTTCATGGCTTTCATGACCAAATAGGTAGTGGCATGGTGGCCTGTTCCAAAACTCATTTTGGGGGTAATCACAATTTCATGGATTACGCCTTCCATTGCTTGGTGAAAACCCGCTCTAATACCTACAAAATTTTCCACCTGTACGGGTTCAAAATTGGACTCCCAAAGCTGGTTCCAGTTTTGCTTGGCAATGGTTGTTTGGGTATAGGGCTGGTCTTTTAATAATTCTTTTACCGCTGCTTCTTCAAAACTATCCAAAGGCGTAAAAGCATATAAACCCTCTTCTGTTTCTTCAAATGCGTCAAAACCCAATTCTGATAATTGTGCAATGAGTAAGTCTTTTTGTTCTTGATCAGCCAATTGAAAGCTGAGTTGTATGGTTGATTCCATGGTTGATGTTAAATGAAAATGGCCTGCGATGCAGGCCATTTCAGTGTTCTATTCAATTATGCTTCTGGAGCATCATTTCTTTCTTCTCTAGGTCTTGAACCTTCTGGTCTTGGCATCAGCACTTTACGGCTTAATTTAAATTTGCCGGTCTTAGGATCTAAGCCAACCAATTTAACCTTCACCATATCGCCTTCTTTGAACAAACCGTCCATGGTTTCTAACCTTGACCAGCTGATCTCACTGATATGCAATAAACCTTGTTTACCTGGCATGAATTCAACAAATGCGCCAAACTCTTTAATGCCCTTAACAGGTCCTTCGTATACATCACCCACTTGAGGAACTGCAGTGATACCACGTACCCAAGCAACTGCTTTGTCAACAGCTTCTTTAGAGGCAGAGAAAATGCTTACTTCTCCGGTATTTCCTACTTCTTCAATATTAATGGTAGTGCCAGTTTCACGCTGAATTTCTTGAATCACTTTACCACCTGGTCCAATCACTGCGCCAATAAATTCTTTGTCAATGATCAATTTCACCATGCGTGGGGCATGTGGTTTTACATCGGCCCTAGCCTCAGAAATACACTCATACATAGCATCTAAGATATGTAAGCGTCCTGCACGTGCTTGCTCCAATGCTTCCATCATCACTTCCATGCTCAAACCGTCTACTTTAATGTCCATTTGTACGCCACAGATACCATCGCGGGTACCGGTAACTTTAAAGTCCATATCACCTAGATGATCTTCATCACCCAAGATATCAGTAAGAATAGCATATTTACCGTCGGCTCTGGTAATCAATCCCATGGCCACACCACTCACGTGTTTTGGAACAGGTACACCTGCATCCATTAGAGCTAATGAACCGGCACAAACAGTAGCCATACTTGATGAACCATTGCTTTCAAGAATATCACTTACCACACGAACGGTATAAGGATAGTCATTGCCTGGCATCATTTGCTTTAAGCTACGCATGGCCAAATTACCATGTCCTACTTCTCTTCTACCTACACCACGAATCATTTTTACTTCACCTGTAGAGAATGGAGGAAAATTATAGTGCAAGAAGAAATTACCATAATCAGATTTTGCAGCTGTTTCCAACAACAATTGGTCTAGTTTGGTTCCGAATGTTACAGTAGTTAAAGACTGAGTCTCTCCTCTTGTAAACAAAGCAGATCCGTGTGGAGAAGGCAGTGGTTCAACTTCCATAGCCAAAGGACGAACTTGGTCCAATTTTCGGCCATCTAAGCGAATACGGTCTTCCAACATCATATCTCTTACTACGGTCCATTTCAGGTCTTCGTAGTATTTCTTAGCCAATTTCTTTTCTAGATCAGTAACTTCTGTACCCAAGCTAGCAATTAACTCATCTTTCAACTGAGCATAAGCATCGCTGCGTTCGTGTTTAGCTGAACCTTTTCTAGAAATTTCATATACCCTTTGTTTGGCAAAAGCAATTACTTTTTCATTAACAGCTTCATCAGACGCAGGTTTTTTGTAATCACGTTTGGTAGTAATACCCAATTGAGCACGCAAATCAGCTTGAGCTTTAATTTGAATACGAATAGCATCGTGTGCAATTTGTAACGCTTTCACCAAGTCAGCTTCAGCGCACTCTTTTGCCTCACCTTCTACCATCATCAAGTTCTTTTCTGTAGCAGCAATCAGGAATTCTAGATCTGACTGAGCTAATTGTGAACGAGTTGGGTTGATAATATATTCACCGTTAATGCGGCCAATTCTTACTTCAGAAATGATTTCCATTACTGGAATATCAGAAACGGCTAGGGCAGCAGAAGCGGCCAAACAAGCCAATGAATCAGGCATGATTTCTGGATCACTTGATACTAGGGTCACCAATACCTGTACATCGCACAAATAATCTTCAGGAAATAGGGGTCTCAGCGCACGGTCAATTAAACGGCTAGTCAGAATTTCGTAATCGTTTAACCGAGCTTCTCTTTTGAAAAAAGAGCCAGGAATACGGCCTGCAGATGCAAACTTTTCTTGATAATCTACGCTTAATGGGAAGAAATCTTGTCCTTCTTTAGGGTCCTTGTTGGCAACAACGGTTGCCAGGATCATACAGTTGCCCTGGCTTACGGTAACAGCACCATCGGCCTGACGGGCCAATTTGCCTGTACCAATTGTCACTTCGCGTCCACCGCCAAGATCAAATTTTACACTAGTTGGTTGTGATAACATGTTTGTATTGTAGTAGGCCGCTGATTTACAAGCCGTTAAACCAGTAAATCGTGGCCTTTGTGAAAGGAAAATGAAAATGGAAATCAGGTGTAGACACAAAAAACTATTCCCAACCGTACTTAATTGTCAGTTGGGAATAGTCTATTCGTATCATGGTTAAGATTATTTTCTCAGACCCAGTTTTTCAATCAGGGCGCGATATCCAGTCAGGTTATGTTTTTGCATATAGCTCAACAAACGCTTACGTTGTCCAACCATTTTCATCAATCCACGCTGAGTAGAAAAATCTTTCTTGTTAGCTTTCAAGTGATTGGAAATGTGAACGATACGCTCGGTCAAAATAGCAACTTGTGCTTCAATTGAGCCGGTGTTAGTGGCTTTTCCACCAAATTCTGCAAAAATACTTGCTCTCTTTTCTGTTGTTAAATAAGGCATCTCAAAATTTTTAAAAAGACTCCGGAAATTTACTTCTAATTTTTTATCGGCTGCAAAAGTATGGATTAAATAACGAATATTCGAATTTTTAGAACTGATTTTTATTTGATGGCAAGACATATTCCTTTATCCGGGTATAATCCCCGCTTATTTATAAATAAATAGCCCTCATATGGCAATAAAAAGGGCTATTTAACAGTTAGTTATCTACTGGATGGACGGCAACCCATTGCCGTCCTATTTTTCATTTTTAGCAACCAATGCATGTTTGGCGTAACCATTCTGGGTAATAATTCAGCACTTCCTGCCTATGACCGGCACCCTACGTCTCAGTTGGTGACCATCAATGACCAGTTATTGTTGATTGATTGCGGGGAAGGAACCCAAATGCAGATTGCACGCTACCGAATTAGGCATAGTAAGATCACCCATATCTTGATTTCTCATTTGCATGGGGACCATTATTTTGGATTGATTGGGTTAATTACCAGCATGGGACTTTTGGGAAGAGAACACCCATTGAACCTTTACGCTCCTGCTGATCTACTAGACATTATACAATTACAACTAAAAGTAGCCAGCACTACCCTGCCCTTTCCATTGAATTTTCACCCGCTAACAGAAGAAGGCATTATTTTGGACCAACCCAAATTACGCATAGACTGTTTTCAAACCATCCACAGGATTCCTTGCTGGGGCTTTTTGATTACCGAGAAAAAGAAACCCAGAAAGATTATTCGCGAAAAAGTATTGGAGTATGGTATTCCCGCAGCCTTTTATGAAAATCTAAAAATGGGTGAAGACTATAGAACCAAGTCTGGAGAGATGATAGCTAATGAGTTGGTCACTTTTGCCAATCACCCCAATAGGTCTTATGCGTTTTGTGCAGATACTTTGTATACGGAGAATTTTTTAGACAAAATTCAGGGTGCCACAATGGTCTACCATGAAACTACCTATTTGAAAGATTTGGAAGAAAGGGCTTTTGCCCGGTTTCATAGCACCACTATACAAGCAGCTAGTATTGCCGCTAAAGCGATGGCCAAAAAACTACTAATTGGACATTTTAGCAGCAAATACGAAAAGCTGGATCAATTTTTAACCGAAACCCGAGAACAATTTCCCCAAACTGACCTTGCCATTGAAGGTGTCACTTATTTGATACCCAATTAGTCTTTATACAACCAAGTCCAAGCATCGGCAAATTCAGTTCGCCAATAACTTTCATTGTGTTGCCCCAAGGGACTCACTACTTTTCTAATCTGTATATTTTGCTTTTTGTCTAATAGATCTGTCATTTTTTTCATATCAACTACCATGGTAGCACTCTCTTTACCACCAGCATAGAAATAGAGTTTGGGAGCAATAGTTGGATTGAATTTTTCAATAGCCAAGTATAGTTCTGGGCTCACCCAAAATGCAGGAGAAAAGAACAATCCTCCACCAAAAGATTCTGGATATTGGCTTATAGCGTATAAACTAATCAAGGCACCCATACTGCTTCCACCAATAAAGGTATTGACCGCAGATTTTTTGGTTCTAAACTTTCCATCTATAAAGGGCTTCAATGTCTTTGCCAGAAATGCCGCATATTCTTTTCCCTCTCCAATGCCATACTGGGCATGGGTATAGGGATTGTATTCTGTCATGCGTTTATTTGTTCCATGATCTATTCCTACAACAATGCAGTCCTTTCCTATTTTTTGCTGCAAACTGTCTAGACATTCATCTACCCCCCATTCTCCAAAAGCTGCCGTTTGTTCATTGAATAGGTTTTGACCATCCTGTAAATACAAAACAGGATAGGTTTTGCCTGAACTAGCATATCCTTTGGGTAAATACACCCAAATTCTACGCTGTCTATTTAATTGAGGCATCTGAAAGGCTGTATCCAAAATTTTCACTTGTGGGCTAGCCGTATAGCGTTTAGGCTTATCCGGGTACTCATCCTTCCAACCGGCAATAGTTAGGTCCATAGATAGGTCTCCATTCACTTCTAATACCCTATCAGCAATATCTCTACCATCTGCAGTAGTTTCCACTTTATCAAAACCGCCACGGGTAAATTTAAACGCATACACTCCGGCGGCTAGGTCTTTCAATACCACGGATTTACGGCTTCCACCAAACACTTTGAGCTTATAGTTCTCGTCTTTGGGATTCCAATTATTGAAATTGCCTGCTACATAAATATCCTCATTCTTTTTGGTGGCTACATCTGTTACCACCAATCGAACCGTAAACTGGGCCAGGGATATTTGTTGCAGCAAAACGGCTAATAGCAAAAAGATCAATTGTTTCATGGTCTGAAAGTACAAACAAGGCATAAAAAAACCATTTGCTTTGGCAAATGGTTTTCAAAAGAATTGTTATAGTTCAATAAAATTAATCTAAAATTTCTGCGTCTTTAGGGTATTTGCTTCTTACAAATTGAAAACTAGCATCAGGCAGGTTGGCGCCTGTATTCAAGTTGCTTAACACAAATTCTAGGGTGTTATTGCTTTTATCCAAGACTTTGGCCTTGGTAATAATGCTCTTGCTTTTGTCAATATAAACATTCACTTTTTGAAAGCTCTTACGCCTATCAATAGGTGTCATTTCAATTATATGAAAATTCCCTGCAGATGAAACCAATTTGTAATTGAAATCCTTGTCATAAAAATTAGACAATAGATTTTGAGGGCTTAGTGTCTGATTAGACTCTTCCAATAAAGACTTGGTAATGGTTTTGGCCCCATCATAATTATAGATATTTATGCCATCACAAATAATCTCATTTTTCCCTTGCTTTAATAAATACTTCTGTCCTTTAATGGCAATGGTACCTGTTTTTGTCCCATTGTCTTTTCCTTTGGCACTAACAGATTTAATGGTAAAGTTGGCAGAGATTCCTTTCAATCCTTTCACTTTGGCACTAACTGATTCCAATACTTTCTTGGCATTAGGATCATTCTGTGCAAACAGTTGACTGCAAATAAATAGAATAGAAAGCAGGGGCAAGTAGATTTTTCGCATAGTCTTATTTCTGGTGCAAATATACAACTTCCAAGGTTTGAGAAATAGGTTACGCCTTAAAGCTTAAGACTAATCGGTTTTCTTCAAGTTTAAATCGGCCAACAGGCTTAACAGTTAGTTATGAAAACCTATAAGGAATCTAAATATTGCTCTAACTCCATTTCTGTTTTAAAACGTACTTCCCGGGCTTTAGAACCTTGATTAGGCCCTACTATTCCAGAAGCTTCTAATTGGTCCATCAGCCTACCAGCACGGTTATAACCTAGCTTCATCCTGCGTTGAATGAGTGAGGTAGAACCAATGCCGCTTTGTACTATCAAACGAGCAGCGTCTTCAAATAATGGATCACGGTCTCCGCTATCAAAATCCTTACCTTCTAAGTCTTTCTCATCTACGTACTCTGGCAATAAGAAAGCCTGAGGATAGCCTTGCTGGGCCTCAATAAAGGCGCAGACTTTCTCCACTTCTGGTGTATCTACAAAAGCACATTGCAAACGGGTGATCTCTCCATTATAGCTAATGAGCATATCGCCTTTACCAATCAATTGTTCAGCACCACCTGCATCCAAAATGGTACGGCTATCAATCTTAGAAGATACCTTAAAAGCTATACGCGCTGGGAAGTTGGCCTTAATGGTACCCGTAATAATATTGACCGATGGTCTTTGTGTAGCAATGATTAAGTGGATCCCAATAGCACGTGCCAATTGTGCCAAACGCGCAATAGGCATTTCAACCTCTTTACCCGCCGTCATGATCAAATCTGCAAACTCATCCACTACCAAGACAATAAATGGCAGGTACTGATGACCTTTTTCAGGGTTTAGCTTGCGCGATGTAAATTTCTCATTGTACTCTTTGATATTTCTACAACCAGCTTCTTTGAGTAGGTCATAGCGGGTATCCATTTCTATACAAAGCGCGTTCAGGGTATGCACTACTTTTTTGGTATCGGTAATAATGGACTCTTCTTCACCGGGTAATTTGGCCAAGAAATGTTTTTCAATAACCCTATACAAACTCAATTCTACTTTCTTGGGATCTACCAAAACAAACTTTAATTGCGATGGATGCTTCTTATACAACAGTGATACCAAGAGGGTATTAATACCTACCGACTTTCCTTGTCCTGTAGCGCCCGCCATAAGCAAGTGTGGCATGGCGGCTAAGTCTACTATGAAATTTTCGTTATCAATTTTTTTACCAATAGCAATAGGCAAAGAGAAATGATTGTTCTGGAATTTTTCAGATGCCAATAAGGTTTTCATACTCACCACACTCTTGCGCACATTTGGTACTTCAATACCAATGGTTCCTTTTCCAGGAATGGGCGCAATAATACGAATCCCTAAGGCTGCCAAACTCAATGCTATATCATCTTCTAGGTTTTTGATTCTACTAATTCTCACCCCTGGCGCTGGTACAATTTCATACAGTGTTACCGTTGGACCAACAGTTGCTGCAATTCTTTGAATGGCAATATCGTAGTTCTTAAGCGTTGCAATAATCTGATTCTTGTGCGTCTCTAATTCTGCTGGATCATGGACAATTTTTTCACTGCCATGGGTCTCCAACAAATCCAAAGTGGGGTATTTATAGTTCTTTAGATCTAGTGTTACATCATATTTGGTTCCAATAGATCCCACTGCGGCTTTTGCCGGGATACTAGGTTCTTCTTGAGTTGGAACTGCTTTGATTTCTAATTCCAAATCTGGGTTAACAGATTCTCTAGATGTGTTTTTAGAAAGCGTGATGGGTGCAACGGTGATGGGAGGAATATCGGCTACAAAAGGGGCTTCTATTTCCGGTTCATCAATTTCTTCTTCCTCTTCTATAACTGCATCCTCTCTTTCTAAAATGCCAAACTCATTCATGGGATTGGCCTGTTCTTCTGTTTCTTTTACCTGCAACAAAGCACTACCCTCTCCTTTTAAACTATTGCCTTTGGCAGGTTCTTGGGTATCATGAATAAATAATTTGGCTTCTGTTCCTTGTGCATCCCATTCTTTGAAAACGGGGGTTTCGTCATCCGTGATATCGGGCATCGCGCCAGCAATGGGCCCTTCTGCTGATTTTTTAAAATTCCATTCTGGTAAATGAAAGCTGGGATTGAACCGCCAAATCACATAACTAAATACGGCCATGGCTAGTAAAGCACCTGTACCTAATTGTCCCAACCACTTGACAAACCAGTCTGATTCTAATTCTCCTACAGCTCCACCCCAAGAAAAAGCAGATCCTCTGCTAGCAAAAGTCGCAGCCATACTCAACAACAATAATCCAACCAATACATATTTGATATTCCTAACCAGTTTGAAAATTTTCTTATCAAACAATAGGTTCATACCCAGTACAAAAAAGAAAGTGCAAAACAAATAAGAGGCAATACCAAAGCCCCTGAAAATGAGTGTGTGTGCCGTATAAGCACCTAAAACACCCAAAAGATTGGTGACTTTTACATCAGTGGTTGCAAAGATTTTTACACCAAATTGGTGCACCACGTCTTGGTCTTCTTGCCAAGTAAACAAATAAGAAGTAAAAGCTATAAAAAGAAATACGGCAGTCAAAAGACTTGCTGCTCCGGCAATTTTTCCAGTGCGTTCATCCTTCACCACTTCTGCAACAGTTACTTCTGCTTCTTTGTCTGAAGTGAGTTCTTCTGGGTCTGGTGGTGGTGGCGTTTTCTTTTTTAAACTATTGGCCATGAAAACAAATATAAGCTATGCCTACAAGCATATAACTGAGCCTGTTGGGATGTGCAAAACTGGTGTGTGCCGGCCAAGTTTTCCACCAAATCAGCCTTTTTTAACGCCCCAGGCCAATTGAAGCCAACCCGCAATAAAGAATAAACCTCCAACCGGGGTAAAGGGACCCACATATTTAAGCCATTCTATTCCAGTGGCGGCTTTGATGGTTAAAATATACAATGAACCACTAAAGAAAGCCATGCCCACAATGAAACAAGCACAGGCATTAATGAGAGATTGATTGGGGAATTTCTCATACAACATGGAAGTAAGGGCCAGTGCAAAAACATGATAGAATTGATACTTAACCGCTGTTTCATAAATGGTTAATGCTTCAGCTGGAACTATTGCTTTTAGTGCGTGTGCGCCAAAAGCTCCCATGGCTACCGTTAGGGCACCTAGTATAGCAGCAGTGATGAAAAATCTTTTATGCATGTTCTTGGATGATTTTTAAAATGCTTTTTTCATTGATCTGAGATTCAGTTAGATGAATGTTAGCTTGTAGGTAAAAACTCTTTCGCTCTTCTCGTTTTTGGGTAAGAAAATCAGCCAAGGCTGCATCATCTAAATGTTTGATCAGTGGCCGATGGTCTTTCTCAGGTAATAGTCTTTGAACAAGGGTATTAATATCTGAATCAATCCAAATGGTGAGTCCCTGTTTGTTCATCCATTCCATATTTTCATTAAAACAGGGTGTGCCTCCTCCAGTAGCCAGCACAAAGGCTTTTTTCTCTTTGAACCAGCGTAAGACTTTGGCTTCTTGTTTTCTAAAGTATTCTTCCCCGTCTTCTGCAAAGATTTCAGCAATGGTTTTCTCTTCGTTGGACTCAATTAGAAAATCCAAGTCATAGCCCCCAGTTTTGAATTTTTTTGAGAGCCATTTGGACCAATAAGATTTTCCCGACCCCATCATTCCTACCAAAAAGATTTTGGTGGTCTTCTCTTTTGTCTGCTCCATTTTATTTAAATGCATTAAACCCTGTAATGTCCATGCCCGTAATCAACAAATGAATATCGTGGGTTCCTTCATAGGTAATCACACTTTCAAGATTCATCATATGGCGCATAATACTATACTCTCCTGTAATACCCATACCACCTAACATTTGTCTGGCATCTCGGGCTATATTGGTAGCTATTTCACAACTATTTCTTTTAGCCATGCTAATCTGTTGTGGTGTTGCCTTTCCTTCATTCATCAATACTCCTAGTCTCCAAACCAATAACTGTGCTTTGGTAATTTCAGTGACCATTTCGGCCAGCTTTTTTTGTTGCAATTGAAAGCCTCCAATGGGTCTGTCAAATTGAATGCGTTCCTGACTATAGCGCAAAGCGGTATCATAACAATCCATGGCAGCTCCTAGTGCGCCCCAGGCAATACCATAACGCGCTTTTGAAAGACATCCCAATGGTCCTTTTAAACCACTGACATTGGGCAAGATATTTTCTTTGGGAACTTTTACATTGTCAAATACCAATTCTCCTGTGGCGCTGGCACGCAAACTCCACTTACCATGGGTAGTTGGGGTACTAAACCCTTCCATCCCTCGCTCAACAATTACTCCCGTAATCACTCCTGCTTCATCCTTAGCCCAAACCACGGCCACTTGTGCAAAAGGAGCATTGCTGATCCACATTTTGGCGCCATTTAAAATTACATGGTCTCCAGCGTCTTTGATATTGGTAAGCATGCCAGATGGATTACTACCATGATCTGGTTCGGTTAATCCAAAACAACCCAGCCATTCTCCACTAGCTAATTTGGGTAGGTATTTGTTACGTTGTTCCTCATTACCATAAGCATAAATGGGAAACATGACTAGTGAGCCCTGTACACTTGCTGTGCTTCTGATTCCACTATCACCCCGCTCTAATTCCTGCATCATGAGACCATAACTGATATAGTCCAATCCTCCCCCACCATATTGTTCAGGAACCGTGGGTCCAAAACAACCCATATCGCCCAATTGCTTTACTACCTGACTCGGAAATTCTGCCCTTTGTGCATAGTCTTCTATGATGGGAGATATTTCTTTTTTTACATATTCCCTAACTGACGCTCTAATTAATCGGTGCTCCTCTGTTAGCAACTCGTCTAACAAATAATAATCTGGAGATTGAAACAAATCGGTTCTGGCAGCCATACAATGAATTTTTATAGACTAATACTGCAAAAATACTACAGCATTGATGATTGATCTTCTATTTCTTTTTTAGTTCTAATTCTCGGTTCATCTCCACTTCATCAACAGGTCTTTCAGTTGGATCACCTATCAAATACCTTGAGAAATAGTCACTCATTTTCCAAAAGAAGTACTCTGTCATATCTCCAAATCCATGTCTTTGTGTTGGCAGAATAATCATATCAAAGCGTTTGTTGGCCTTGATTAGGGCATTTG
>NCHJ01000034.1 GCA_002256765.1 Bacteroidetes bacterium 24-39-8
TTTGGTAATTTTTCCATTAGTGAAATTTGTGCCAACGCTTGAAAAGCGCCAATTCTATAAGTGAGTGATCTTCCAATAACAGGATAAGTTCCTTCTGGTGAAATCATGCGTTCTTGCAATTCTGCGTAGCGGATCATTCTTTTCAATGCTTCATCTGTTTCTGCAACAGGTATCATTCTTCGTTCCGCCATAATCGCCGTCATGTCTACCAACATGCCTTGAATCACAAAACTATTGTAGTAGTCCATGGCAAATTTTTCACCGTCTTTGTAATAGCCATCGCCTACATACCATTCCTTCATTTTTCTATAGGCTATGTCCATTCTAAAAGGATCGGCCTGCTGGCCAATCTTTAAAAGAAAGGCTTCCGTAATACCCGAAAACAATAACCAATTACTATAGCTTGGCTTTCTAGTTCTCAAAGATTTAAACTCTGCAATAAACCGTTGTTTGGTAATGGTATCTAATGGTTGCCATAATTGTGCAGGTGCTCTTAAAAATGCTTGGGCAATAAATGCCGCGTCTACAATGGGTTGTTGTTCGGTAGTAAAATTTAAATAATCTGGATGCGCGGGGTTTACCACATTGGGTAATCCTTTTACTAAATCTGCCAAGACTTGTTTGCGCAAAATACCTTCTGCACTATTCTCTTCGGGTAAAGCTAACCAAGGCGCTAGTCCCACCATGGTTCTACCCACGGCTTCCATATAAGTTACCTTTGTAACACTTAAACTATAGCCCGGTCCCTTTTCTAAGGGAAGGTTTTTTTTGAGGGTACCTGCTGCCATATTTTTGACAACAGGGTTCGCAATTTTATACAAAGTATTGACCCAATATTCACGGTCTTGTTGTCCCGTAGAAGTGATTGTTGTGTTTGTTTGTGCAGGAAGCGTAAAAGCAATGCTGCAAATACCCAATACCAAAACCATCCTATTAAAAACTGTACCCATTAATTTCATAAATAACGTGCTTATAGCACAATTTAAGTCAGTGTTGGCAATTGCCCATGCTTTTCCTTTTTGTAATCCGGCCGCTTGTCAAAATACCTTTCAAATAGCTGGTTTTGGCATTATATTTGGTTTGTTTTTATAAACAATCGCCATGAAAAAACAATTACTCTTTAGTGCCATGCTTTTTTGTGCAGCAGGTGCATTTGCCCAAAACAGCCGTGCCGCTTTAACGGCCACCAAACAACAATTGTCTGAAGCCAAGAGCTATAATATTGCCTTGGTGTGGCAAGACAAACAAGAAACGGATAGAAACCCAGGTATTAAAAAAGAAGTACTGAACATTTTCCCTGAATTAGCCAATAAAGAATTGAACCAAAAGAATCCTGACTTTACTGTACAAGTGTTGGTGGCTAAACCTCAAATTATTGCAGAAAAAAATACTACTGCAGTTGTTACAAACAATGCTCAGGGGCATGAAGTAGAATTGAATTATGATCTTCCTGCAAAGATGTTGGTTGTAGACAAGCAAGGAAAAGTCCTATTTGAATGCAAATTGAATGAGATTCAAAACCCCGTTGTATTCAAAGAGTATTACAAATACACAGACAATAACAGTTCAATTACAGTGAATTCAAAATCTAATGAACCTACAGTTTTGAAAAACAGTGTAAGATCTTATGACCCCATGAACAGTGGTGTCAATAGCACGGAGTATTATAACATTACACCTAAAAAGCAAACCGCTGATTTGAGGGTCTTGCTAAATGCTTGGAAAATGGATTTGAACAATCAAAAAACTGCTGGTTTATAAAACTGCCCGTGGACAATAGCGAGAATCCCGATAGCCAACCACTATCGGGATTTTTTTATGGTTGTTGATGATTTTGCTGATACAGGATCAATAGGATCATTAATACCAAACCCGAGAACATCCAAATAGGAATCTTGGTCTTGGCTTTTAATTGTTGATAGTCTTCCTTCAGATTAGCTGGCATGTCTTTATCTAGCAGGGCTTGATGACAATTGCTGCAATAACTCACACCGGTTTTTCCAGCAGGTAAATAAGGAATATAAAAGAAGTGCACGTATTTCTGAAACACTTCTATTTCTACACTATGATTAGAGGCGCAATTAGGGCATTTCTCTTGTGCCATTTCTTTTGCTAGTAAAATGGATTTGTGTCCTATAATATACATGACTGTTAATTGAGGGCTTGAAATTAGGCGCAGGGAAAAACTTGGCCATACCCTAGACTGGGTATTTTGCTGGCGCGATGGTTACTACAAGCATTTTACCACAAGCCTGAATTGCTTTAGTTTTGCGGGTATGGGACAGAAAAAATTGATCCGCTTTGAAGCCATTAAACAATTCCCCAATGTGCACGAGTATCCGCAAGACATGCAGGGTAAATGGAAGGACTATTTCAAAAATGAGGGTAGTTTAACACTAGAATTAGCCTGTGGTAAGGGAGAATACGCCGTGGGTTTGGGTAGGCTTTATCCGAATAGGAATTTTATAGGCATGGATCTAAAGGGAAATAGAATTTGGCGCGGTGCCAAAACTGCCCTAGACGATGGTTTGACCAATGTAGCTTTTGTACGCTCCCATATTGACAAGATCACGGATTATTATGCCCCTGGTGAAGTATCTGAGATCTGGATTACATTTCCTGATCCACAACTAAGGTTTTCAAGGGCCAAAAAAAGATTGACCTACCCTAGGTATTTAAGACTTTACCAACAGGTATTGGCTGAGGGCGGGTTGGTCCACCTAAAAACCGATAGCCCAGACCTGTATCTTTTTACCAAAACCGTTTTGAACTTATTTGAACTTACGGTGTTAGAAGATACGGACAACGTGCATGCCCAACCAACGGTAAAACAGGATTTATTAATCAAAACCCATTACGAGGGTCTTGATATTGCCCAAAGCAATCGGATTCATTATCTCTGTTTTAAGATTGACAAGGAATTGCCAAAGGAAAAGGATACCGTATTAAAACAATTGATTAGTGAGCGAGAACTTGATTGAGAACCTTGATTTTTATTACGATGAAAGCGGCAATGTAGTTTTCACCGAGCATTATCATATAAACAAGGGCCACTGCTGCGGACACGGATGCAGACATTGCCCTTATCAGTTTGAATCTGTTCCAGAACCAAAACGCTCTCAATTACTTCAAAGAGAAAATGCGTAAATTGGCTGATGGCCAAATCTTCCAAACCTCAAAAAACTGCTAAGCCAGTTACAATTGAAAAGCCAAAAGCCGTTCTACCCAGTGGCAGAAAAGACCTAAGCTTTTTTGAACAGGTATATGATGTAGTGAGGTTAATTCCAAAAGGCAGGGTTACTAGCTATGGCGCTATTGCAGCTTATCTAGGAACAAGAATGAGTGCAAGAATGGTGGGTTGGGCCATGAATGGCGCGCACAACATTAGTCCAAAAGTGCCGGCACATAGGGTAGTGAATAGAAACGGTATGTTGAGTGGCAAAGCACATTTTGCAACGCCTACCTTAATGGAAGAATTATTAGCCAAGGAAAAAATCTTTGTCAAAGACGATATTATCCAAGACTTTAAAACAAAATACTGGGACCCTTCTATAGAACTCTCTCTTGATTAAACCCGTTGCATTGACTAGCTATAAAAAGGCTTGATCATCCAATACACAATGGGGCCTGTTACTGCAACATAGAACCAAAGAGGCCAAGTAATTTTTGCTAGTTTTTTATGCAAAGGAAATTCTGCAGTCAACGCGCGATAGGCTGTAAATAATATAAAAGGAAGGATTACAGCAGCTAAAATAATATGGGTGATCAGTATGATAAAATAAATGGTTCTTATACCACCAACTGCTGCTTTTTCTGCATCCGTTACAATACCATCGTGGTCAGCGTCTCCAAACTTTGCTTCTCCTGCTAACAAGTGATGCGCAATATAAGATACCAAGAAAAGAATAGACAACACCAATGCCGCCATCATAATCTGCTTGTGCAATAAGTACTTGCCATTTTTTACAGCTACTAATGCTGCTACTAATAATACAGCAATGGTGGCATTTACAAATGCATTAAATGCTGCAAATAGGTGTACGTCAAAACCCAGGTCTACATTGAGTTTGATCTTGGTCAGAACGCTTACGGCTAAGAATACAACCACAGAAAATATCCCGATCAGCCAATAGGCTTTTTTGTCATTCTTGGAAATAGATGCTTCTAACATGAACTTGTTTTAAAATGCTAATGATAACAGTATTTTATTCAACTTGTTGACTAGCCGTTGATCTTTCTACGGCCTCTTAAATAGAACATGAAAAAGGTGATGGCCAATACAATGATTAACCAGAGCCAGCTCAGATTAATGATTTTCATGAATACGGTGCTCTTTTGTTTCTTGTCTTTTTCCAACATGAGTAGTCCAATATCCCTTGCTAATTTTCGCATAGAAAGGGTGTCTAATCCATTGTAATAACCACGAACATAATGGTCTTTGTCAATGAGTACAAATCGGCTGGTATGTACAAAATCTGGTGACACGGGTTCCTCGCTAAACTTGTCAACCTTTAATTCTTCAAATGCAAATTTGTAAATAGAATCACGGTTGCCTGTTAGCATCCACCAGTTGTCATGGTTAACACCAAAACGATCTGCATAGTTCTTGATGGTTGCAACTGAATCTCGTTCAGGATCAACCGTAAAAGAAATAAACTGTACTATGCTGGTGTCAATTTTATTGCGCACATTACCCCCTGTGATAAAGGACTGTTGCATCTTTGCCATATTGTGTGTAAGCTTAGGGCAAATGCTACCACAACTGGTGAAAAAGAAATCAGCAACAATAATTTTACCCGTCTTATCAAATAAACCAACAGAATCACCCAATTGATTCAGCAAATGTATATTGGCTGTTTTATGCCAAATACTATCAGTGATTTCTTTGCCTTTTTCTACCCTTGTTACAACGGTATCAAGCAAGTATTTTCTGGGCATGTCTACTGCCCTATCACTAAAGTATTTGAGCGCCAAGTAACAAAGTATTGGCACCATCAGTGCTACCATTAAACCTAGGATGGCTTTCTTATTCATGCTGCAAAATTAACCAATAAAAAAGCCATCCCGTTCATTGGGATGGCTGATTTGTCTATTCTTTATAAATTAATGAGTAGTTCTTGGCTCGTCCAAATAACCCTCATGTTTGGTATCGTGTTTTTCTTCGTGTTTTTCCTCGTGCTTGGGTGCTTCTTTTTTCTCTACTTTAATAGTGCTTTGTTCCTTAAAACGAGGATCATAGGTATTACGCAGATTTCTAAAAGAATTACCATCGGTTAAGAAAGCGGTAATGAACCAAACAAACAAGGCTAATGGAACAACAATGGTCATGATTAGGTTCTTTAACTCGTGTTTCAAGTGCATGAAATAAGCAACAATATAGAATGCTTTGGCTAACATCAAGATTACAATGGAACCTTTTATGGCCAAACGTAATCCTTCACTGGTCATGCCAATCATCCAGAAACCTAGTATTAATTCAATGATGGTTAATACAGAAAGGATGATGGTTACTTTTACAATTTCTTTGGTTCCACCATCATGGTGTACTTCGTGTTCAGCTGTATGTGACATATAAATAGTTCTTGAATTTTAGGATTTCGGTTTACTTAGATTAAGTAGAAGCAGGTGAATACAAATACCCAAACCAGGTCTACAAAGTGCCAGTACAAACCAGCTTTCTCAATCATCAAGTAATGACCACGTTCTTCAAACTTGTCCATTAAGGTCATGATCAACATTACAATGTTAATGATCACACCAGAAAACACGTGGAATCCGTGGAAACCAGTAATGGTAAAGAAATAATTGGTAAAGTTGGTAGAAGAAGCCGTTCCGTCTGCATTTAAGAATGGATTCATACCCCACCATGCACCTTCATGATGCAAGTGGTTCCACTCCCAAGCCTGACAGCTCAAGAAAGCAATACCACCAATAATGGTCCAGATTAAATTGGTTGTTACACCTTTCTTATCCATATTTTGACCAGCTTTCACCGCCAATACCATGGTTACAGAACTAATAATCAAGATAAAAGTCATGATACTTACAAACACCAAGGGTGCGTTCACGCCTTCTGGTGCAAAAGGAAAACTTTTGAACACCACGTTGGGGTCAGGCCATCCATTAGTAGAAAAACGAATGGTACCATAAGAGATCAGGAAAGCCCCAAAAGTGAAAGCATCACTCATTAGGAAGTACCACATCATCAATTTACCATACTCTACGTTGAAGGGGCTTTTACCTCCGCTCCATAGCTTGGGTGTTGTTGCAGTTGTTGTAGTTGACATGTCTTAAGCAAAAATTTCGGTACAAAAATATTGGCTGGCGTTGAAAAATAAGGAATAAATCCCAACTTTTTCTTAAACTATCCAATCCAGTTATAAAACAAAAACAAGTAAATCCATAATGCATCCACAAAGTGCCAGTAAGTGCCTACCACTTCCACTGGAACTGCGCTATAGTTTTTCACGGTAGACCTAAAGGCCTTTGCAAATACTATTAGTATAGCAATCACTCCTCCCAAAACGTGCAGCATGTGCAACACGGTAATCACAAACAAAAATGAAGCTGCCGAATTGCTTTTTGGACCAATCAAAGCAATATCTCTTGCTTCCAAATCCTTAAAACCCAAGTACTGCATCACCAAAAATGCTAGGCCTAGACCCGCAGTAATGGTAATCAGTGTTCTATAACGGCTCATTTCTCTTGCCTTCATGGCTTTTGTAGCCAAGTACATGGTCAGACTACTAGCCAAGATCACAGCAGTGGAATACCAGAAAATCAGTGGCAAATCAAATTGCAACCAACTGCTCTGGTTCTTTTTTACAATATAAGCACTGGTCATACCGGCGAACATCATCACAATGCTACCCATGGCCACCCACATGGCAAATTTGTGGGGGTGGATTTTTTGTGGCTCCTTGTTAGGAATAGTTGTTGTCATCACGGTGATATTATTTTAATCTATTTATTTTATCCATGTATCTTATCTGCTAATAGTGCTAAAAACACTATTGGTAGATAGATATAACTACTAAACATGACCCTTCGGGCCGATTTTACATCCATTGCTTGGTACAATCTCAAACTCTGCACTACCATAAATAGGTTGCAGACTATGACAATGTACATACTTACCTGTCCGGTTAACCCAAAATAGTGTGGCAAAATGCCCACTGGAATCATCAACACAGAATACATGACTGCTTGCAAGGCTGTGAATTTGGTTGGTCCCTTATCTGCTGGTAGTAACTTGAAACCCACCCTGCTATAATCGCTATGTGCAACCCAAGCAATGGCCCAGAAATGCGGAAACTGCCATAGAAATTGAATCCCAAATAGGATCCATCCGCCTGCGGCAAAATCATCGTTTCCGGCTACCCATCCAATTAAGCAAGGAAATGCTCCAGGAAAAGCGCCTACCAATACGGCGATGCTATTGATTTTCTTGAGGGGTGTATAGATAAAAGCATAGAGAAACAAACTAAATGCAGAGAGCAATGCAGATGAGAGGTTAAAAAAATACCACATCATCCAGCATCCAAGCAGTCCAGCTACTAGGGCAAAAATATAAGCCTCTTGTTGAGACATTCTGCCACTGGCTACCGGTCTGGTTCCTGTGCGTTTCATTTGTGCATCTGTGTCTTTTTCTACTGCTTGGTTAATGGCATTGGCACTTCCAGTAACCAACATACCCGCAACAAAAAGAATCAGAATCATCCACCAGTCAAAGATCACAATCTTGGGTGCCAAGAGATAACAGATTACGCAAGAGAACACCACCATAAAGCTCAATGAGAACTTGATCAGCTGAAAATAATCCTTCACTTTGCTGGCTATGGAAAAACTGGTGGAACTATTGTTTTCTGTTATGGTCATTGTTTGTTTAGATTATCAGAACTGCATCTCTTTCTCTCAATTCCTACCTGATGATCATTTTTTAAAAAGAATGCTCCCGATGGATGGAGATACACCTGTTTTAAAGGAACATCTCGATTTACCGGGAGCATTTCAACTATCTGATACCGGATGTCTCAAAAAGAGACCGGTGTTTTCTAGTGATGGCTCTCATCAGCGCCCACTGGTGTGGTTTGCTGGATGAAGTCCTTTCCGTCTTTACCATAGTCATAAGCCCAACGGTGTACTTCTGGAATTTCTCCCACCCAGTTACCGTGACCAGGATGAATTGGTGTTGTCCACTCCAATGTGTTAGATTCCCAAGGGTTTAAAGTAGTTACTTTTCTGCCTCTGAAAATGCTATAGAAGAAGTTGAACAAGAACAAGAATTGAACAGCAAATACAATCATGGCTACCAAGCTGATAAACCTGTTTAGGTCTTGGAATTGCTTAAAGCTCTCCCAGATACTAAAATCATAATACCTACGTGGCATACCTGCTAAACCTTGGTAGTGCATTGGCCAGAAAATCATATACGCTCCGGCAATAGTTACCCAAAAGTGGATATAAGCCAAGGTATTATTCATGAACCTACCATACATTTTAGGATACCAGTGATAGATCCCTGCAAACATGCCAAACATAGATGCAACACCCATTACAATGTGGAAGTGGGCAATAACAAAATACGTATCGTGTAAGTGAATATCTAGTGCGGAGTTACCCAACCAGATACCTGTTAAACCTCCAGAGATAAACATGCTCACAAAACCAATGGCAAATAACATACCTGGTGTGAAACGGATATTACCTCTCCACAAAGTGGTTAACCAGTTAAATACTTTAATGGCAGATGGAACCGCAATTAACAAAGTCAACAACACGAATACAGATCCTAAGAAAGGATTTAATCCGGTTACAAACATATGGTGCGCCCAAACCAAGAAAGCTAGAATGGCAATTGCAAACAATGAACCAATCATGGCCATATAACCAAAGATGGGTTTACGTGAGTTGACAGAAAGAATTTCTGACACCATACCCATGGCTGGCAATAAGATGATATATACTTCAGGGTGACCCAAGAACCAGAACAAGTGCTGGAACAGGATAGCGCTACCGCCTTCATTTGGCAAAGCACCAACACCGTTGATAAAGATATCAGACAAATAGAAGCTAGTTCCAAAGTTGCGGTCAAAAATCAATAAGATAAAACCTGACAACAATACTGGGAAAGACAATACACCCAATACAGCAGTAAAGAACAATGCCCAAATAGTCAAAGGCAAACGAGTCATACTCATTCCCTTGGTACGCATATTCAATACGGTTGCAATATAGTTTAGACCTCCTAGTAATGAAGAAACAACAAACAATGCCATTGAGACAATCCAAAGATCCATACCAGTTTTAGAACCTGGTGAAGCATCACCCAAGGCACTTAATGGAGGATACGCTGTCCAACCGCCACTAAATGGACCGGTCTCAACAAACATAGAAGATAACATAACAATACTAGCTCCAAAAAAGAACCAGTAGCTCAACATATTCATAAAAGGTGACGCCATATCACGGGCACCAATTTGAAGCGGAATTAGGAAGTTGGCAAAAGTACCACTCAAACCTGCAGTTAATACAAAGAATACCAATACGGTACCGTGTGTAGTAACCAAGGCATAATAAGCTTCAGGAGTAATATGACCACCTTTGGCCCATTTACCTAAAATACTTTCTAGCCAAGGAAAAGTTGAATCGGGGTAACCCAATTGCAAACGGAAAAGAACGCTCATCAAACCACCCAATACGGCCCAAACCATACCGGTGATCAAGAACTGTTTAGCAATCATTTTATGATCCTGGCTAAACACATACTTGGTGATAAAGGTTTCATGATGATGGTGCTCATGTGAATGATCGCCATGTGCATCATGTGTTGCTACATCAGAATGTGCGTGCAGAACAGCTTCGTTACTCATACTTGTTTCTTTATTATTGCTACTTACGATATAGTAACAACCCCTATTCAAAAGGGTTGTGGGTTTATTTACATTTTTGCTACGGTCTTTACTTCTGCTGGTTTAGCAGTTTTGCTGGTATCAGCAGTTGCTGCGGCTGCAGGTTTTGCTGCGGCTGGATCTTTGTCAGGGAATGCCGCATAATAATACGGATTCTGTTTGGCTATCCAAAGGTCATAGTCCTCTTGAGAAACTACTTCAATTACACCCTTCATAGAATAGTGACCGTTTCCACACATTTGATCACAACTGATTTCATACTGGAAATTAGGGTTGCCTGTTTTTTCCTTCATCTCAGCAGTTGTAAACTTAGGTGTAAACCACATGGTAGTAGGAATGCCAGGTACAGCATCCATTTTCATGCGAAAATGACTTAAACCTACGTCATGAATCACGTCTCTTGAACCAATGATTAATTTAACAGGCTTACCTTTTACTACATACATGGTTTGTTCTGTAACTAAGTCATCCTGACCCAGTTTGTCATCCCAAAGAAGCCCTAATGTATTGGTAGCTGCATCAATATTTTTATAGTACTTTTTACCAAAAGCACCATCTTTTCCTGGATAACGGAAGATCCAACCAAATTGCTTTCCGGTAACTTCAACTACCATGGCAGATTTTGGAGGTTCTCCAGTGAACAAGAACCAGTTACGCAAACCAATAACTACCAACACGGTTAGTGCAATAGCAGGTATGATGGTCCAAATGGCTTCCAGTGTATTGCTATGAGAGAAGAAATAAACCTTTCTTTTCTCGTTTTCTTGGTATTTGTATGCAAACCAAAACAATACAATTTGGGTTCCAATAAATACAATTCCAGTTACTGCTAAGGTTAGCCATAACATGGAGTCTACTCTTTCACCTTCAACACTGGCGGATTCTTGAGCCAACAAAGTTTTGTCAAAAAGAACTTCATTGCAATACCATACACCAAATAGGCCCAACACCAAAAACACAACCATCAGAAATCCGTTGATCTTGTTGTTTTGCTTTCGACTGGCTTCTTCTCCTTTTAGTAGAGATACGTATTCGCTTGCTTTTGCAATCTGAAAGATTACTACGAATACCAGTACAATTACTGCGGTGGTTAATAAAATGGTCATAATGCGATCAATATTTTCTGATAGATGATACTACTATTTAAAACAAATTCTAAGCTACATGGTTGGCACCCAACCGTTAAAAATATTAAACTTGGTGAATCACACTCTCTTTCAGGAATGGATGGTATTTAGGAATCAGTGGCTTGCTGGCCAATGCTCTTCCAACAAAGAAGATCATCATACCTACAAAGAAAGCCAGAATTCCAAAATCCAACCAACCCAAGGTAACGTGCTCTTTAGACAAAGAACCCATGACCATTTGGTAAAAATCAATCCAGTGTCCAAAGATGATTAACACTGCCATAAAAGTAACCAAGGTATAGTTACGCTTAGCAGCACGCTTCATCAAAATCAACAAAGGACAAAGGAAGTTGATGATTAAGTTCAGGAAGAATATTCCTTTATAAGGCCCTTGTACACGGTGTTTGAAATAAACGGTTTCTTCAGGAATATTGGCGTACCAGATTAGCATGTACTGGCTAAACCATAGATAGGTCCAGAAGATAGAGAAGGCAAACATGAACTTACCCACGTCATGCAAATGCTCTTGGTTGGTCAATTCCATATAACCCTTGTTCTTCATGTAGATTAACCAAAGGGCTATCAAAGACATACCAGATACAAATGAACTTGCAAATGTGTACCAGCTATACATGGTAGAATACCAGTGTGCATCAATACTCATCATCCACAACCAAGGAATGGTAGAACCAACGGTTAAGGCAAACCATACAGTAAACAGGGCAGCTCTAACAGTATTTCTGAAAATGAACTTAGCACCAGTTTCTGCATCCATTGGGGCTTGGTCAGCTTCATTGCTCAACTGACGCATTCTCCAACCCAAGAAACTCCAAAAAGCAATGGTTAAAGTAGTCCAGAAGATGAAGAATTTAGCATTCAAGAATCCTGACTTTCCGGTAAGGATTGGGTCTTTAGCAACAGCTTCTGTATCTAACCAGTGGTAGATATGGTGCTTATCACTCAAAACCACATACAACAACACCGCAAAAGTGATGGAACCAAAAATGGGAACCAGTGTTGAAATGGCTTCTGGGATCCTGCGGAATGACTGTTGCCAGCCACCCATGGCTAGGGTAGTAACACAAATGAAAAACATACTGGCATTACATACCAGGGTCCAGAAAATGGTGTTGTACATCAATGTTCCCCAAAAATGCACTTGCTCGTGTTCGTCGCTGCTGAAACCCTTGGTTACTAAACCAAAGATCAAAGCAACCAACCCAACACCAATCAAACCCAGTGACCAGGTTTTCATTTTTCCGGGTATCTCAAATTGCGTTCTGATAGATGCCATCGTTACTCTTTTATATCAGTTAGTACTTTGTCTTTTCAATGATTTAAAAAGACTTTTCAATTATTTCTTAGCAGTGGTGTCAGCTACAGGTGCTGCTGCGGGTGCAGGAGCGGCGGCGGCTTTGCCTTTTGCTTGATTCATTTTAATATACTTGATCACTTCCCAACGTTGCTTGCGGCTTAACTGAGATGCATAGGAACCCATCAAGTTTTTACCATAGGCAACAGAGTAGAACATCTGACCATCAGGCATGTTTTCATATTTAGCATCGCCTACCAAGGTAGCAGGTTTTGCTGCATATGGACCATTACCATCTTTGTACAAAGGACCATTACCATTCAATTTGGCACCATGACAGATACCACAGTTGATTAGGTAAAGACGCTCTGCTTCTTTGTATTCTTTCTCGTTCAAGGTTTCAATTGGATTTTTCACCAATTTAGAAGCAGTGTAGTTGGTTGTATCTCCAGGAGCATCTTGTGCCAAATGAAATGGCATTTCTTCTCCGCGAGCAACAGTTCCTACTACAGGCTTACTGTTGTAGTTGATTCCCTGTTCAGCAAGATTGCTATGATCTGCAAAAGTTTCATATGCACGGCTATAAGCCATGTCTGGAACATAGATAGATCCGGGCTTGCGTTTCACATCGCTACAGCTGATGATAACAGCAGCAGTAGACAAAATGGCTATGATGGTTAATTTATTCATCTTTTTCAATTCAAATGTTATGCAGCTACTGTTTGTTTGGCTTCAAATCTCATTTCGTCTTTGTCATAATGACCTAACCACCAGCCTTCTTCAGCTACTTGGATATCGGTTTCAACAGCACCATTTGATGCTAAGAATCCTTTAAGGTCTTCTGCATTGGTTTTGTCTGTGCATTCAATCACCATCACAAAAAGGTCATCGGTAGCACGCGCATGAAAATGGTGTTTTTTCACAAATGGTGCTAGTTGACAGAGGTAGCAAAAAGTCAACACCATACCTACTGCAGCAAACAATACCGTTAACTCAAAAGTAATAGGTATCCAAGCTGGTAATGCAAAGTGTGGCTTACCACCAATATTCAAAGGCCAGTCTTTGGTAAAAATCCAGCTAATACAACTTAATGCAGTAGTGGTTCCGGTGATACCGTAGATAAAACCTGCAGTATGCAAACTGGTTTCACGAAGACCCATTGCATGATCCAATCCGTGCACAGCAAAAGGTGTGTACACATCGTGGATCTTATAACCCGCTGTGCGAACTTTCTTCACTGCAGGAAACAAGACGGCTTCGTCATCAAAACAGCCTACTACGAATTTCTTTTTTGCCATAGTTAGTTTATATTAGTGTGCGTGTTCGTGCACAAATGTTTCCAATTTTTCTCCTTCAATTGTATCCATCCTACCCTTGTATCCTTCACCAGTTGTTTTCAAGACATACTTGATTTCAGCAATGGCAATAACAGGGAAGTATTTAGCAAATAGGAAGAAGCATGTAAAGAACAATCCAAAAGTACCAGCATAGAAACCAATCTCCCAGATAGTTGGGCTGTAGTATACAGACCAGCTAGATGGTAAGTAGTCACGATACAGAGAAGTAACAATGATTACAAAACGCTCAAACCACATACCAATATTCACAATGATACTCATGAAGAAAGTAACAAATAGGTTTCTGCGCATTTTGCGGAACCAGAAAATTTGAGGGCTTAATACGTTACAAGCCATCATACCCCAATAGCTCCAACCATAAGGGCTAAACAAGTAGGCACGGCTATACCAGAAGGTATATCCTTCATATTTGTTTTGGCTATACCAACCCATGAACAACTCGGTTAAGTAGGCAACACCTACAATAGAACCAGTAAGTACAATTACTTTGTTCATGGCTTCAATGTGACCCATGGTTATATAGTCTTCCATTCCAAATACTTTGCGGATGATTACCATCAAGGTTTGCACCATGGCAAAACCAGAGAAGATAGCACCGGCAACAAAGTAAGGAGGGAAGATGGTAGTATGCCATCCTGGAATAACTGAAGTAGCAAAGTCAAAAGATACAATTGTGTGTACTGACAATACCAGTGGCGTACTCAAACCTGCCAAAACTAATGACAGAGATTCGTGACGCTGCCAGTGTTTGGTAGAACCAGTCCAACCAAATGCTGCAACACCATACAAACGCTTGCGCAATTTGGTAAATGCACGGTCACGTACGGTAGCAAAATCTGGAATCAAACCACTATACCAGAACAACAATGAAACGGTAAAATAAGTAGAGATGGCAAATACGTCCCAAAGCAATGGTGAGTTAAAGTTCACCCACAATGGTCCTCTAGAGTTAGGATAAGGCAGTACAAAGAAGGCCATCCAAACCCTACCCATATGCCAGATAGGAAACTGACCTGCGCACATTACCGCAAAAATGGTCATGGCTTCAGCCGCACGGTTTACACCCGTTCTCCATCCTTGACGGAACAACAACAGGATAGCAGAGATTAGCGTACCGGCGTGACCGATACCAACCCACCATACGAAGTTGGTGATATCCCAACCCCAACCCACTGTCTTGTTTAGGTTCCACTGGCCAATACCATAAGTAACGTCTCGGTAGATGGCGTAAACTCCAAACAACAATAAGCACACCGCAATATAGAAACCAATATACCACAAACGGGTAGGCTTGGCTTCAATTGGGCGAACAATATCTTCTGTTACCTGGTGATAGTTCTTATCTCCATACACCAATGGTTCCCTAAGCTGTGATTCGTACTTTAAATGCATCTGGTCTTGGTATTTAATTGGTTAACCGGGGTTAACCAAGTTATATTATTTATCAGCTTTTCTTTTGTCTCTCTTAGTGCGCAGCTTCATGCTTTGCTTCTGCTTCTTTCTTTTCAGGAGCAGCTTCATGCTTTTCCTTGCCTTCGTGTTCTTCATCGGCATTGCGCACTTTAGCTAGGTAAGTAACACCTGGCAATACGTGCAATTGCTCCAATACATAGAACTGACGGTTTGGATTGTCAACGCGCACTTTTGAAATAGCACTTTCTTTGTTGTTAGCGTTACCAAAAGTAATAGCGTGTGTAGGACAAGCCTGTTGACAAGCTACTTTCAGGTCAGCATCTTCCAATGGACGACTAGACTTCTTGGCTGCCAATTTACCTTCTTGTAAACGCTGAACGCAGAAAGAACATTTTTCAATCACACCACGAGAACGAACAGTTACGTCTGGATTCAACACCATACGTGTTAAGTCATCGTTCATGTTCATTACCACATCATTTACAATGCCTTCTTGGTTATCAGGGAAGCTATCCGCGCCAGTATAATCAGCCCAGTTAAACCTACGTACTTTATAAGGACAGTTGTTGGCGCAATACCTTGTACCAATACAACGGTTATAAGTCATTTGGTTCAAACCTTCACTGCTATGGTTGGTAGCGGCAACTGGACAAACGTTTTCACAAGGAGCGTTATCACAGTGCTGACACATCATTGGTTGGAACACTACATTTGGATTGTCCATATCTCCGCTGAAATAGCGGTCAATACGCAACCAATGCATCTCGTGTCCACGAAGTACTTCTGGTTTACCAACTACTGAAACGTTATTTTCTGCGTTACAAGCTACTACGCAAGCACCGCAACCATTACAAGAGTTTAAGTCTACACTCATTCCCCATTTAACACCCGGACGGTCGTAAACAGGATAAATGGTTCCTTGTCCTTCAAACTTCTCCAATCCACCGTAAGGTTTCAGTTCAGCTTCACGCTCGTCTCTGATTTCTGTAGGATGGGCTTTGTATTCAGCAAGGGTAATTTCTTTCATTACCTCGGTACGATTACCATAATCAGTATCGTAACGGCTATGTGTTTGAGTAAGGGCTACAGGATATGTTTCTTTGGTAGCTTCTACTTTTACTGCGCTATTAGAAAGGCTTACAGTAGCACCGTTTAATCCTGCAAAAATGAAGGCGTTTTTACCAACACCAGCAGCAGCTTTACCAATCTTCTCACTGCGTCCGTAACCAACTGCAATACCAACGGTATTTTCTTGTGTTCCAGGAATGATCAGAACAGGTAGTTCTAAAGATTTTCCGTTTACGGTTACTTTTACAACTGGCTTTGGAGGATTTACTTCATAGTCATCCGCCTGACCATTATTTTTCAAATCTATACCTACTAAGGTCTTAGCCAAAGCAGGAGAAATAATTACATAGTTGTCCCAAGTGGCCCTAGTAACTGGATCTGGTAATTCTTGTAACCATGGGTTAGAAGCACCTTGACCAGCACCAATTCCCACTTTTTCATACAAAACCAATTCCAATTCTCCGCCTTTCTTAGCAGAACTTGCAGCAGCAACAGCAGCGGCAACAGCAGCTCCGTTGAAGGCAGCACCACTTACTGCAGGTGCAGTAGCTGGATTGATGACACCGTCTTGAAGGGCTTTATCCCAACCGGTTTCACCACCTACTTTTACAGACCAATAATTTTTTACAAAAGCCAGATAGTCTACACTAGATCCACTCCATTTTAACAAGCTATCTTGCCACTGACGTGTTTTGAATAGCGGATAAATAGTAGGTTGAATCAATGAGAAATAACCTGTCTTAGCTTCTGCATCGCCCCAGCTTTCTAAGAAATGATTGTCAGGCAATACATATTTACAAAGCACGCTAGTTTCGTCTTCCTTAGTATTGAAAGAGATACTTGCTTTTACTTTTTTAAGACCAGCATTAAATTTGTCAGCGTCAAACCAGGTATAAGAAGGATTGGCTCCAGAGATCAATAAAGCGCCTACAGTTCCGGCGTTCATGTCTTCAACCAATTTTGCAAAATCGGCGTCAATACCTGCGCGATAGTTAGAAGTAACTGCCCAGTTAATGGTTTTGCCACCTGCACCAACAGCTTCGTTGATAGCGTTGACAATCACTTGAACATTTACATCATTGCTACCACTTACAACCAATGCAGCACCTTTATTTTCTGTTAATGCTTTTGCAGCTTTTTCAACACCCGCTTTTAATTTGGGGTTGCTGATACCGGTAACACCAGCACCATTTACCGCACTCAATAAAGCAGCAGCAATAGCAGCTGTTTCAGAAGGACGGTGCAAATATTTTTCATCGGCATTAGCACCAGTTAGGCTAGCTACACTTTCAAAATGAATGTGTTTGCTCATCTCTGGATTCTTCTCGTTGATTTTTTTGCCTTTGGCGTATTGCTTGGCAAATTCAACAGGGCTCAACCATGTACCCAAGAAATCAGCGCCTAAGCTTACAATTGCTTTTGCGTTGTCAAAATGGTAAGATGGAATGGCTTTCTTGCCGTAAGTTAATTCGTTGGCCAATAACATACCGCTATAAGAAACAGCGTCATAAGTTACGTGGCGGCTACCAGGATATTTTGCCAAAAACTGTGCAATAGTCTCCTTGGTGCTTGGTGAGGTAATGGTACTTGTAAGTAATACTACAGAACCGTTTAATCCAGTTAAAGCATCTGCAATAGATTTGTCAGCTGCTTCAAAAGTTACTTCCTTACCATCAATGGTTGGGAAACGCAAACGAGCCGTATCATACAAATCCAACACTGATGCTTGAACGCGAGCAGAAGTACCACCTTCTGTAATTTGACTAAGGTCATTACCTTCTAGCTTGATGGGTCTACCATCACGAACTTTGGCAACAACGCTTACCACGTCTCCGTCCTGTACATAAGTGGTAGCATAGTATTTAGAAACACCGGGTACTACTTCTTCAGGTCTGTTTGCAAAAGGAATTGATTTTTTTACAGGCATCTCGCAACTAGCGGCTGCGGCTGCAGCTGCTGTGCTAAATCCCAAGTATTTCAAGAAATCCCTTCTTGGGGCTTTGGCTTCTAGGAAGCTTTTACTTTCATCAGCAACAAAGGGTAATTCTTCTTTGAATTCGTCTTTGACGTCTTTGTTATAAGCTTCAGACTGATTCAGCTCACCAAAACTTTGCCAGATCTTTTTTTGCTCCATAATATGTTGGTTGATAGCTAAGGGTTGTTTGCGCGCAACCCGGGCTCCTGTTATATTGTACAAAAACATACCACCGGGGTGGTATGCAATTATCCTAGATTAATAGTGACATTTTTGACATTCTGTTCCACCAATAGCTTCTACAGTAACACCTTTGGTGCTGTCCATTTTACCTGACTTCAGGTCTTGATGGTACTTCTCGTAGATGCTGTAGAACCCATTGTCTTTAAACTGAACTTTTGTTTCACGGTGACAGTTGATGCACCAGCCCATGCTTAGGTCAGCAAACTGCTTTACTTCATCCATCTTATTGATTTCACCGTGACAAGTTTGACACTGAACTTGACCAGCTTTTACGTGTTGAGAGTGATTGAAATACACGTGGTCAGGTAGGTTATGAATTCTAACCCATTCAATTGGCTTAGATTTAGTAGCGTCATAAGGTTTGCCTGCTTCAAATCCAGCATACTTATATAGTTTCTGAATCTCCTTGGTTCCGTCTACTTCTACACCAGCTTCCGTATAAAGTTTATCACCCTTATACTCATTAATAGCTTGGTGACAGTTCATACAAACGTTCACACTTGGAATATTGGAATGCTTTCCTTCCTGTGCACCACCATGGCAATACAGACAGTTAATCTGGTTTACACCGGCGTGTACTTTATGAGAGTAATAAATAGGTTGTTCTGGTTGATAGTCTTGGCTTCTTCCCAAATTCATAGCACCCTTGGTAGTTAAGTAACCGCCTACAACAAAGAGCAATACAGCAATAAAGGCAATATTGCGCTTATTCCTTAAGAAAGGAATAGGAGTGGTTTCTGGTTCACCAATTCTCTCATCTGAGAGTTTTCTAAGATTGCTGTTCACCTGCAACAAAATCAAAGCAACTACGGCTAAGATTAAGGTTAGGATTCCAAACAATAAAGTGTTGTCACCTTCTTCAACTGGAGCAGCTGCACCAGCGGCAGTTTTTTCAGAACCTGGAACAGGAACTGACTTGATATACACCAAGATGGCGTCAATATCCTTGTCAGATAGTCCAGGAAACTGGTTCATGGCCGTCTTATTGTACTCATTGTACAGGTTATTGGCATAAACATCCCCGGTTTTCAGGAAGGCTGCACTGTTCTTGATCCAAGCGTTTAACTTGGTTCTATCAGGCCAACGGTCTTCCACGCCTGCAAGGGCGGGACCAGTCAACTTCTTATGAACAGCGTGACAAGAGGCACAATTGGTACTGAACAAGGCTTTCCCGTCTTGCGCGGCTACAGAGCCGGCAAAAAAAGAACCCAGAAATAGTAAAACGCTTAAAAGCAGTGTTTTGGGCATACATCTAAAAGATATCATATTCACAAACTGTGGTTCTAGGTGTGGAAAAATATCCGTGAACGGGTGCAAAAATATGGCAGGAATATGACAAAAACTAAAGGTTTAAAAAAAAAATTTAGTGAGGACTGGCTTGCGTTTCAGCGGATTGTGGAACTCTACCCCAAAATCATGTCATAGAATTGTAAACGATTTTGTGGAATCGGGGTTATTTGTTCTGCGGTAAAAGATTAGTCAAAATTTTATCCCACATTTGAAAAATGTTTAAACGCCTGCAGGAAAAATGGGGGGTTAGTACCCGTCAATTCTGGATTATTTTCATTGCTTTTGGATTAACAGGCACAACCACGGCCTTTATAACCCGTTATGTAGCAGCCTGGTTAGGGCTGGGGGCCGATAGTTTCTGGCTTTGGAAACTGTTATTGCGTGTGGGCATGTTATTAATAGGCTATCAAGCCCTGTTATTAGCTTATGGCGCCCTTTTGGGACAATGGGCGTTTTTTTGGAAATATGAGCAGAAATTGCTCCGAAAACTGGGTATTTTGCCCAAAAACACCCAAAAACTGGCCATTTTTGCCTCAGGAGCAGGATCCAATGCTGCCAAAATCATTGCCCATTTTAAAAACCATCCAACTATAAAAGTGGTCCTGATTGTTTGCAATAAACCAGGTGCAGGAGTACTTCAAATAGCTTCCGAAAATGGCATTCCTACCCTACTTATTGAAAAAGACCGTTTTGCCAAAGGCGATGGATATTGCCCAGAATTGCTCCAAATAGGGGTGAATTTTGTGGTTTTAGCGGGTTTTTTATGGAAAATACCCCAAACTTTGATTAATGCCTATCCCAATCAAATCATTAATATTCATCCTGCGCTACTTCCTAAATATGGGGGAAAAGGCATGTACGGGGCCAAAGTTCATGAAGCCGTAATAGCCGCTGGCGAAAAAGAATCCGGTATTACCATTCATTATGTGAATGAACACTATGACGAGGGTGCCACTATTTTCCAAGCAACTTGCAGTATTCACCAAGGCGATGATGCAGACAGTTTGGCCCATAAGATTCACGGATTAGAGCACCAACATTTTCCCTTGGTCATTGAAAGACTGTTGGTCAAATAAAATTGGTTTTCCCTTAAATCTTCTTGAAATTGGGTATTCAAATCTTGAATGCCATGAAGTTCTATGCTCGTTTAATTTGCTTGTTTTGTTGGGGAATCCTATTCCATCAGCGCCCATCGGCCCAAGGCCTTATAAATGGGCTTCCTGAAAAAAATGGTTTTTCTGCGGAGCGATTGGCCAAGATTGATAAAATTGTACAACAGTATATTGATAGTGGTTGGATCAATGGAGCCATTGGACTGGTGGCCAGAAATGGTCAAATAGTTTATCACAAGGGTTTGGGTTTTGACAATAAACAAACTGGAAAACCCATGACCAAGGATGCTATTTTTAGAATAGCTTCTCAAACCAAAGCCATTACAAGTGTGGCTGTGATGCAATTGGTGGAGAACGGACAAATATTATTAGACGATCCTATTAGCAAATACATTCCTGCATTTCGCAAGCCAAGAGTACTAGAAAAATTCAATAAAGCAGACAGCAGTTTTACCAGTATTCCTGCAAAAAAAGAAATCAGTATTCGCGAATTATTAACGCATACATCGGGCATTGGATACGCGCAAATTGGCGACCCCGTTACCACGGCTATATACGCTAAAGCTGGCGTGGTGGGCGGCATTGGGGTGCAAGCGGGCATGACTCTTTCAAAAAATATGTTGGCCCTTGCAAAGCTTCCACTACTACACCAACCTGGTGAAAAATGGACTTATGGATTGAATACAGATTTGTTGGGTTATTTAATTGAAGTAGTGAGTGGTATGAGTTTAGACGCTTATTTCAAGAAACATATTTTTGATCCATTGGGCATGAGCGATACTTATTTTTATTTACCCAAAGAGAAGCAATCTCGCTTAGCCATGTTGCATACAGAAGATAGTTTAAAACACGCTATTCCTATGCCCGCTGTGATTAGGGTAAATGGACAGTTTGATAGAGACTATCCCAATACAGTTGGAGGAACATTTTATTCTGGTGGTGGTGGTTTAGTATCTACGGCTTTGGATTATGCAAAGTTTATGCAGATGCTACTCAATGGTGGAGACTATAATGGCAAACACCTGATCAGCAAAGCCAGTCTGCGTTTGATGACTACCAATCAAATTGGCAACCTCTCTAGAAGTCCTCAAAAAGATGTAAAATTTGGATTAGGATTTGAGCTAGTAACTGCCTCTAATTATGGACAAAGTTATGTGTCCATGGATAGCTTTTTTTGGGGTGGCATGTTTAGCTCTTCCTATTGGATAGACCCACGCGAAAAGATAGTGGCACAATTTGTATTACAAATGTATCCAGCTAGCCATGGCGATATTAACGAGAAGTTTAAAGTGCAAGTGTACCAAGCATTACAGTAATCTTTCTCGCAAGCAATATTAAAAAGCCCGTCCTTTTGAGACGGGCCTTTAATTATTTTTTAGCTGGGCAAGTGTTGAGTCCAACCAAGCTATAAAGAGGACAAAAGCTAATAGCTGATGTAGCTAGAAAAACGCCACCTAATACTAGTAGCACAATACCTACGGTATCAGTTACTGTACCAGTAAAATACAATGCAGCAAATATGGCTGCTACAACAATGCGAATAATTCTGTCTGTGTTGCCCATGTTCTTTTTCATGCAATCGGTTTTAAGGTTGTTGATTTGTACAAATTAAACAATTGCATTTGGAATAAAAAGTGCGTTTTGTCACATAATGGAAACTTATTATGGTTGGGGCATAAAAAAATCCCGAACCAGTCGGGATTTTTTCTTCTATAAAGGCTTCTACTATCCCGGTACGCGGGAAATGTATTTTTCAATTTCTTTTAATTGATCCAATACCTGTTGGGTTTTGGGTTTGCAGGCTTTGGCCCTGCGGAAAAAGTCTTTGGCTGCGCGGAACTCGCGTTTGTTCATAAAGATCTGGCACATACTCAAATAAGCCACGGCCTCACTTTCTTTGTCTGGAATCCCTGCCCTAATAGCGGCACGGATATAGGTTTCACCTTGCTTTAGGTCTCCTTTTTGCATAGACATCATGCCCAATTGCAATTTGTTGGCACCTTCTGCTTCTGGCATAGGTGAACCCAAGGAAGAACTCATTTTCAAGTGCTTTTCAGCGCTATCAAAATCTTGTTTCATCATGGCCAAATTACCCAAGATGGTGTAATAAGTAGACCTAACGGGTTTGTACAATAAAGCTGGAAACCAGATACTGGCCAAAATGCGCTCTACTTCTTCAATATCGCCCGCTTCCATAGGACCTTGAATCAAACGCATAGGTCCAATAAAGAAATGACTGGCAAAACCAATCAGTGCCAAGAAATAAATGGGGAATGTGGGCCAAAAGCCTGTTCCAGTAAGGTTTAATGCCACCCCAATCAATACCACCAAGATGCTCAACCAGAAGCGGTATTTGATAATAATATTATAGAATTTCATAGTCCGTCTAATTTGAAAGTGGGCAAAGATAATGGAATTGGTGCTTATCAGTGCTTGGCATCGTTCACTTCAATCCAATAACCTTCTGGATCCTTGAGCCAGATCTGGTGCACTCCGTCTACCCTAGTGGTAACAGCACCCTGAATACCCTTCACGTCTTCAAAGCCAATTTTAAAGCCTTGTAAGCGCTTGGTAAAAGCCTCAATAGAAGGAACACTCATACAGAGATGGTTATTCTTAAAGTACTCTTTAGGCTTCTCTGCACCCTGAATAATATGCATGGCAATACCTGGGCCAATAGTAAACCAAGCGTGTTTACCATCATGAAATGGCTCAGCCAAGGTATCAAACTGAAGTACATCTCTATAAAAACCCGCTTCTTTCTCAAGATCAACTACATAGAGTGCCACGTGGTCAATGGTCACTTTAAGTTTATTTTGTTGGGCATTTGCGCCGTTGAATAAGCCCATCATCAGAAAGATACAGGCGGCAAGCAAGATTTGTTTCATGTGCAAGATTGAACACCTAAAATAAGCCATTCCGGCTGCTTTTTTAAAAATGCAATCGCTTTAAAGCAATAAACTACTATTTTTGCCGCCTGTAAAATGAAAATTTTTACATGGTTTCGTAGTTCAATGGATAGAATAGGTGTTTCCTAAACACTAGATCCAAGTTCGATTCTTGGCGAGACCACAAAGCCCTGGCACAAAGTGCCGGGGTTTATTTTTGCGAAGAGGCGTCCCAAGCTCGCTTGGGTAAGCCGATGAGCAAAAATAAACCCCCAGCAATCGAAGATTGCTGAGGGGCTTTGAGTAAGTTCAATACGGGAAGAAGACTGACCGAGCCAGCGAGGTCAGGCAATCTTGGCTCTTCCTCAT
>NCHJ01000035.1 GCA_002256765.1 Bacteroidetes bacterium 24-39-8
TGCAATAGCTAGTTAGTAAAAGGTCGTTATAAGTTTGTGAATGGGAGATTATTGCCTTTTTGGCCTATGCTGTATTGTTTTTTTACTTATTTTTAAAATGCATCTATTTTGATGCTAATTCATTGTTTGCCATAACAACATTCAAAAATGGAACCTACTTCAATTGCAAATGCGCCTTTAGCCAATTTAGACGAATGGGAAGATGACCTTTTAAGAAGGTATCCTGACCCAGAATCCATTGCTACCGGAAAATCTACCGAGGAATACAGAAACTATGAAGACCCTGCTAGAGATACGGTTAAGGAGTTTTATAGATTGAATCACCAGTATCAAACCTTTGACTTTGTTCAGGAAAAAAGAGCAGAGTATCTAAAGTTTGATAAAAAGGAAATGGCAATTTGGGATGCTTTTGATTTCTTGAATCAATTAGTGGATGATTCTGATCCAGACACGGACTTAGATCAACTACAGCATTTATTGCAAACCTCAGAAGCTATTAGAAGGGATGGTCATCCTGATTGGATGGTCTTAACTGGTTTGATGCATGACTTAGGAAAAGTATTATGCCTGTTTGGAGAGCCTCAATGGGCTGTTGTTGGTGATACCTTTCCCGTGGGATGCGCCTATTCAGACAAAATAGTCTATCCTGAATTTTTCTCATTGAACCCTGATTCTAAAAACCCAACCTATCAAACCAAATTGGGTATTTATGAACCCAATTGTGGACTGAGAAAAGTGTTTATGTCTTGGGGTCATGATGAATACATCTATCAAATGATGAAGGACTATTTGCCTGAAGAAGGTTTGTATATGTTGCGTTATCACTCTTTTTATGCTTGGCATAGAGAAGGGGAATATGAGCATTTGTTAGATGATCATGACAGGGCTATGCTTCCATGGGTGAAGCTATTTAATCCGTATGACCTCTATTCAAAAAATCCAGAACAGCCGGATTGGAATAAATTAAAGCCTTATTACCAATCACTTGTTGAAAAATATTTACCAGTGAAATTGAAATTCTAATTTAACCCGGGGGGACCCCGGGTTTTCTTTTTTAATGGGAAAATTATTTTATATTTAGGTAGGTCCCTTCTTTTAAACGTATCCCTATATGTATTCCAACCCATCTGGCAAATCAGCTGTATTATACCCTTATGCTGCATACTATTTTGCGCTGGCTTTAATTGTTACCTGGATAGGATTTTCTCAGTCTTATTTTGCAAGGTTAACGCAAGTGAGCATTTATCATCATTTGCATGGTGCTATTGCTGGAGCTTGGATTTTGGTATTGATTATTCAACCCATTTTGTATCAAAAAGGCAAGTTAAACCTGCACCGAAAAATTGGAAAACTAGCTGGATATATTTTGTTACCCTTACTAATTTTAGGTGGGCTAAAAATGATTCACGCAATGTTAAATACTGCAGCTGCTTATCCTCCAGGTGTGGTAAACAGACTAGCATATCTTGATTTTATAGCAGTAATCTCATTAATCTATTTTGTTTTTCAAGCTATTAGCAAGGCCAAGCAGTTACAACTGCACGCAAGAAATATGAGTATGACGGTGTTGTTGATGTTACCGCCTGCCATTGCTAGACTTTTATTCTTAATTCCTTGGTTTAATAATTTTGACAAGGCTCTGAATGTTGCTTATGGTATTATTGTGGTCATTTTAGGAATGCTGTTATATGATGACCACAAAAAGGGTAAAATTTACCCAACTTATCTTATTGGAATAGTTCTCGCTATTATCATGTTAGTTGGCCAGAACTTGGTTGGAGATTGGCAATGGTGGGTCAATTGGATGGCGGCCTATGCAGGTCTCTAAATAGTTATTCCAAAATCAATCCATCCAAATCAAATTGCTCGGGGTGCTTTCCCTTGATACCTCTATAAAAATCCTTAATGGCATTGGCGTCTGCAATGGGGTCGCCTGTCATATAGAGTAGGGGGCCAAAACCGGCTTGTTTTTTTTCATAGTCTAAATAACCCAAGAGTACGGGAACATTGGCGCCAAGGGCCACATGATAAAATCCTGTCTTCCATTTTTTGACAAGACTACGTGTGCCTTCTGCGGGAATCATTAGCATCAGTTCTTCATTGTCTTTGAAAAGCTGAATCATATCATCTACCAAACGATTGTTCTTCTGTCTGTGTACGGCCATGCCCCCAAGGTTTTCTAAAAAAGATTTGATGGGCCAACGAAACAATTCTTTCTTTCCCAAAAAACGTACAGGAATTTGCAATTTAAAAAATACAGCAAGGCTATAGAGAAAATCCCAGTTACTGGTATGTGGTGCGGCAATGACCACGCATTTTTCATAACCTTCTGGCAGGTTTACATCCATTTTCCATCCCTTCAACTGAAAGATCCAAACAAAGATTTTTCTCATGGCAGCATTTTTACAAATAAAGGATTTATTGCTGGAAACAATGGGTTTTGTTAATGCTTGATCATAAAATAAATTCCCCTCTTAATTGAAACTAAGAGGGGAATCAGTACTATTTCATTTTTTGAAAATGGGTTTCTTGTTCATCAGCTCCAATTTGAATAAATCCAGCCTTCATTAACACTTTTTGAGAAGCATAACCATCTGGAAGGGTACTGGCTTTGATGCTTAGCACATGCTCGTATGTAAAAGCCCATTGGCAGATTAAGTTTAGAGCCTCAGTAGCATAGCCTTTATTCCAGTGCTTTTTGTCAATCATATAACCCGTGGTGGCTGCTCCATCTGAAAGGTTAAGTCCAGCCATACCAATTCCCCCAATAATGGTATTATGTTCTAAGGAAACAATTTCCCAATTGGTAATCCATAAGTATTGATCAGGATGGGCAGCTAAATTTGGTAGCCAATAATTGACAACAGCGTCATCGTATTCTTTTTTGAAAAATTCCTCTACTTCCATTTGAGAGGGGATCAAGCCAAGACTTGTTTCAAAAGCGGCTCTGTCTTTTAAGCAAGAATTAAACATTTCATTCGTCAGCGGAATTAATCGCAGACGTTGAGATTCTATATAAAACATGGTAATTGATTAAAGTTTAGGAAATGACTTTACAGTCCCATTAATGGGATAAAAAAACTGTGAAGATTTAAGCCATTCCAGGCAGACTCATCAATAAGCGTAACAGAGGCGGTAATTATAGATTCAAGTTAAAATAATCCAAACAAAGTACTATCTACTTTGCTAATGATGTCTCCAAAATGTTCTTCGTTTTCGGCAAATTTGTTTTTGTCACAATCAATCACCAACAAAGGACCATCTTTATAAGATTCAATCCAACGGTTATAGTGCTCGTTCAATCTTTTTAAATAATCCAAACGAATATTCTCTTCGTATTCACGTCCTCTTTTCTGAATCTGTGATACCAGGGTAGGAACAGAACATTTTAAATAGATCAACAAATCCGGCGGTTGCACCATGGTTTTGAGGGTCTGGAAGAATTGGAAATAGTTGTCAAAATCGCGTTTGCTCATCAGTCCCATCTCGTGCAAGTTGGGCGCAAAAATATGTGCATCTTCAAAAATGGTACGGTCTTGGATCACGGTTTCAGTTCCATGATGTATTTCTAGCAATTGCGCCAACCTACTATTCAAAAAATAGATTTGTAGGTTGAAACTCCAGCGAGGCATGTCTTCATAAAAATCCATCAAATAAGGATTATGATCTACGTCTTCAAACTGGGGAATCCAGCGGTAATGCTTGCTCAACATTTCAGTGAGGGTGGTCTTACCAGCCCCAATATTGCCTGCTACCGCTACGTGTTTTGGTTTCTTAGCTTTTGCCATGATAATGAAAATACAAAATTGGAATAAGTGAACGAACTTAATGAAAAGATTTTGAATGGAATCCTTTAAAATAAAGGACTTAATTCATACCTATGGCATTCCGCACCAGTCTCAGGGTTTCAGCACCACTTGCGCGTGCTTTTTCTGCCCCCTGACGGGTAATTTTCTTTAATAACTCCTGATTGGCCTGCAAATCTGCCGCTTTGGCCCTAATGGGGGCTACAAATTCCACCATATCAGCCGCTAACTGCTTTTTTAAATCGCCATAGCGGATAATACAATTGCCTTCTGAGCTATTGTTGAAATCATCTTCAAATTTCTGCACCGTGTCTGCTGTTGAAACCTGACGCATAAGGGTGAAGAGATTTTCAATATAATCAGGCTTTTCTGAGTTGGGGGCAAGTGGGCCCCCATCGGTCTTAGCCTTCATGATTTTTTTTCTGATCTGCTCGTCTTCATCGGCCAGAAAAATGGTATTCATCTGGTTTTCACTCTTGCTCATTTTGCCATTACCGTCCAGACTTAAAATCTTTACTAATTCTGTTCCATAATTAAATGCCTGCGGCGATGGGAAAACATCTCCATAACGATGGTTAAATCGCTCTGCAAAATTTCTAGCCATTTCTAAGTGCTGTTCCTGATCCTTACCCACGGGCACTTTTACCGCGCGATGGATTAAGATATCGGCCGCCATGAGTACGGGATAAGTGAGCAAACCTGCATTTACATTGTCGGGACTCAAACGCACTTTCTCTTTAAAAGTAGTAGTCTTTTCTAACTCACCTTTATAAGCCATGGTATTTAAATACAAATAGAGTTCTGCAATCTCGGGCAGGTCACTCTGAATATACAAAGCCACTTTTTCAGGATCCAAGCCGCAAGCAATATTCTCTGCCACTACGCGGTTTACGCTATTGCGCAACTCACTAGTATCGGGGTGGGTGGTTAAACTATGCCAGTTGGCCACAAAAAAATAACAGTTATACTCGTCTTGCATGCGCACATAATTGCGCATGGCACCAAAATAATTTCCCAGGTGCAGAAAGCCCGTAGGCCTGATTCCACTTAAAACAACCTCTTTTGCCATGCGGCGAAGATAAGCAAAGGGGGCAAAAGATTCATGGATGAAAGCAACGGTGCATTTTGTAACATTGCAGTAGTAGAAATTCCAGTATTAGTCAGAACAATTACATATTACAGTCTCCTATAGAATACTTGAAGGGTGTGGGCCCCTTGCGGGCCGATATGCTCAAAAAAGAACTAGAAATCTTCACTTTTGGAGACCTGCTCAACCATTTTCCCAATAGGCATATAGACAAGACCCAGATTAGCAAGATTGGAGAGATCCGCCCAGAAACGGAATTTATTCAGGTGGTGGGAACCCTCATGTACCTAGATACCATTGGTGAAAAAAGAGGTAGAAGACTGGTGGCCCAACTAAAAGACGATACGGGAATCCTAGAACTGGCCTGGTTTCAGGGCATTACCTGGGTGCAGAAAAACCTAGTGCCGGGAACCAAGTACTTGGTGTTTGGCAGAACCGGATTTTTTAATGGCAAGCCCCAGATTGTTCATCCAGAAATAGAATCCTTTGTGCCAGCTAAGGCGGGTGGTCAGGCTTTTTTAGAGCCGGTTTATCCCAGCACAGAAAAGCTAAAGGTTAGGGGACTAAATGGAAGACAGATTGGCAAACTCACTTATACCCTGATCTCGCAGCTCCATCCAGATGAATTAATGGAGAATATTCCGGCACCTATTGTGCAGGGGTTGAAGCTCATGGACCGGTATGAAGCGCATTGTCAGATTCACTATCCCAAATCGGCCAAGGGCTTTGAAGCAGCCATGCACCGTTTAAAATTTGAAGAGTTTTTTATAGCACAAGTGCGATTGAATTTGACCAGACTCCAAAGACATCGCGCAAGCCGTGCCGTAGTATTTGAAAAAGTGGGAGAGATCTTTAATGAGTTTTATGCCAAGTACCTGCCCTTTGAATTAACGGGTGCACAAAAAAGGGTCTTAAAAGAAATTAGAACAGATACCGCCAGAGGAAGACAAATGAATCGTTTGTTGCAGGGCGATGTGGGAAGTGGTAAGACCATTGTAGCATTATTGTCCATGTTATTGGCGGCCGATAATGGGTTTCAAAGTTGTATGATGGCGCCAACAGAAATCTTGGCCCAACAACACTATAAAGGCTTAAGTGATTTGCTCAAAGAAATGCCCGTTGAAATTGCTTTGCTAACTGGAAGCATAAAGACCAAGGAGCGCAAACGCATACTGCAAGGGCTTTTGGACGATACCATACATTTTGTAGTAGGAACCCATGCCGTAATTGAAGACGTGGTACAGTTTAAAAATTTGGGGTTGGTGATTGTAGATGAGCAGCACCGTTTTGGGGTGGCTCAAAGGGCCAGACTCTGGGCCAAAGCAACGCTGCCTCCGCATGTATTGGTCATGACTGCAACACCTATTCCAAGAACCTTGGCCATGACTGCCTACGGCGATTTGGATTATTCTGTGATGGATGAACTACCTCCTGGAAGAATTCCCATTACTACCGTGCACCGCTTTGAAACAGCAAGGGCATCGGTCATGGATTTTGTGAAAACCGAATTGGAAAAAGGACGTCAGATTTATTTTATCTATCCCTTGATTGAAGAAAGTGAGAAGCTCAGTTTTGAAGACCTGATGCAGGGCTATGAGCAAGTCAAGAGTTTTTTCCCTGAACCCAAATATAGAATCAGCATGGTGCATGGGCGCCAACCTGCGGATCAGAAAGAAACCAATATGGCCCGTTTTGTAAGTGGCGATACCCAGATTATGGTGAGCACTACCGTAATTGAAGTAGGGGTGAACGTTCCCAATGCCTCCGTGATGGTGATTGAGAGTTCTGAAAAATTTGGTTTGAGTCAATTGCACCAGCTCCGTGGAAGGGTGGGAAGGGGCTCAGAAAAAAGTTTTTGCATATTATTAACTAGTGTTAAAGCAAGCAAGGAAGCAAGAGAACGTATCAAGATAATGTGTGCCACCAATGACGGGTTCAAAATTGCCGAGAAAGACTTGGAATTACGCGGTCCTGGCGATATTGAGGGCACTAGACAGAGTGGGGCACTGAACTTTAAGCTGGCTAGTCTTGTTAATGATAAGGGTATTCTGGAACAAGCCCGTTTAGCAGCTGAAAAGCTAGTAGAAGAAGACCCTGAACTGTTATTGGCAAAGAATTTGCAGTTGAAAAATTACCTTCAATCTCAGAAAGGTAAAAACGGTTGGAGCAAGATTTCTTGATTCTTAACAGTTTGATAAGCATCGGGGATGGATTAGTACGTATCTTAAAATAAAAACTATTGAAAGTAATTGGAAGAATATGGATGTTATTGCTCCTAATAGGAGTATCTGCGCAGTTGCATGCCCAGAGCTATTTGGAATTTGTTGAGAACAAGGGCCAGTGGGATAAGCAAATCAAATACAAAGGAGATTTGGGAGATGGTGCATTTGCCATTAAAGCAGATGGAGGCTATAGAATGTTGGTCTATAATGGAGATGATCTTGCCGCAATCAATAGTCACAAACACAATGCAAATGCTACAAGCACCATTCAAAGAACAGCATTGTCTGACCAGCGTTTAGAAGGTGGTCATGGCGGTACTGGTGGTGGTTCCGGTTCTGGCGCTTCAAAAATGCAGCAATTACGTGGCCATGTTTACGAGGTGAGTTTTTTAAACGCCAATCCATGGCCGCAGGCAGTTCCGGACAAAGCACTCCAAACAGTGAACAATTATTTTATTGGAAATGATCCCAATAAATGGGTTTCTAATTGTAAAGTGTTTACAGCAGTTACGTATAAAAATTTGTATAACAATATTGACATTAGATACTATTCTTCTAATGGTCAAATCAAGTATGAGTTTATTGTGCATCCTGGTGGTAACCCTGCCAATATTGCTATGTATGTAGATGGAGCAACCGGCCTAAAAATGGTGGGCAAAAATTTGCAGATTAAAACATCTGTAAAAGATATTGTAGAACAAGAACCTATTTCTTTTCAATTGACCAATGATGGCAGAAAGCCCGTTGCGTCTGGGTTTCAGGTAAAGGGTAATATTGTTCGTTTTCAATTAAATGACCCTATTAATAAAAATCAAACCTTGGTAATTGATCCCTTAATTTTTTCTACTTTTTCTGGAAGCACGGCTAGTAACTGGGGTTTCACTGCTACCTATGACAATAAGGGGAATTTTTATGCAGGAGGTGTTGTATTTGGTGATGGTTTCCCAGTAAGTAATGGGGCTTATAATTCCAATTTTATGGGTGGTACAACCAATCAAGGTTTAACCGGCTATGACATGGGGATTATCAAATTTGATCCATCTGGTGCTAATAGAATTTATGCCACTTATATTGGAGGCAGAACTGGTAGTGATCAGCCACATAGTATGGTGGTAGATGGTCAAGGGAATATAGTCATTGCAGGAAGAACTACATCTACTGATTATCCCAATACTTATACCAGAATGGGGCTTGGTGGTGCTACTGATATTGTATTAACCAAATTAAATAGTAATGGTACTGCACTCATTGGCTCTAGAATCATTGGAGGGATTGATGATGATGGGGTGAATGTAAAAGCAAAAATTATTAGCTCTGGATATGGACAATCTATAGATAGAAATTATGGTGATGATGGTAGGAGTGAAGTGATAGTAGATGAAGGCGGAAACATTTATTTGTCTTCTTGTACGCAGTCCGTGAACTTTCCCGTACTCAACGCAGCCCAACCCAATAATGGCGGCCGCAGTCCTTTAAATGGAAGGGCGCAGGATGGAGTGCTGATGAAATTTTCTCCTACATTGGCCACACCTATCTTCTCTACTTTTTTAGGTGGTAGTGAAGACGATGCGGCTTTTGTATTGGCCTTAAAACCAGACAATGGAGATATTTATGTAGCAGGGGCTACAGCAAGTAGTAATTTTTTTGGAGACAAAACTGGCATGTACCAATCTAGTTTTCAAGGCGGAATCTGTGATGGATTTGTAGCCATTTTTGATAACAATGGTGTGGCTAAAAAAAGCAGTTATTTTGGTACTAATGGTATTGACGTAATCTATGGAATTCAGTTTGATAAATTCAGCTTTCCATATATTATGGGAACCACCACCGGAAATATTCCCGTGCAAAATGCGGTCTTTAGTCAGGGTGGAGGAAAACAGTTTGTTACCAAGTTTAATGCAGACGTAAGCACAGTAGTTTTCAGTACCAATTTTGGTACCAATGCTGCTGTACCCAATATATCGCCAACGGCATTTTTGATTGACCGTTGTGAGAATATTTATGTGTCAGGATGGGGTGGATTGGGTAATACAGAAGGTGGTTATCCTGCTAGTGCTGGAACCAGAGGATTAACAGTTACATCAGACGCCGTACTTGGAACCACAGATGGTAGTGACTTTTATTTTATTGTGTTAGAGAAAAATGCTAATAGTTTAAAATATGGTAGTTTCTTTGGACAAAACGGAGGTGGGTATCCGGACCACGTAGATGGGGGTACCAGCCGCTTTGACCGCAATGGGATTATCTATCAGTCTGTTTGTGCCAACTGTGGTGGTGGTGCTAGATTCCCCACATCGGCCGGGGTTTGGGGGCCTAATAACAATGCGCTGAATGCAGCTGCTGGTGGTGGTTGTAATTTAGCCGCCATTAAGATTGCTTTTAATTTAGCGGGGGTTGGTTCTGACTTGGTAGCATCTATAAAAGGAAGACCAAGAGATACTTCTGGCTGTGTGCCACTCTCAGTAGATTTTGAAGATTCTTTGGCCATGGGTCAATTATATATTTGGGATTATAATGATGGTTCTAAAAGAGATACCACTACTATTCCAAAGACCACACACGTGTTTAATAATATTGGAGTTTATAGAGTGAAACTGATTTCAATAGATTCCTCTTCTTGCAATATTGCAGACAGTTCTTATGTGAATTTGCGCGTACGTAATGATGAAGCTATCTTGGGTTTTACAGCAGCTAAACAACCACCATGTGCTTCATTATCCTACTTATTTACAAATACCAGTAGCCCGCCCGTAACCTTACCTGCAAAACCTTTTAAAGCCAATTCTTTTCTTTGGATTTTTGGAGATGGAACTACATTGGTTTCAGGTACACAGGCTGTAACACATACCTATACATCGGCCGGAACCTATGACGTAAAACTGGTTTTGACAGATACCAATTATTGCAATCATTCAGATACGGTAACCTTGCAGATTAGGATTTCACCCAATGTGAAAGCAGACTTTACAACCCCTGCTGTTGGTTGTGCACCTTATAATGCATTGTTCAATAATACCTCATTAGCAGGTACAGATTTTCTTTGGGATTTTGGGGATGGTACTACTTCTACCCAAACCAGTCCTACGCATTTTTATCCAACAGTGGGTACTTATCAAATTGTGCTCATAGCCAATGATACCAATACTTGTAATAAAACAGATACTACCAGGTTTACGCTAACGGTGAGTAATAAGCCAACAGCATTTTATAGTTATTCACCACAACCAACAGAGCCCAATACGGCGGTAAGTTTTACCAATAGTTCTGTAGGCGCTGTGCGATACAAATGGTTGTTTGGAGACGGAGATTCGGTGATTACAACAAGAATAGATACTACTATTAGGCATATTTATCCCGCCACCAATACGTATAATGCCTGTTTAGTGGCATTCAATGCAGGAGGCTGTTCAGATACAACCTGTCAATCTATTCCGGTAACCATTAATCCTATCATGGATGTTCCCAATGCATTCTCTCCCAATGGGGATGGTAAGAACGATAGAATTTATGTTCGCGGATTTGGCATAGAACAAATGACTTGGAGAATTTATGACCGTTGGGGTAATCAAGTCTTTGCAACAGCGGATCCTAATGAAGGATGGGACGGTACATTTAATGGTAGACTTTTGGCACAAGATGTATACCATTATACGGTTCAAATTGTCTTTAGTTCAAAAGAGAAGCTGGTTAAAAAAGGAGATATTACTTTATTGAGATAATGAATATGAAGGAAAGAATCAAACATATTAGTTTACTGTTAATGTTGTTGGTGGGCTTGAGTTCGCAAGCTCAAGACTTGCATTATTCGCAATATTTTAATGCACCACTATTGGTAAACCCAGCCAACACGGGATTTAATCCAGACTACGACTATAGAATAGGAGGCAATTACCGCAACCAATGGGCCAATGTAGGCACCCCTTATAAAACCATGGGCATCTGGGGAGACGTAAAAGCATTTGGCAATAGATTTGAAAATGGTTGGATGGGATTGGGTGGCTCCATTATCAAAGACGTGGCGGGTTCTGGCAACCTAAGTTCAACCGGTGTATATGGGTCTGTAGCTTATCACCAAATGATTGGTTATAATTCTTTGTTGAGTGGAGGATTCTCCTTGGGTTATGTGTCTAAACGCGTTGATATTACTAAACTCAGTTTTGACAACCAATGGAACGGGCAGTTTTTTGACGTTACCATTCCTAGCAATGAACCTTTTGCCAATAGTCAAACGGGTTATCTTGACATGAATATTGGATTAAATTATGCCTATTTTCCCTCAGACAATGTCTACCTCAATGCTGGAGTTAGCATTAGTCATGTGAATACACCAAAAGAAAGTTTTTTTGACGCTTCAATTAGCAATAACCAATTAAATAGGCGTTATACCGCTTTTGTAAACGCAGGTATCAAATTGCAAGATTTGTGGATTGTGAATCCCAATGTATATGTGAGTAAGATGGGGGGCAGTTGGGAAACATTGATTGGGTTTAATGCCAATAGAAACTTGAGTGGAGACGGTTATCAGCAATTGATTGTGGGTTTGTATTATCGTAACCACGATGCTATTATTCCTATGTTGGGCTATCAGGTAAATGACCTAAAATTTACCATTAACTATGATGCAACTATTTCTACCCTAGGTAATCTCAATGGAACTAGGGGAGCATATGAACTCAGTATTGTCAAAAGCGGCATCTTCTTAAACAGTTCTTCTGGGGTTAAATGCCCTTCTGTGAAGTTTTAAGACTGCTTTGACAACAGTATGGGGCTTAATTTTTATCTTGCAAGCATCAATTAGCCCAATATGAAGTATTTGCCACTCAATCCCCAGATTTTTATTGACAATCGCAAGCGTTTTGTAAAAGCCATGCGCCCAGATAGTATTGCCATTTTTGTAAGCAATGACGAATGGCCTTCTAATGGAGACGCTTTACAAGCATTCAAACAAAATACTGACCTGTATTGGTTAACAGGGGTTGAGCAGGAAGACAGTATGGTTATTTTGTTCCCAGATTGTCCTGATCCAAAGTATAGAGAAGTATTGGTGCTGGTTAGACCCAATGAACTAAAGGAAAAATGGGATGGTAAGCGTTTGCGTAGCCATGAAGCAACAGCCATTTCTGGCATCAAAACCATTGTTTGGTTAGACAGCCTAGATGCACTCTTACAAACATGGATTCACTTGGCTGACCATATTTATTTGGACTCTAATGAGAATGATAGAAAAGCCAGCCTGATTCAATCAAGAGAATATAGGTTTATTGGAGAAATGAAAGCTCGTTATCCCTTGCATAAATACGAGCGTGCCGCCAAGATCATGAAAGAATTGCGTGGCATTAAAACCAAATTAGAAGTAGAGGTTTTGCAAAAAGCCATTGATATTACTGATAATACCTTCCGCCGCTTGTTGAAATTTATCAAGCCAGGCGTGATGGAATATGAAATTGAGGCAGAAATCTTTCATAGCTTTTTGAGCCAACGCTCCGCTGGTCCAGCTTATGGAAGCATTATTGCCAGTGGCGATAGAGCAAGAACCTTGCACTATGTTTCTAATAATCAGGAATGTAAAGACGGCGAATTAATCCTAATGGATTTTGGTGCGGAATACGGAGGATACTGTGCAGACTTAACCAGAACTATTCCAGTAAATGGTAAATTTAGTGTACGCCAAAAAGAAGTATACAATGCTTGTCTGGCCTTGCACAATTATGCCAAATCAATTTTGAAGCCTGGCATTAGTATTGTGGATTACACAGAAAAAGTGGGCGATGAAGCCACCAAGCAATTCTTAAAAATTGGTTTGATTACCAAGGCCGATGTAAAGAATGAAGACACTGAAAATAGGGCTTATAGAAAATACCTCTATCATGGCATTTCTCACCACTTAGGTATTGATGTACATGATTTGGGAACCAGAACCGAACCAATTAAATCGGGTATGGTCTTTACTATTGAACCAGGTATTTATATAGAGCAAGAGCAGATGGGTGTGCGTATTGAAAACAATTTCTGGATTACCAAAAATGGGAATATTGATTTAATGAAAAATATTCCTATTACTATTGAAGAAATTGAAACCCTGATGAAAGCCAAAAAATAAAATGAAAAAACAGATCCCCAACCTGTTCACCCTAGCCAATCTGTTTTTGGGTTGTATGGCCATTGTGCAAATTATGCAATCCGGTTTATCACTAAGTATTGACGCCAGCGGCGAAAACTTGGTAGAGATTCCAGAACAGATGTACCTAGCTAGTATTTTAATTGCGGCTGCTGCGGTGGTTGATTTTTTTGACGGCTTTGTGGCGCGATTATTAAAAGTGCCCTCAGAAATGGGCAAACAATTAGATTCTTTGGCCGATGTGGTTAGTTTTGGTGTGGCACCTGGATTAATTATTTATCAGTTTCTGCGTTTGAGCTTTGCCCAAAGTGAAGGTGGATTAGACGTTTCCTCGGCATTCTTGCTACCCGCATTTATAGTACCCTGCGCCGGTGCTTATAGACTTGCCAGATTTAATATTGATACAGAACAGAGCTATGGTTTCAAAGGGGTTCCTATTCCTGCAGCAGGTATTTGGGTGGCCAGTTTTCCCTTGGTGTATTGGTTTGCCAAAGACCAATGGATTGTTGATTTGCTGCGTAGCTATTGGTTCTGGTATGCCGTGATTGGATTGTCCAGTTATTTGATGGTTTCCACTTTACCCATGATGGCCATGAAATTCAAGGAATTTTCTTTGAAAGCCTTGCTGCCATTCATGATCATAGCGCTTGTTTCCTTGGTTGCTGCTATCCTTTTTGGTTGGTTGGCAGTTAGCATTGGGTTTATAGCATATGTAATTCTATCTTTGCTCTATAAATAACTTAATATTCTATTTATGACTTATCATGTTCAGATAAAAGTGATGCCTTTGAAAGACCTGTTGGATCCACAAGGAAAAGCGGTTTTGGGTGGATTGAAAAACCTAGGTCTTGGAACTGTTTCTGATGTTCGTGTTGGCAAGCATATCACTTTGAATGTGGAAGCTGATTCTGAAGAAGCGGCAAAACAAGTAGCCACAGAAGCTTGCTCTAAATTGCTGGCCAATCCAGTAATGGAGTTTTTTGAGATTGAAATGGTCAACTAAGATTCACCTCATCCTTATTGTATAAACGCATGTTGTACCTGGTTCCAACACCCTTGGGTAATTTAAAGGACATTACACTGCGTGCCTTAGAGACACTACAACAAGTAGAGGTAATTCTTTGTGAAGACACCCGTACTTCTCAAAAATTGTTGCAGCATTACCAGATTAAAAAGCCTTTGTCTCCTTATCACCAGCACAATGAGCACAAGATTGTGCCCCATATTGTTGACCAACTGGTGGCGGGTAAGTCCATGGCCCTAATTACAGACGCAGGTACTCCCGGAATTTCAGACCCCGCTTTTTTATTGGTCAGAGAATGTATTAAGCAAAACGTTCAAGTGAATTGCTTGCCTGGTGCTGCTGCATTTGTTCCAGCCTTGGTCAATAGTGGCATACCAACCAATAGATTTGTGTTTGAAGGCTTTTTGCCCATGAAAAAGGGTAGGCAAACCTTGCTCAAGCAACTGGCATTAGAAGAGCGCACCATCATCTTTTATGAAAGCCCCATGCGACTAGTGAAAACATTGGAAGAAATGGCCCAATACCTAGGCCCAGAAAGGCTTTGCTGTGTTAGCAGGGAGTTGACCAAGATGTTTGAAGAGAATAAACGTGGGAGCCTTACTGAGGTAGCCACCTACTTTAAAGAGAAAACCGTAAAAGGTGAAATTGTGGTGGTGGTGGCAGGCAAGGATTAATCCTTTTTCCATTCTCAATATTATTCCTGAAATTTATCCCCTTAAAACTACACTATGCGGAAACTGTTTTTGTTCCTTTTGACTGCTTCATTGGTCAATAGTCTATTTGCCCAGCCTGAACGTTGGCAGCAAAAAATCAAATACAATATCAATATCAACATGGATGTTGTATCCAATCGCTTTAGCGGAACAGAGAAAATTGAATACATCAATAATTCACCTGATACCCTGAACAAAATTTTTATTCACTTATACTGGAACGCTTTTCAGCCCAATAGCAGTATGGATGTGCGTAGTAGAGAATTGGGTAAAAATATCTTGACCAATAGACGTGGCGATCAAGTAAAGGATTGGGATGGTCGTGTTCAAGATAGGATTAGCAAATTGACTCCCGATGAAATTGGCTACCAAAAAGTAAAGAGCCTAAAAATTAATGGTAAAGAACAACAATTATTGGAGCATGAAACCATTTTGGAAGTGCGTCTTGACAAAGGTCTAGCGCCCAAAAGCAAGACCTTGATTGATGTAGATTTTGAAGCACAAGTGCCAAAACAAATTAGAAGAAGTGGCCGTGACAATGCAGAAGGTGTTAGGTATAGCATGAGCCAATGGTATCCCAAAGTAGTGGAATATGATTACCAAGGTTGGAATGCCAACCCCTATATTGCTCGCGAATTTTATGGAGTTTGGGGTGATTTTGACGTAAAGATTAACATTGATAAATCATACATGATTGCAGCTACTGGTGTGTTACAAAATGCTAACCAAATAGGATTTGGTTTTGAAACACCAGGCACCAAAGTTCCTACTAACAATGGTAAAACCAATACTTGGAATTTTACAGGAAGCAATATCCATGACTTTGTTTGGGCAGCTGATCCAAGCTTTAAACACCTGTCTAAAAAAACTGCTTCTGGGGTAATGCTCCACGTGTTTTACAAACCCACCGATGCCAAGGGTGATTCTTCTTGGAGCAATGTATTGTGGGCTACTGAGCAGGTTTTACCTTATATTGAAAAGCGTTTTGGCAAATACCCTTATCCCCAATATAGTTTTATTCAAGGTGGAGACGGTGGTATGGAATATGCTATGGCTACTTTGTTAAAAGGTCCAGGTCTTGGAACGGTGTTTCATGAATGGATGCATAGCTGGTACCAACAAATTATGGGCACCAATGAAAGTCTATTCCCATGGATGGATGAAGGCTTTACAGATTATGCAACAGGAGAGGTTTCTGATTTTTATTATAATTCTTGCGCACCTAAGTCTCCCTTTACCAGTGATGCCGCTAAAACAGGTATCCTTCGCATGAATGAAATGAATAAAGCCAGATTGCCTTTAAAACAATCAGGAAGTTATGAGAGCTATTTTAGTTTGGCCAAGTCTGGTTTGGAAGAACCTATGAGTACGCATTCTGATCATTATAATACCAACTACGCGTATGGTTCTGCTTCTTATTCAAAGGGTGCTACTTTTATGGGGCAGCTAGGTTATATTGTTAGTGATAGCGTTCGTAATAAAATTCTCTTGAACTATTATGATCAATGGCATTTTAAACACCCCAATGTGAATGATTTTATACGCGTGGCAGAAAAAACCAGCGGATTGGCTTTACAGTGGTACAAAGAATATTTTGTAAATAGTACCAAGACCATTGATTATGCCGTTGGCGATATAAGTTTAAATGGTAGCAATACTAGTATTACTATTAAACGCATTGGTAAAATGCCCATGCCAGTGGAAGTTTTGTTGACCTTTAAGGATGGTACTAAAGAGCTGCATTATATTCCTTTGGATCTAATGTTTGGAGAAAAACCAAATGAGTCTGCAGGTCTAACAAGAACCGTTCACAAAGAATGGCATTGGACACATCCTGAATACCAAGTTGAAACCACCAGAAGTATCAAGGATTTAAAGTCCATTGAAATTGATCCAAGCATGCGCATGGCTGATTTAAACAAGAGCAATAATAAGTTGGTCATTCCAGACTAGTTTTTAGTGAAGAGGGAGGAAAGAAGTGAAGAGTGAAGAACGAAGAGTGAAGAGAGGAAGGAAGAAAAAAAGTGAAAAGTGAAGCGTGAAGAGTGAAGAGTGCACAATCATTTTACTCAGGACTATATTATTTGACCCCACCGATTGATCGGTGGGGTTTTTTATTGGCATAAAAAAAACCTAGGCACAGCCTAGGTAATTCGTTTATAGAGATCACCGTTCATTTTTCACTCTTCACTCTTATCTCTTCACTAAATAATTTACTGAGATCACCGTCCGTTTTTCACTCTTCACTCTTCGTTCTTCACTTTATCTAATTTCTTGCTGCATGAATAATGTACTTTTCTTGAAAGTATTCTTCTGGAAAGATTTTAAAAATGGGCATCATCTTGGGGCGTAAGCCGCTTTCTGAAATCTCTTGATTAAGGTCTCCACCCTTTAAACAAATGAGCCCTTGTGCAATGCCATTATTGGTGCCCTTTCTAATTAGTGGAGCAGCCCAAGTCCATAAGTCTTTTAATGGAGCTACTGCGCGTGATACAGCAAAATCAAATTTGCGATTCTTGATGTCTTCTGCTCTGGTATGTTGGGTGCTAATATTTTTAATGCCCGCTCCTTCGCAAACGGCATCCACCACTTTTAATTTTTTGGCAATACTATCTACTAAATGAAATTCGGTTTCGGGAAAAAATATCGCCAAAGGCACACCCGGAAAACCTCCACCACAGCCAATATCTATCACTTGGGTGCCGGGTCTAAAATCGGCAATAGCCGCAATACTTAATGAATGCAAGACATGGTGCAAGTAAATGCTTTCAATGTCTTTGCGTGAGACTACATTGATTTTAGCATTCCATTCTTTGTACAATTCTTCCAATGCTGTCAGCTGGGCTATTTGCTCATCTGTGAATTCACTGAAATACTTCAAGATTAATCCCAGTTTTTGCGGGGTGCTTTCCATATGGCAGGTAGGGTAAAAATGAAAAAGAAGAACATCCAAATATCAAAGAATAAAAACCAAGGCCATAGGTCTGCCTCGTTTAATTTTTTCATGGATTTATATAGTACAATGGCTTGGATAATAAACCTCAGACCAAAAACAGCCAGTGCCATCCACCAGTTAAAAAATAATATGGATACAATTAACAAAGGATAAATCCAGAACAAACTAAAGCTATACAAGCCCAATAAAAATTTGTGACTCCCTTTATAATATTTAGCCGTTGTGTAATGACGGTATTTCTGAGACATCCATTCGTTCCAAGTTCTTTTTGGCTCACTCAATGTGTGTGCTTGAGGGTCAATTACAATGGCAATATTGTCAGCAGTGGCAACTTGGTTGATGAATAAATCATCATCGCCACTAGGAATTTGATTAATAGAAGAGAATCCTTTGTTGCGCAAGAACACATCTTTCTTATAACTCAGATTTCTACCAACTCCCATATATGGTTTGCCTGCTAATGCATAGGACAAGTATTGTAGGGCAGTATGAAAGGTTTCAAAACGAATCAGTTTGTTTAATAGCCCTGGTTTCTTGTGATACGCGCCATAACCTAATACTATTTCTGTATTGTCATGGTAAGCATCCTGCATTTTCTGTATCCAAAATTCTGATGCGGGAACACAATCGGCATCTGTAAGCAATACAATCTCGTGTTTGGAACTACGGATCCCCATGGATAATGGAAATTTCTTTCCACTAATCATTTTGGCTTCTTGGGTTAGTTCAATATGATTAATCTGTTTGAAGGTCTTGCGTAGCTCGTCAATCAAATAACGGCTTTCATCTGTGGAATTATCATTCACCAAAACCAATTCATGTGAACTCTTATATTCTTGCATAAGAATACCGGGTAAGTTTTTCATGATATTATCAGCCTCGTCTCTGGCGCAAACCACTACAGAAACGGGATGTTCCATATTGTCTACCTTCTCGGGTTCCACATAAAAAGCCAGCTTACGGAAAAAAAACAGATAATAGACCACCTGTATCAATATCACAGCACAAAATGCATAGAATAGGATGGTCCATAACAATGGGGGTATCATCATTGCGCAAAAATAACAAGAATGCACCCTGATAGCGTGTGGCTTGTGGGTATGTGGAAAAATGATGACATTTGCAAAATGGCCGCACTTAGATTTAACCTTGAGGCAAGCGCCGGAAAAGCAAGGGCAGGAACAATTCAAACGGATCACGGAACCATTCAAACCCCCATTTTTATGCCGGTGGGTACAGTTGGTACCGTAAAAGCAGTGACACAGCAGCAATTGAAGCTGGATGTGCAAGCGCAAATTATCTTGGGAAATACCTATCATTTATACCTGCGTCCAGGTACAGAAGTGTTGGAAGCCGCAGGGGGATTGCACAAATTTATGGGTTGGGATAGACCTATTTTGACCGATAGTGGTGGATATCAAGTCTTTTCTTTAGCGGCAAATAGGAAAATCAAGGAAGAAGGTGTGGTGTTTCAGTCCCATATTGACGGCAGCAAACATTTGTTCTCTCCCGAATCTGTCATGGATATTCAACGCAATATTGGCGCCGATATTATCATGGCTTTTGATGAATGTCCTCCATATCCTAGTGATTATGCCTATGCCAAGAAAAGTATGGAACTCACCCATCGTTGGTTAACTAGGTGTGTGAATAGATTGGCAGAAACTCCAGATAAATATAGATATACCCAAAATCTATTTCCTATTGTACAGGGTAGTACTTTTCCTGACTTAAGAAAAGCTTCTTGTGAATTCATTGCCTCTAAGGGCGCAGTAGGAAATGCCATTGGCGGATTAAGTGTTGGAGAACCCATAGAAATGATGTATGAATTTACCAATCTCTGTTGTGAAATTTTACCTGCAGACAAGCCCCGTTATTTGATGGGTGTGGGAACTCCTTGGAACTTGTTAGAATGTATTGACATAGGGATAGACATGTTTGACTGTGTCATGCCTACGCGTAATGGTAGAAATGGCATGCTTTTTACCACTCAAGGCGTGATTAATATTCGCAATAAAAAATGGTATCAAGACTTTAGCCCTATTGATCCAGGATTGCCTTCTGAAACAAGTCAATATTATACCAAGGCCTATTTGCGTCACTTGTTTGTAGGTGAAGAGATCTTAGGATTACAATTGGCTAGCATCCATAATTTAAGTTTTTATTTATGGTTGGTAGGAGAAGCAAGGCGCAATATTTTGGAAGGGAACTACGTTTCATGGAAGCAACAGATCCTGCCCATTTTGCAACAACGTTTGTAAGATTTAAAGTTGTAGTAACCGACCGTGAATGTGGATAATTCTGGCGGCTATTTCTATTTATACACTATTAGCATAAAATGGTCATGATACGGTTGGAAGGGGTTAATTTACATCCACTTGCTAATCCGTTATCTATGAAGTCCGTAAAATAAACATCCATTTTCATGGATGTTTATTTGTTTTAAGGCCTTTAACATCCTTTTTGTCCCAGCTTGGTTTCCAGCCTTTATCTTTGTCAGGCAAGTATGAAGAAAATAGACTGGTACATACTCAAGAAATTTTTAACCACCTTCTTCTTTGCCATATTCCTATTTACTGTTATTGCAGTAGTAGTGGATGTGAGCGAGAAGACCGATGATTTTGTAAAATCCCAATTGGGTTTTGTAAAAATTATTACCCAGTACTATTATGGGTTTATCCCACATATCATCGCCCTGCTATTTCCCTTATTTGTTTTTATAGCTGTCATCTTTTTTACTTCTAAAATGGCTGGCAAAAGTGAGATCATTGCTATTCTTGCTAGCGGTACCAGTTATGCTAGGTGGCTTAGACCTTATTGGGTAGGTGGAATATTGTTGGCAATTTTACTTTGGTTTTCTAATCAATACATTGTACCCAAGGCCAATCAAATTAGAGGAAGTTTTGAGGCTAAATATATTGATGGGAATAGTTCCTATAACGCCTTACTACTTAAAAACAACAATATTTATAGGAGGATTGATAGTTTCACTTATGCCGGTATCTATGGTTATGACACACTCATAAAAAGAGGTGGTCCCTTTTTTATGTACAAGATCAAAAATAACCTAGTGGTTGAAAACCTTAGGGCCGATGAAATCTATTGGGATACCATCAAAAAATGGAAACTAATGGGTGTAGTTTCCAGAAAATTGGAAGGGATGAAAGAAACCCTGAAAATGGATACCAACCAGCACGTGAATTTCAACTTTTTACCAAATGACCTGAGCCGAGACAAGTATACCAAGGACAAATTGACCACCCCAGAGCTAGAAAGATTTATCCTCTTAGAGGAATTGAGGGGCTCAGAAGGAATCAATGATTTGAAAATTGAACGATATAGGCGTGATGCTACTTGCATTACCGTCTTATTGCTCACCTTAATTGGGGCCATTGTTGCGGGTAAAAAAGTGAGGGGAGGAAGCGGGGTGCATCTTGCTGTGGGTTTTGTGATTGCAGCCATGTTTATTGTAATCAATCAATTCTCCACTATTTTTTCTACCAAGGGAAACCTGCATCCCATGATTGCTGCTTGGATTCCCAATGCCATATTCCTGTTTGTGATGGTCTATCTGTATAGAAAAGCCCCAAAATAGGATTCAATAAATTGGTTGCTGATAGAACCAAAGGGTTAAATCATTTGTTATGGTATACAAGTTATCTTACCTTTAAAGGCCGAAAAATCGGCGATTTTAATGACATATGGCCATTGGCCTGAATAAATAAACAAAGACCTCATGGAAATCATCAAAGAGCGGTTTAGGTTGAAGGCAGAAGAGTCTAACAAAGAAATCAAAGAACTGTTAAAAGAAAACGGAAACAGAAAGATTGGAGAAGTGACCCTTGCACAAGCCTATCAAGGTATGCGTGGGATTACTGGTCTGGTTACTGAAACCAGCTTATTGGATTCTGAAGAAGGTATCCGTTTTCGCGGATATACCATTCCGGAACTTCAACAAAAGCTACCCAAAGCTCCTAAAGGAGATGAGCCACTTCCAGAAGGATTGTTTTATTTAATGTTGGTGGGTGAATTACCTACTCAAGAGGAAGCAGAACATATTACCAGTGTTTGGCAACGTAGAAGCCATGTACCCAACTATGTGTTTGCAACCATTGATGCACTGCCTTTGACTGCACACCCCATGACCATGTTTGTAACAGGGGTAATGGCACTTCAAACAGAAAGTAATTTTTCAAAAGAGTATGGTAAGGGTTTAAACAAAAAGGACTACTGGAGTTTTGTCTATGACGATGCCATGGACCTGATTGCTCGCCTTCCAAGAATTGCGGCTTATATCTATCGTAGAAAATACAAGAACAACGAACATATTCAACCCAACGGTTTATTAGACTGGGCTGGTAACTTGGCACATATGATGGGTTATGAAAATGAGAGCTTCAAAGAATTGATGCGCTTATACATGACTATTCATGCTGACCATGAAGGTGGTAACGTTTCTGCACATACCACACACTTAGTGGGATCTGCATTGAGCGATCCTTATTTGAGTTATGCAGCTGGTATGAATGGTCTAGCAGGTCCATTGCACGGATTGGCTAACCAAGAAGTAATCAAGTGGATTTTTGAAATGCAGGATAAATTGGGTACCCAAGAACCTAGCAAAGAACAAATTGCAGATTATGTACAGCAAACCCTTGCTTCTGGTAAAGTTGTACCTGGATATGGACACGCGGTTTTGCGTAAAACAGATCCTCGCTTTACAGCTCAAATGACATTTGGTAAAAAGCATATGCCCAATGATCCATTAGTAAACACGGTTTGGAATATTTATGAAACGGTACCACCCATTTTGCAATCATTAGGAAAGGTGAAAAACCCTTGGCCAAACGTAGATGCGCATAGTGGTGCACTATTGGTACACTATGGCATGGTGGAATATGAATTCTATACCGTACTCTTTGCAGTGAGCCGTGCACTTGGAGTACTAGCCAGCCTTTGCTGGGATAGGGCCCTTGGTCTACCACTAGAAAGACCAAAATCAGTTACCACTGAATCAGTAAAACGCTGGTTGGTAGGTAAGGAAGAAATCTGGGAATAATCCTCTTCTAATATTTGTAAATCCGTCAAAGCAATTTGGCGGATTTTTTTTGCCCATGGCGATGTATCAAACAAAAAAGGCCCACATTATGGACTGATCCTTTTAAGCTGTGGAGAGTATCGGGGTCGAACCGACGACCTTCCCGATTGCATCGGGACGCTTAAGTATGTGCAATAAAAAAGGCTTACATTTCTGCAAACCTTTTTAAAGCTGTGGAGAGTATCGGGGTCGAACCGACGACCTTCCCGATTGCATCGGGACGCTCTCGAGTATGTGCAATAAAAAAGGCCCACATTACTGTGAACCTTTAAAGCTGTGGAGAGTATCGGGGTCGAACCGACGACCTCTTGCATGCCATGCAAGCGCTCTAGCCAACTGAGCTAACCCCCCAAATAATATTTCAAAGACTAGACGACCTTCCCGATTCCATCGGGACGCTCTAGCCAACTGAGCTAACCCCCCAAATAATATTTCAAAGACTAGACGACCTTCCCGATTACCATCGGGACGCTCTAGCCAACTGAGCTAACCCCCCCCAAACAATATTTCAAAGACTAGACGACCTTCCCGATTACCATCGGGACGCTCTAGCCAACTGAGCTAACCCCCAAATAATATTTCAAAGACTAGACGACCTTCCCGATTCCAT
>NCHJ01000036.1 GCA_002256765.1 Bacteroidetes bacterium 24-39-8
ATTTTCCAAATGCACTCTTTTAAAACCTTTGAGTTGTTTGATGGGAAGTATGATACCAGATTCCGGCATTTTCACATATACCTGTGCAACTTCATCACCATCCCTCTTTCCAGAATTTTTCAGGTTGAAAATAACGTTGATTGAATTTTCTGTCTTTGTTAGCTGTAAGTCACTATACACAAAACTTGTATAACTTAAACCAAAGCCAAATGGATACAAAACATTACCCTTAAAATATTGATAAGTTCTACCCTTTGATACATCGTAATCATTAAAAGGTAGTAAATCATCCATGCTCTTATAAAAAGTTAATGGCAATCTACCAGCAGGATTATAATCTCCAAATAACACATCGGCCACAGCTGTTCCACCCTGTTCACCTGGATACCATGCATCTAAAATGGCAGGGATATTTTGGTCTACCCAATCAATGGCCAAAGAACTTCCTGCCACAAAAACCACAATGGTTTTAGGGTTGGCTTTTTTGATTTCTTTGATAAATATTTCTTGATCTTTTGAAAGACCAATTTGATTTCTATCCTGCCCCTCTCTTTCAAAATTTTTATTCATACCTAATACTGCCACTGTGATTTCAGATTTTTTTGCGGCTGCTATTGCTTCTTTAAAAAGTGAGGTAACATTAAAATCAACATCCGGCGTCTTCCAATATAATTTGGCTACGGCGTCTCTTCTTACAAAATATTCCGCTTTAAAATCATATACTTTTCCCGCTTCCAAAACAATGTCTGCAAATTCAGTTACTGTTGCTTTTCTTTTCCAAGAGTCAATAACAAGCTTACCATTGATAGTCAAGCGGCAGCCATCATGACTTAAAAATCCCAAACTATATTTTCCAGAAATGCTGGGCTTGAGTTTTCCCTCCCATTGAATAGAGAGGGGGCCTGTTGGAAGAAATGCATCAGGAGGTTGATTAGCCGGTTCAAAATTTACTTGTGGATCTATTCTTTTTTTACCCACTCCCTCCAAGGTCATATTGGAAAAATATGCTGCTTTTAATCCCTCCGGGAAAAACTCTTTTCCAATTAAAGCGTATCCTTCCAATCCATTGATGGGTTGCCATTCAGCATAATTGATCTTCACCTGTTTGCCCACCTTATTTTGAATCCCTTTTAAAATACTAACGGGGGCTACTACAGGCTCACCACTGTAATCACCAAATTCTGTATTACCTGCATTGATGCCCACTACAGCTATTGATTTTAATTTGGCTGCATTGAGGGGAAGGATTCCTTGTTCATTTTTCAATAACACAATTCCTTGCCTAGCAGCTTCCAATGCCAAAGCTTGGTGCTTGGCGGAACCCACCACTGAGGGGGAAATTTTATTATAGGGATTGTTGGCAGGATTGTCAAACAAACCCAACTGCATTCTAGCGCGCAAAACCCTATAAGCAGCTGTATCAATATCAGACAAAGAGACCATCCCTTGCTGATACGCATTCAATAAGGGTTGCTTATAAATATTATCGCCACATTCTAAATCTAGTCCTGCTTTCAAAGAAACCATGGCAGCCAATTCTTTGGTCTTTACATATTGGTGCGCTGTTACCAAATTGGATGGACCTCCGCAATCAGAAACCACATATCCTTTGAATCCCCAATCCTCTCTGAGCACTTTGGTCAACAACCATGGATTGGCACCGCTAGGCACTCCGTTAATGGCATTATAGGCAGCCATAATGGATGCCGCTTTACCATCTTTAATGGCCATTTCATAAGCAGGTAAATAATATTCCCTTAGCATGCGCATAGAAATGACTGCATTGCATGAAAACCGGTTGGTCTCTTCATTATTGGCGGCAAAATGTTTGGGAGTTGCTACCACTTTTATATACTTAGGATCATTTCCTTGAAGCCCTTTTACAAATTGTGTAGCTAATGCTCCAGCTAAATAGGGATCTTCTCCATAGGTTTCAGGAGTACGCCCCCATCTGGGATCTCTTGCCATATTAATTGTTGGCGACCAAAAAGTCAGTAAGTCATTGAATCTAAGTGTTTGTTTTTCTCCTTGCTCCAATTCATTCCACCTTGCCCTTGCTTCATCAGAAATGGCTGTGGCCACTTGATAATGCAAATCCTTATTCCACATACTAGCCAAGGCAATGGCTTGAGGAAAAACGGTAAATTTTCCTGGTCTAACAATTCCGTGTAAGGCTTCATTGCCATGATAGTACTTATTAATAGCCAATCTTGGTATACCTGGTGAACTAGCAATTAACAAACTAGCTTTCTCTTCAACCGATAATTCACCCAGCAAATCCATGATTCGCTCATGCTGACTAACTGTTTCATTCAAATATTTTGGAACCTGTTGCCCAACTGTTTCAAAACAAGCACAGCATATTCCTATTGTTAGCAGGCAAATTTTAACTAGGTTCAAAGACTTCATATTAGATACATTAGTTTTTATTCACCCTTTGAATGGCTTTATCTTGAGACACTGGAATACTGAGTTTATTGATATTAATATCCTTGGTATTGTTAAAATAGAGCATTGGGAGTTCCTGATAACTTGGAATTTGTACATCATTTAACTGTACATTTTTTACATCATCAAAAACCATGGCTGGTCTAAAATCTGCTTCTTTATAACTAATCTTGAAATTTTTAAATTGAATACCTTCTGCGTGACGCATGTAAAATCCCCAAGCAGGTAGTTCTCCAAACATGGAAAATTCAGGATAACCATCTACCACTTCCGGTATTGATTCAATTTTATTCAACGGAATTTGGGCAATTTCTTTTGAACCCCTTCCTCCATATATAATATTGATATTCTCCATCACCACATTTTTAACTGGATGCCCAGGAATTCCAACTATAGATGATGGCACCAAATTATATGGCAGATAGGGATGGCCATAAATATGAAAATGAGAAGGGCGTACTGGCATTTTATCAAATCCTGGTCTTAAATGATCTGGTGGGCCTTCAATGGGATAGCCTTGATCTGGTTTATACAAGGGAATCTCAGCTGTTACATTGGCAATATAAATACCATTGATGGTACTAACAGGGCCTGTTTTGTTTCTATGTCCCAAACGAATAAATATGGCATTCCCTGTGTTCTTAGCATCCACATTACGGATATCAATATTCTCCATAACACCACCATCAACTGATTCTAAGGCAATTGCGGAGCGATAGGTATCATAGACAGTGAGATTGGTGATTTTGAAATTTTTAAATCCTGCTCCATTAGCCGTTCCAAACTTTAGGCCATTGGCACTAGAACGCAGCGTACAATTATCCACTACTATATCATCACATCCGCCACTTGTAAGATCTTCTGATTTAAAACAAAGTGCGTCGTCAGAAGCGTTGATAAAACAATTGGTAATCTTAACATGTTTTGAGTCTGTTACATCCAAGCCATCATTATTCCAATAGGCGGTACTCTGCACTTTTATATTATCTATCACTACATTTTCACATCCCCGATAATCCTGTACCCAATCGGTGGTATTCTTTAATGTAATATCTGTTACTTTAATGCCTTTGCATTTATAGAATACAACGCCTAATGCTCTTCCAACACCAGGTCTTTTTACCAACCAAATAGTGTCTGACTTTAAAGCGCCAGATCTTAATTGTTTAAAAACATCTAACATTAATTCTTGTCCCTGACCATCTATAATCCCTTCTCCAGATATGGCAATATTGGATTGGCCATTGGCCATAATCAAAGCAGACCTTCCTGCAACTTTTCTATAATCCTTTACAAAAGTGGAACCTAACAAAACTGCGCCTAATTCCACGTGTAAATCCACACCAGATTTAATTTCTAGAGTTCCGGTCATATAATTCCCGGGTGGTATAATTACCCTACCCCCTCCAGCTGCTGAGGCTTTGTCAATAAGTCCTTGAATGATGGCGGTATTATTGGTTCTACCATCGGCCTTGGCCCCAAATTGTTTGATATTATAATCCTTTTTCTGCGCATGCACTTGAAGCACCAATAGGGACAAAACAATGAATAGATACTTAGTTTTCATGATATTGAATTAATTTATTTGAATGGTTTCAGTTGGAATATTCCAACCTTTTATTTTTAATTGCAATCCTTCCTGATTGGGGTTTAAATTATTGGTTTCTATGCGTACCTGTTTGGATTGTCCTGGTAATAAGGAGAAAAAATTATCTGTATAAAAACTTGGTCTTACTGGTTTACCCGTTGCATCTAAAAATTGCAACTGGGTAAAAAATGCAATTTGTTTACTAGTATTTATCAAGCTTAGATCTAAGACCTTAGAAGTTCCTGAGCCAGTTACTTTCAGTGCCGCTTTAAGTTTAGCTTGCTTCATGTTTGTCAAAGATTCAAATCCAGCTGTAGTTGGCCCTGTCATAGTTTCCTTACCCATGTATTTGTCAGAGGAACACCAATAAAAACTATTGGTCACCATTTGTCCTTTATCATCTTTGATCTCTAGATAAATAAATTGAACAGGGGTATTTGATTTACCAAAATCTAATTGCATCAAATTGTTCATGACGGTATCCGCTGCAACTAACGTCAATGGCAAAGATTGCGAATGAATCTTTTTGCTATCCATATCATATACAGTTGCCATTAATTGATAATTCTTAAAAGGAACTAAATAGTCATTGTAAACTGATACCGTATTTTTTAAATAATCAAATTGTGCATGCAGGGGCTCCAATGCGTGTTGGGTATGATAGAGTGACGCCGTTGGCTCTAAAGACCAATCCCACATTCTACCACAGACCTGTCTGGTTGGTGAATTATGGTACCAGAATAATAAACCAGAAGCATATCGGTCTCCGTATCCAAATTTATTAGCGTTCCAAACCTCCCAAATAGATTTGGAGTTCATGGCGCCAACCAACTGTGCTTTTTTAGCAAACTCATCTATAGATTTTGACAACCCATATTTGTTCACCATCTCTGTATACTTACCCGTCATTCCATGAAATGCATCACCGTCTAGATAATCCCATACTGGCTTATTGATGGGCCAGAGGTCTTTCTCTTCCATCATCTCTCTTAATACTTCTACGGTTGGAAGTGTAGGAGCACCATATTCTGGATTAAACCCATCTACCCTACTACCACGTGCCGATGCTGTATTTTCATAGTGCTGCATGGGGTTCACTTGCTGGTAAGGACTTCCGTCATGCACGCCATCTGTTTCTGACTGCATTTGATAGGGTCTAGTACCATCAATTGATTGCAGCAACTCATTTGTACCAGACACTTCTGTGCTTTCATTGGAACAAACATAAAAAGCGATAGAAGGATGATTCCTGATTCTTTTAACCGCAGACTGAAGATTATTAAAATAAAGGTCTTTATCCTTAGGATGTTTGGTATCGCCCGTTAACCAAAACTCCTGCCATACCAAGATGCCAAATTCATCACAGAGTTGATAGAAATAATCAGACTCTGCTATTCCCCCACCCCAGAGTCTCAAGAGGTTAATCCCTGATTGTTGGGTATAGCGCATTTCTGCATACATGCGCTCATCAGAATTGCGCAGCATGGCTTCCGGTATCCAGTTAGACCCTCTAATAAATATTTTACGCCCATTCACATAAAAGGTCTTGGAACTATCGGGCGTATTTCTATCTGCAAGAATTTCTCTAATGCCAAATCTTGTGTGAATAGAGTCTCCCAAAACACCGTCAACATAGACTTTAAGATCTAAGTTGTAAAGTTCCTGTTTGCCTTTGTTAATGGGCCACCACAATCTTGGTTGACTAATTTGCAATTGCGGAAAGTCTTTGGGATCAAACACCACCGTTTTATCTTCACCCCTAAGTAATGTCAATCTTTTTTCAAATTGAATGCCAGTTCCAGCAATTTCTCCTTTTACCAAACACTGAACCGTTTTCATGGCCACATTCTGAACCTCTACTGATACTGTTTCTGATGCCTGATTATAGCCCGGCTTGCTTAAACTAGATTTCACAAAAGCATGCTTCAGCGCCACTTTATTGGTTGCATAAAGAGAAATGCTTTTCCAAATACCCGTGTTCCTATCTCTAATCCCATCTTTAAAAGTAAAATCCCAACCTACAGACATGAGCATAGAAGTATTCAACCCCATATTACCATCTCCCCCATTTCTATTTTCACCTCTTGCTCTCCAAGGTTTTGCCTTATTAGATCCAGGCATATCAACTGGAACTACTTTAATGGCTAAAGCATTCTTTTCTCCGGGCTTTGCAAAGTCTGTGATTTCAATAAAGTCTTGTTGAAACATTCCGGAGATGGTTTGCAACAAATTTCCATTGACCCAAACTTCCGCTCTATAATTAATGCCGTCTACTTGCAACCAAATATTCTTGTCTTTATAATCAGCCGGCACTAAAAATTCCGTTCTAAACCAATAAGTATAAAAGTCTCTTCCAGTTTGAGCAATATCTGGGATGAGTTTATTGGTGAGTTTGTTGTTGATGCCAAAATATGGTTCTGGATAAACTTTGTTATATACCAAAGAATTTAAAACAGTACCAGGCACTATTGCAGGCATCCAACCATTTGTTGCAAATCCAATTTTAGAAATTTCTTCCGCATGAACAGCAAGTTCTCCTGCTTTCTTCATTACCCAAACGCTATTTCCTGCATGCCCTTCTTTAGAATCAAGGACAATTTTTCGTTGATCCAGTGCTTGGTTAGGAACCTGCGCCAAAAGGAGGTTTCCTATTAATAAAACGATACTTGAAAAAAAACACTTCATCATTTGGAATTGAAACTTGAAATCAGAATTTGCTTACAGTGGGCTTAATCTTGTTGTTACCATCTGCAATAGTCATTTTTGTTTGACCGCCTGTTTTATCTATAAATACATCAACAGGAGTATCAAATTTCAAAATGTGCTGTCCATTCTTTTTTAATTCTGAAAGTCCAGTGGCAGCCAATTTTTTCAACCCTGTTTTATCCGCTTTAATCACGGCTAAACCGCGATATTGACCTGTATAAATAGCGCCATTGAAATTTACTTCAAAGCTGGCAGGACTTCCGGTTCTCATGGAATTTAGGTCATTAAAGGTGTAAGAACCATCTTCGTTTTTACAACCGTTGGGTAAAAGATTTTTGGTCAGACCTAATTTGGCAAGCCCATCAACGGAATAACCCACCACTGTGGCTTGTTCATAAATGGCTTTAAATCTATTGGGGATTAAAGTGCCTTTGAAATCTCTATCGGCCTGGCCTTCTACCATTAATTTTCCGCCCTTGGCTACATATTGTTCCAAAAATTTCAGTACCGGTTCTCTTGCATACTGTGGATTTAAATACAGAATGGCATCAAATTTATGACCATTCATGACAGGCTTACCATCTACACCAATGGTTAATTGCTTGGTCACAATTAAATCAGATGGCACTAATACATTGAGATATCCCGATTTCCAAATTTCAACAGCTCTTTCTTCAATATACATTTTGTCATTGATATCATAGACACCTCTATTGGCTGTTACAGGATACCAGTTGGACAATCCTTCCATACCAAAAATCACCAACAATTTTATATCGGGCAAAGCCGGATTAAATTTGTTCAACAGTCTGGCACAGTTCTCATTAGCATTAATTCCTTTTACGGCATCCGCATCTTCTAAGTCAAAGCGCAGTGGGCGTTTATCATTCATGGCATGATAATGGGTTCTTACGCCATAGCGTAAATCATTAAATGACTTTACCAAAACGGGTTCTAAATCCTTGTCATAGTATTGGTTATAAAATGCATTCTTAGGATGCGCCATAGCAATTCCCATTTGGGTAGGGAGGAATGTCTTTTCATCAGAATGTCCATATGCCCTTGGAGCGGACCACCAACCAATGCCATTGGCCCAAATTTCATCATTGATCAAACTATTGTGATAGGTATTATGGATGCCACTGAATATCTGCTTACCAAATATTTTTCTAGAGCTATCATAAACGGCTTGTTCTACACGCACTCCACCTTTACGCATAAATTGCATATATTGGTTAATAGCATTGATTCTCACTTCTGGTTTTCCTGCTGGGGCATATCTTCCATCAAACAAGGTTTTCACCAAATCATTTCCGGTTTCTTTTTGGTATTCCCTTGCCATCCCGTTGCTAAACCATCTGCCCCTAAATGGATTGGGCGTATTTAAATCAAAAATTCTTTCAACAAATTTATTGCCATATTCATCCAAAGAGAATCCATCAAATCCAACGTCTTGATAGGTGCGCATGGCTTGAGCAAATGTATTTGTCTCTACATTATCCCAGTTACTACTTTGACTACAATATTGCTGGGTCATAATGCAAACAGTCATATCCTTCATGTCTGGGCCTGCTTTCACTTTTACGTCTACGGTTTCCTTATCAGGAAGGGTATAAGTACATTCCTTTGTAATGTCTTTTAAACTAGCTGGATCATAGAAACCATCTCCCGTTTTTTTAAATGCATATACTTTGAATAAATCTGATTTCAATAATCTATCTGGGAATCTGATCCACTTGGCTTTTACAATAGCGGATGCATTTCCTTGGTTATCTAATGGAACTTCTGTTTCAATAATCATTCTCTGAGAACCTTCTATTTCCTTGTCCTTATAATTGCCCCAGAGTTGTAAGCCCACTTTTAAACCTTTTTTATGCGCCGCAGCAACTAGGTCTTTAAAAATGGGGTGCATTTTGGGATAGTCATAAAAATTAGCACCCTCTCTTGCAGTAAGAAAGATCAATGTGTATTTACAATTCTCCGCAATACTGTCAATATGTTTTTGGTATTCTTTGGTCTCCGTTAAAAGATTGGGAGAAATAAACCAATAACCAATTTGTGGATGGTTCTCATTGGCAAAAGCTGTTACATATTTGACTGGCTGTGCAAACAACTGCGTTCCTAAGATGGAACAAAAAACTAAAACAATAGACAATGACTTTCTCATATAGTTATTCTGATTTTCCTTTTAATAAAACAGGCTTTACCCCAACTTTTTTTGCCCATGCATCATATTCCAATTGCATGGTTTTTACCCTTGTTGTTTCCTTATTAGCAAGATTGTTGCTTTCTGTTGGGTCTGCTTTTAGATTATATAGTTCCCAACTAGGATCTTCTTGGTCTTTTACTAGTTTCCAATCGCCTTGGCGAATGGCTTTATTGCCCTCATGTTCCCAGCAATAAGTTCTAGGCGCAACCGATTTTCCATTCCACAGATAGCTCAAACTATTACCAGGCATATCTTTTACAGGAATCCCCGCTAACTCTAATGCAGTAGGCACTAAGTCTATTACATGACCAATTTGATTAGAATAATTTTTATTGGGCTTAATTCCAGCTGGCCATTGAATAATAAAAGGTGTGATCATGCCACCCTCGTGCATAAAGCGTTTGTACTTTTTAAAGGGCGTATTAGATACATTGGCCCAAGGATAATCATAGGTAACATAAGACCCCTTCTCCCCAATTTTTTTGGTACTATCATTAAAATTTCTACCACTAACGCTTTCTGCACAGCCTCCATTATCTGATAAAAACACAATTAGTGTATTATCATACTGACCATTTTTCTTTAGTGTCTGAATCAACTTACCAATGTTTTGATCCATTCTGTCAATCATGGCTGCATATACTGCCATCTTTCTTACCCATGTTTTTTTATCTGTTGCATTCTCCCAGGCTGGAATATCCGCTGGGCGATCTGTTAATTGATAGCGTTGGTCTGTCAAACCCAATTTGGCCATTTTTTGGTACCGATTCTTTCTAGTAATATCCCATCCTTGCTCATATAATTTTTCATACTTAACTACATCTTCTTCCAATGCATGAATTGGAAAATGTGGAGCCGTATAAGCTAAGTACAAAAAGAATGGATTATTGGCGTTGGTTTGCTGTTGCTGGTTAAGGTATTCAATGGCATGATCTGTAAAAGCATTGGTCATATAAAATCCCTTTTCAGGTATAGGAAAATCAGTATTATCCTTTACCACGTGTCGTTTACCAATTTCCTGTGGGATAATTTCATAAAAACTATTAGCCCCTGAAATCAAACCAAAATAATGTTCAAACCCTCTTTTCAAAGGCCAGTGTTCTTGACGTTCACCTACATGCCATTTCCCTGACATAAACGTATTGTATCCTGCTTGTTGCAAAGTCTCTGCAATAGTTGGGTATTGGTCACTAAGAAAACCTTGATAGCTCCCTTTTTGAATGGGTACTTTTGGCATAGTCACCATATTGCCCATACCAACTGTATGCGGATATTGACCTGTTAATAGGGACGCCCTTGTTGGGCAACACCTAGCATTATTATAAAAACTCCTGAGCTTAACCCCATTGGCTGCTATTACATCTAGATTGGGTGTTTGAATTTCACTACCATAACATCCAATATCAGAATAACCCATATCGTCTGCCATGATAAAAATGATATTGGGCCGTTTTGGTATTGTATCCTTGTCTTTTTTCTTACCGGATAAAAGGATGGTTGATAAAACAAACATGCCTAGAATTGTCCAGAGCTGTTTTATTTTTTTAAAATGATTAAGACTGATCATGGTCTATTGTTTCAATTTAATTACTTCAGATCCTGCCAAGAGATAAGCCCCAGCCCCATAGGCTTCCCAACTATTGGCATTAAAATTTCTTCTTGGATCACCACCAATTGGTTGTACCCAGCCAACAGCACCTTCTTCTAATACCAAACTGTTTAATCCCTCCCATGCTTTTTTTACAGCGGGTAAAAACCTTTGTTTATCCAAGATTTTCTGATTAATTCCCCAAGCCAAAGCATAGCAATCAAAACCTGTACCACTCCCCTCTCCTCCTGGATAAGCCGCAGGGTCTAATAAACTGGTTCTCCATAATCCATCAGTTTGCTGTAAAGCCAAGAGACTATTGGCCATTTCTTTGTATAGCTTCAAATAAAAATCTCTACCTGCATAATTCTTGGGCATTTCTTGCAAGAGTTTTACCAAGCCACCCATGACCCATCCATTACCCCTGGACCAAAAAACTTTCTGACCATTGGATTCTCTTTTACCATTTCCATTGGCATCAATTAAATAATTGGCGTCCCTTGCAAACAAATGATACTGCTCGCTATACAATAAACGATAAGTTTCTCTAAAAAAACTATCGCTCAAAACCAACCAACTGGGATCTTTCAAGGTCTTGGCTAATTTGGCCATGGTAGGTGGGGCCATAAATAAAGCATCACACCACCACCAAATAATGCCATGTTTTCTTACTTCATTACCCGGTACAGATTTCATCTTTTCTAATGAATCCAAACTAGGTTGTAGTATGGTTTTGTCTTTCTTTAAACGATAGAGATCAATATAAGTTTGTGTAATGGCATAATCATCTGCATGATCAAATCTTCTACCTGGACGCCATTGGTATCTATTACCCATGGCCATCATAGAATCTAATAATAGCTCAGATTTAGTTACTTGATAGGCAGCAAAAATGCCTGTATACAAAGCACCATTTGTCCAGTCATTCAAGGGTTTTTTATTGGAATGTTGCATCTGCCAAGAAGCCACTTTTAATAAATTGCTTTTAATAAAATCCTTATTAAAAACATCTTTTTCCTGCCCCCAAGTTTTAGGAATTGCCATAAAGCAGATAGCAAAAAGAAAGACAATTGTTACAGTACGCATCTTTACTATTTTTTGTAGAACTATGAAGTTGAATCTTGTCAATTTGATTATTTAAAAGTTTGTCCCTTTGGCGCTTTTTGAATTCGCTTTAATAAATCCATCAATTCTCTCACTTTTTCAGGGTGCTCCGCATAGAGGTTACGGTCTTCATGAATATCTTCTGTCAGGTTGTATAACTGACCAATGGGTTCACCAGGTTTTGCTTTTATATCTACCGGAACGGTGAATCCACCAGAACCTAATTTGGTAATTAGTTTCCAACCATCTTTTCTAATATCCAGAGTTCCTTTAGAGGAAATATTCACAACCGCTTCTTGACCTTCAGCCAATTTTGCCTTACCCAACAAAATGGGGAGGATAGAATAACTGTCTTCTGTAATAAATTTTCCAGATTTTTCACCAATCAACTCAGCACATGTTGCCATCAAATTAGCTAATGTGGTAGGTGCATCAGAAACTGTTCCAGCTTTTGCCTTGCCTGGATAACGAACTATCAATGGTACACGGTGACCACCTTCAAAAACATCTCCCTTCATTCCCCTAAAAGGACCTGCTGCATGGTGGTTAAATTGTTCTACAAAATTATCTCTCCAATAAGGACCATTATCACTGCTAAATATAACAATGGTGTTTTTTGAAAGCCCCATACTATCTAATACTTTCATTACCTGTCCAACGGCTGCATCCATTTCTAAGATATAGTCGCCGTATTCACCCACTTTGGACCTGCCTTTATAATTATTATTTGGCACCCATGGTGTATGTGGCGCTGGCATGGGGAAATATAAAAAGAAAGGATTTTTACTTCCAGCCTGTCTTCTGATAAAATCATTGGCCTTTCTGGTAAAAAAAGGTAAGACATCATAAAAGTCAAAACTAGGAGACATCAGGCCCTCTCTCCAAAATGGGCCTGTATAACCGGATTCTAATTTATTACCCTTGGTATAAGAACTTAGTGGTTCTATTAGTTTGTCATTTTCTAAATAACAATAAGGAGCCATATCTAATGAGGCCGGGAGCACAAATGAATAATCAAATCCCTGTGTTCTAGGACCGGCAGACGGCCCTATAGAAAAATCTATATGATTGGGATTCATGTCTTTTAAAATTCCATAGAGATTGTTTTTATTATTCTCTGGTTTTAAGGAATCCTTAAATGCATCTTTAGGCTCCCAATCCAAACCCAAATGCCATTTACCTACCACGGCTGTTTGGTAAGACTTTGTTTTTAAAAGATTAGCAACCGTAGGTAATTCTGGCTCTATTAATGTTCTACTATAACCATGTAAAACACCAACAGGTAACCTACTTCTCCAAGGATACCTACCAGTCAAAATAGAATACCTAGAAGGAGTACATACAGAAGAAGTAGTATGCGCATCTGTAAATCTCATTCCCTGACCAGCTAGCTTATCAATATTAGGAGTAGGCAATAAACTACCCGGATTATTTGCCGATACATCGCCAAATCCTAAATCATCCGCTAAAATGTAGACAATATTGGGCAGTGTGCTTTTTGATTGGCCTAATAATGTAGTTACTGTAAATAAAAAAGCTAGTATACTGAATCCCTTTAGATACCCATTTGAAATTTTCATATTGTTCTTATTAGTATTAATCACTGTACTTTATCAGATTTTTGAATCCCATATTTATAATTCTTTAAAAACTTTTTCATCAACTCAGCAGGAAGTACTACTCTATCTCCGCTAAGTTTCATATGCTCTTTTAAGACAAGTAACAATTCATTGGTTTTTTGTGAAAATGATTGGTTAAATGCCAAATTTTCTTTTTCCTGAAAGTCTTTTGACAAGTCATATAATTCAACATAGAACTCGTCTTTAAACATGTCAACTGTTAATTTATAATTTCCCATTACTACAGCCCTTTGAGAGCTTCCTAAAGAACCATTTCCATCGAATTGTAAGAAAATGGCTTTTCGATTAATGGTTTTTCCTTCTATTAATGGCAGAAGTGAGATTCCGTCCATTCTACCAGGATGTTTAATGGCATTCAAATCCAACACGGTGGGAAGAAAATCTACTAGACTGATTGGCTCATTAGATACTTTAATGGCAGGTTGCACTGATTGAGGCAGTTTTAATAAAAAAGGTACACGTGCCGATTCTTCATACATGCACATTTTTTGCCAGAGAGAATGACTACCTAACATCTCACCATGATCTGCAGTAAACAAAATGGTAGACTGTTCATATATCCCTGCTTGCTTTAATGCAACAATTACTCTTCCAACCTCATCATCTAACAGTTTTACTAGCCCCAAATATTTGGCCCATATTTGCCCCCATTGTTCCCTATTGTATCTTGATCCTATAAAACCAGTAAGGTTATACATCTGTAAAGGTGATTGACCAGGATACCATTCTCCTACATTTTCGGGTAGATCAAAATCCTTTAATCCATATTTTGAATAATAAGGTTCCGGAATACTAAAAGGAGGATGGGGAGCCAAAAACATGGCATTTAACAATAAAGGCTTTTTGGTATCCCTATTTTGAATGGCTTTAATGGCTTCATTAGCTAAATAATGATCTAAAAAATAATTGATCCCTTCTTTATATAGCCCTGTGGCCGGGGTTGAATAAGAACGCAATTGGGTATGTGTTGAAGAAACCAGTTCTGGCGCAACGTCTTTATACATTTTTCCACCAGGCTTGGGTTTCCCCTGCTCCTTCATCCACTTACTATAAGTTTCTTGAGTAATCCATTTTGTTTTGGTACTAGGATTTTTATCCATTTTTTCCTCTGTGAAAAAATGTTGTTTCCCAACGTGATAACTGTCCCATTCAGCATCCATTAATCCATAAAGATTGGCAATGCCAGCTTTGGTGTTTCCATATACTTCATCATCCTTCTCCCAAGGATTAATCATAGAACCTGTTCTGTTAGGATACAACCCTGTAAAAAAAGAAGCTCTTGAAGGTGCACATAAAGGTGCAGCACAATAGGCCCTATTGAATGTGACTGCGTCTTTTTGTAAGGCATCTATATTTGGCGTAAATCCTTTGCCTAAAACATCTGCTCTTAATTGGTCAGCCATGATAACAATCACAGAGGTATGCTTTGTCTGTTGTGCATGCAGACAATTCTGACCTAATTGAGTCATGATGATTAAAACAACATATATCAACACTGATTTTCTCATAAATACCTTTTGGTTAAATCTGGGTTTACAGATTCCATATACTTTAATAATTTGGCTTCTAGTTGATTAGACAATTCCGGCTCTAGTTTTGAAATCTCTTTTACTTCTCCCAAATCATCTTTAATATTAAAGAGTTCTATTTTTTTTGTTTTCCAAAACTTAATCAACTTATAATTTCCAGAAATAATAGCCGAATGCGGATAACCATTATTATACCTATGGAAATACAAATCTTTTGAAAGACGTTCTACTTTTCCTTGACCCTGATTTTTAATCAATGGCACCAAGCTTCCTCCATCTATATTGGCATTAGGCTTGTTTTTATTTCCAACCAACTCATTGATAGTAGGTAAAATATCCCAACCTATGGCTGGCTCGTCAGTTTGAATACCCGCTTTAATACCTGGACCTCTAATCATAAAGGGTACTCTTATACCACCTTCATATAAAGTCCATTTTCCACCGCGTAATGGATAATTCCGCATTAAGTGGTCAAAACTAGCAGGTGGGTCCAAACGATTACTCACAGGTGGAATAAATTCAACAGCCCCATTATCTGCTAATAAAAAAATATAGGTATTATCTGAAATTCCTAATTGCTCCACCTCTTTCAACAATAATCCAATCCTTGTATCCAAATCATTAATCATACCAGCCCAAGCCGGGTTGTCATGTTTCTTGCCTTTATCCTTAGCCAGAAATTTTTCATAACTAGCTTGATTGGTTTCCGTATTTACATGCGTAGCATAGTGAGAAACCTGTAAATAAAATGGCGTATTTGCTTGAACCTGTTTCTTCATGAACCGAATAGATCTTACGGTAATGCTGTCCATTTGTTTTGGATTGACCGTAATATAATGTTGGTTCCACTTTTCCTCTTTATCTGTTACTTTGTCTCCATTCTTGTTTCCAGTATCCCCATCACTTTCATCATAGCCTAATTGTTCAGGAAGAATTTTAGCTCTTAAATCCCATTTACCAAAATGGGCTGTTTGATAGCGATTGTCAAAAGCTTTTAATACTTGAGGTATGGTTTTATTGGTTGAAACCGCTGGTTGATAATTTTGCTGAAAAGATTCGTCGCCTTGCCTAATAGAACTTTGTCCAAATTGTATGCTTCTTCTAGCTGGTGTGCAAATAGGATCCGATGAATAACCTCTGGTAAAACGAATAGACTGACTTGCTAATTTGTCAATATTGGGTGTTTCATGAAAATCAGATTTGGATTCATTCAACAACTGATCTGCTTTTGATGAGAAACAGGACCAACCTAGGTCATCTACCAATATCAAAATTACATTGGGCCTTTTATTTACTTGAGCCACCACTTGGGTGTCTCTTGCAAACAAAAAGAGCGCTGTAATGAATAGAATCTTATATCTATATTTATTGGTCATAATCAAATTGCTTTATTGTTTAAATGCAGGATTATATTTTCCCCTTTCTTTAAAGCCTTCAAAAGGACGCATTAGACCAAAACGCGGATAACTGTCAAAAATATTCCCCCTACCTGTCATTCTTGGATCTGATTGTTCCAGCAATTTTGCATGCATTGTTTGCTTTAGTTTTTCCAAAATTTTAGTAGCATTTGCCTGACCTGCTATATTATGCATGCAATAGGGATCCTCTTTAATATTGTATAGTTCAAATGCAGTTCTTTTCTCAAAAGACAATTGGAACAAACTTTCAACCAAATTTTTATTTTGCACCATATAAGATTTGGTAGGAGAATCGTCAATGTCTTCATATCCTTCTAAAATGGGTTTCATATCTCCCTTTCCAACTATTTCAGTTTTTATTTTAGGAGCTGGATCTCCTAATGGCCAACGCTCTAGTTTAAAATTTTCAATAAGTAAATATTCTTGGGTTCTAATAGATCTTGCAGGATATCCTAGATTATCTGGTCTTGCATGCGAGTGTCTTTCTCTTCCCGTGAATAGATATTGTTTGACTAAAGAGAATTTTTTGTCAGAAATAGTTCCTTTTAACAAAGGCATCAAACTGGTTCCCGTAATCCCTTGAATAGCTGGTGCACCTGCCATATCCAAAATAGTTGGTGCTAGGTCAATCAATCCCACCAATGATTCAATTTGAGGATTTGATTGTTTAATAGTAGGACCAGCAATGGCCAATGGAACATGGGTGCCAAATTCCTGCAAGTTTGCCTTTGCATATGGGAAGGGCATGCCATTATCTGCTGTAATGATGACAATGGTATTTTCCAATTCTCCTCTTTCTTTAAGCATTTCCAACATCTTCCCTAATTGCTGATCAAACCATTGGATTTCTAAAGCATAATCCAATAAGTCATTCCGCACCAACTGATTATTAGGGAGAAAAGGGGGTACCATTACTTCATCAATATTCATACCTGAAGCATGGCCAGAACCTTGCTCATAAACACGATGAGGTTCTTGTGATCCAAACCAAAAAAAGAAGGGCTTCTCATTAGGTTTGTCATTTAGAAAATCATTAAAATTGGCAACATAATCGTTTTTACTAATACCTTTTGTTAGCAGTTTTTTTAATTGTTGTTTGTTATAAGCTGGCCCAACTGGATTGCGCGTCCAACCCGCATCTTTAAAATTTCCTGGATCCCAAGGCTTTCCTGTATATCCAATAAAATAACCAACCGATTCAATGGCATCTGTAAAAACAGGAAACTTTTTAGGAAACAAACTAGCATGAGTACCCGCTTCTTCTAATTGCCAGATTTGCCTTCCTGTTAATAGGGCTGCTCTTGATGGACTACACTGTGGAGCAGCCGCAAATGCGTTCTTAAATAACCTACCAGCTTTGGCAATACTATCAAACACGGGTGTTTTATAAATGGCCTGACCATAAACAGAAGCGTGAGGATAAGATTGATCGTCAGCAATTGCAAAAAGTATATTTGGAAGCTTCTTTTGTACTTGTCCCAATACCGCAAGAGGACTTTGGGCTATGAGAATACTCATCAAAATAAAAGAACCAATATTTTTCATTTTTTTTTGCATGATAATAACTTATCTAATTACCGGTAATGGCAAATCATTGGTTTCTATTAATTTCATTTCCCCATTGATTAACTCTAAAATTTTAGAGCTCCCTTCTATTTTTCCAATATGATTGTCAGATTTAAACTGAAGATTATTTCCGTAAGCAGAAAAAGCGGTATTCTGTTTAACAGACTGAATCAATAATTGTGGCGCTAATTGTGTAGACAAACTTGCTTCAATTGTCCAATCACCTATTTGCAATTTTTGACTTCCTTTAATGGTTTTAATTTCATTGATTTTTGAGATAGTTCCAGATTTACCAATTTGTAATACCACCAGAAACCTCATTTTTTCTTGGGGCTGATTATTTGTAGCTTTTAGATGCCATTGCGAATCTTTGTATTCCTTTGTTCGCATGCCTTGATAATTCCTGAATAATACTGCGGGCACATCAAACTTATTACTGATTTTCCACTTGATAGAATCAGAACTCCAAAGTCTACCCTTACCAACAGCTTCAGTAATACTAGCAGTAAACTGATTACCCAAGCTGTCTAATTGCATATTATCTAAACTATGAATTAACCAAGACCAGTTGACAGGCTTATTAGCCACCAACTCATCGTAAAGAACAATAATCCCATCTTGAATCATGACTACATGCCTAAAAAATTGGGTCACTCCAAAGTCTTCTTTTGTTTCTTTACTTTGATAGGCATTTGATGCATCTGCTTTTAAATAAGCTAAATGCTGACCTTGCAAAAACCTTGAGAAATGTCCATAAGCCTCAACGCTATAGGGTTGACCTTCCCCATTAACAAGCATCCCGTTCATACTCTTAGTATGTTTACTCCATCCTAATCTATGAGGATCATTCATTGATACTTTGTATCCAGTTCTATAGAAAAGTCTTTTACCTGCATACAGAATATTAAAACTATTCTGATCTGCCAATATATGCCCATATGCGCCAAAAGAACTAGACCTCATGGCCATCATGATATCATGATTAGGATTGTTCAAATTACTGTGCATAGCCGCTACACCTACTTCCCCTGATAGATGTGCCATGGGCCAATCCATTTTGGTAGGAATTAAAGGTTCTGAATATTGGGCTTCACTATTTAAACGGAACCATCTAAGAACAGGCTCTGTAGCTAAGTCTTTGGGATGACTAGCAATTATTTGTTTGGCATACCAGGTGTATTTGGGATTCTTTGTAAGTCTACCCATGATGGATGCAAAAGATGCATAAGATGCCGGTGGTTCAAATAATTCTTCTGTATTGTCCCCATACCCATCAGCAGATGAGCCAGGAGGAAAATGATAGACCAACCAATCAGCTTGATTTTTGTACCAAGGATGAATTGCCATAAAATCAAAACCGGTATACGCTTTTATCCTTTGAGGTATTTCTACCAATGTTTCCATATTCATATGAAAGTAATAGGCTCCTTCTGCCCATCCCCCGTCTAATCCACCCAGCACTGGCGCCCGGGCTAAAAAGAGTTCATATGCATATGTTAACCATTTTGCCGCATCAGGATCATGTTTGTAAACCGCTATACTGGTATTAATAAATTCATTGAGCAAGAGTTGCCATACATGTCCACTCAAAACTTTGGATTCAATATTATTGATCCAGGATTTATAGAATTGGGAAGCCCGAATATGAATGGCTCCTAGCAATTTATTCTGTTGTTCTTGCGTCAAAGATTCATGAAAAGTATCAAAAACAATAGCCATGTCATACATACAAACACCATCCATAAAATCACTAGACCCAGTAAGACCATTAGCATCCCAACCTGCTATTTCTAAACCAATTTCAATTGCTTTTGATTGATATGCATTATTGGTTGTTAATAAATAACCTTGAGAGAGCGCTAAAACCATTTTATGCATTCGGTTGCCCATACCAACAACGGCATCCTGATTGAGTTTTTGATCTTGCAATTCATTTTCACCCTTTGTTGAAGCTTTGGCATCTTGTTCTACAGGTGTTTTTTCTTCCAATGATTGATTTGCTTCAACTAAAATTGCTACTGATTCAGGTTGCTTAATTAATTTTTTTAGGTTAGTCAATTTGTTCCAAGCTAAGACTCTAGGATGCTCAATGGGAACACCAGCTAGAAAAGTTTCTGCTATTGGAGATACCATTTTTTGGGCCTGCGGCGATATAACAAAACAAATTGGCCTAGACCATTCTTTACCAGAAACTCGATAATGCCACCACCATTTTCCATTACCCAATAATTGATGAGGATTGTAAAATGCACTTTCCAGACCTGTTATACTTATAAAAGATGGTTGTTGAAAACTGGAATCCTTAGAAAGTTGTAAATCGTATTTTGACTGTTTCCCTTTTTGAAAAGGCCAACGTAAAATTGGTGCATTAAAATATACTTCAGTTCCATTAGAAGGAATAGCTTCTTCAAGAAACATATTATATAGAGCTTTCTTCTGTGCTAAGCAGGGATTAACAGCAAATAGCGCTAATATGATCCAGTAAAAAATCAGCTTCAGCAACATATCATTCAAGTTTAAACAAGCACTAGCTTGACTAATGTTTAGAATTTATCAAGACTTTTTTTTGAGGACTGGACTCTCTTACTATAATTTCAGGCTTTATGATATGGCCCCTATTATCATTTAATTTCTGTTCTTTTTTAATAATTCTCAGTAACATTTCTATTGACTTTGTAGCCATCTCTTTTATAGGCTGTGAAGCCACGGTAATACTGGGAGTTAAAAGTCTAAAAAGATCATTATCATCAAAACTAACCACGGCTATATCTTGTGGAATTCGAATTTTGCATTTTTGTAATGCCTCAATACCCATAACACCCAGATAGTTTGTGGCAAAGAATAATGCGTCTAATGCTGTATTTGTTTTTAGAAATTCAGAAATCATTGAAATAGTTTTGACTTCACTAGAACCAAACTCAATTTTAAGACTATGCATTTGAATGGTATCTGTACCTCCATCATTAATGGCAGAAATAAATCCTTTCTCCCGCTCTGTCATCATGGACATTTCAGAATAAATACTGATAAATCCAATGTTTTTATAGCCCCTCTCTATTAAGTGTTTGGCTAGATTGTAACTACCTTGATAGTTATCAAGTATCACATAATTTGCCTCTAAATCTGGTATCAATCTATCTATGAGTACAAAGGGAATATTCTCTCTTCCCAGTTTTATAACTTCCTCTTTTAATCCTTGTGTAGCTGTAATAATATAACCATCTACCGAGCTATTCCTCATTTTATTAATCAACTTTTTGGCAGTCTCATCATTATTTTCAGTGCTACTAAAAAAGACATTATATCCGTTTTTGTTTGCTTCTATTTCAATGATTTTAGCAATATTTCCAAAGAAAAAGTTGCCAATATCTTCAACAATCAATCCTAGCGTTTTTGATTTTCCAGTACGCAACATCCTTGCTGCACTATTAGGATTAAACTCACGTTTCTTAATCAAATCCCGAACTTTTTTTTCAGTAGCCGGGCTAATTCCCATTGCCTCACTTTTCCCATTGATCACAAAAGACACTGTTGTAATAGAAGTATTTAACTCCTTGGCAATGTCTTTCATTGAAACCTTTTTCATGCCTAAATATTTAAATCACAAAATGAAATCTTTAATTCTGAACCTTTGTCATAGAAGGTGGGGCATTTTTCAATCCAGCGCCCCAAGATTTATTAGGATTTGCACCCATATCCAAAATCAATTCGCCTCCCTTTATCAAAGTCTCATGAAGAAACCATGGTTTGTTCAAATTAGCACCATTCAATTTGGCTGATTGTACGTATACATTTTTAGAACTATTATTTTTTGCTTGAATAACAAATTGCTTTCCTGAATAATATTTCTGGTTTAATTGAATGGTTATTTTATTAAAAATGGGACTACTAATTTCATAAAAAGGTGTTTCAGAAGTACCTCCATTTGTAGAGAATAAACCTATTTTCATCAATACTGCCAATGAGCCCATTAGTCCTTGATCCTCGTCACCACTATATCCTTTTTGAGGTGAGATATCGCTATACACTGAATCAATTAATTGCCTGGTCCAGTATTGTGTTAACCATGGTTTACCTGCATAATTGAAAAGAAAAGGTGTTTCCATACATGGTTGATTGCCATAATTGATATAGACTTTTCTACGCAATTCTTGATCAGTAGGGTTTTCTGATTTGCCAGATACAAATCCATGTGTCCTTGCATTTACAAATGCGTCATTTAATTTATTACTGAAAATTTCTGGGCTACCCATTAAATTAATTAACCCATTCACATCGTGAGGTACCCACCAAGTATATTGCGCAGCATTTCCTTCTTCAAATCCATGTTCATATTTCAAAATGTCTATAGGTTGATTCCATTCCCCTTTTCTATTCTTAGTCCACATCCAACCAATTTCTTTGTTATAGACATTTTTGTAGTTCAAAGCCCTTTTGCTAAACAGTTCATAGTCTGCTTTTTTGCCTAATACCTTAGCCATTTGAGCCAACGCATAATCATGATAAGCATATTCCAATGTCTGTGTTGAGCCATCCATATGGAAACCATATTTGATATTACTCAAAGGATTAGGGATATATCCTAATTCCATGTATTCTTCAATTCCTCCACCTTTGAACGTTGTATGCTCATATCCAGCTTTACTCATCATCCCACCTGGAAAATGGTCTTTGCGCATGCCTTCATAGGCTTTATTAATATCAAATCCTCGAATACCTTTAAGAAAAGCACTAACTATAAAAGGAGTAGTAGCTGCACCCGTCATAACATAGGTATAATTACCTCCGGAAGGTCCACGAGGAATCAGGCCACCATCGTCATACATCTGTAATAAAGAATTGACAAAGGATTCCGTTAGTTCAGGATAAACCAAATGCCAAAGGGTATTCAAAGACCATTGAGCTCCCCAAAAAGAATCGGAATTATATTCATTGAATTTGGGTTTTCCCTTTGCATCCAAAGGAATCTGTCCAATTCTTGATTTGGAACCAGTGTTGTCAATATAAGTTCCGTTTACATCATTGACAATTCTTCTACCTAATAATGCATGCCAGAGGTCTGTATAGAATCTGCGTTGTTCAATTAAAGTTCCACCTTCTACATCAATCCTTCCTAACCAACTATTCCATTCGTCTTCAGATGCATGAACAATTTTATTGAAATCCCAATGAGGTAATTCCACTTCCATATTATTCCTTGCAGCTGAAATACTAGTATAAGAAATAGCCACTTTCATCTGCCTAACTTCATTTGCACTAGTTGCAAAGTTTAGATAAACACCTGTATGAGCTCCTTCAATTTGATTGGTATTCTCTACTAATTTTCCGTCTTTCCAAGCTTTAAAAGCTTCAAATGGTTTGTCAAAATCGGCAACAAAATAGACCACAATAGGTTTGGCTCTACGAATGGTAGCTGCCATAGTAACTTGCCCTTCAATAGATGTATTAGAAACCTTTTGAACAATAGCTGACTGTGTTTCAGAAGATCCTAATACAGTTGTAAAATCAAAAAGGAGTTGGCTTTGAGCCGATTTTGGATAAGTGTATTTGTGAAATCCAACGCGGGTAGTAGAAGTTAATTCTGCTGTTATACCATAGTCTTTTAATACTACTTTGTGATAACCGGGTTTGGCTATCTCGTCTTTATGTGAGTAGCTGGAACCATATTTATCTGGGCCTAACTGACCTTTAAACAAGCCCGTTGTTGGAAG
>NCHJ01000037.1 GCA_002256765.1 Bacteroidetes bacterium 24-39-8
AGGGTAAATAAAAATAAAGAATTGAAAGGCAGTACTAAGTCGGCTTTTATTTATTTAATCTATCTAATACCTATTTTAGGTTTCATATTATCTAGAAAATTAAATAAAGAAGACTAAAAAATGATTAGAAAGACGGGGTTATAATTTATCTCCCTGTCTTTCTAATTTTAAAACAATCAAAAATCATTTGATACAAGAATATATTTCAAATATTCTACTCAATTGATTTTGCAAGAATACGAACCGTAAATCACAAAACTTCATTTCAATCAATTGAGATTTTATCTTGAATTTTATATTAGTATTAGCTAAATGAATACTTAAATTATTACCAACTAATCTGAATTTTTGTAAGCTTGCCATTGAAATGAACGGGTATTTCTAACCAATGCAACTTTGCTTCATTCCACTCAGCTTGTTTCGGATCTTGAGATTCATTTTCCTTTCTACCATGGATTCTCATTTCTTTCCCGTTGATGACAACTTTACTTGGCCTATCCAGTACATCTTTAATAATTACATGAAACTGAAATTCGTTGGGTTTGCCTTGATATTTTCCCTGATTGGATGCTATGTTAATAGTCAGCCCCTTTTCACCACGTCCTGATGAAGTAAAATCGATTGTTTCATATGCTCGGCTTGACAACGCATTTTTAGAAATACCATCATCCAAGTATAATTGATATTTACTAGGATTTATAGAAGGATAATAGGAAATATCAAGTGAATCTTTAGTTATTGCAGAGCTGTTTTTCTCCCATGCAAGATACTCAGGAATAAAACTTCCTGCCTTTGCAAAAACAGGAATTCGGTCCAAACTCAACTCATAAGAGATGCTTGTTCCACCTTCATAAAACATGGCACTATGCGTATCATACCAATTGCCCTTTGGCAAATAAACATCTCTTTTGGTCATTCCCTTTTCCAATACGGGTGCTACTAAAAAAGCGTCTCCCCAAAGAAATTCATCTCCAATATTTACAGCTGTTGTGTCATCTGGATAGGCATAATACAATGGCTTGATCAAGGGCTCTCCAAAAGCCGCTTGTCTATAAGCCAGGGTATAATTATAGGGCAGCATTTGATAGCGCTGCGCCACCACAGACTTCACTTTGTCTAGCACAGATGCGTCTGCCAAAGCGGGCTCACTTGGATAGCTAAATGCATTTGGATCCACTTCATACAAAGCTGTTCCATGAGGCCTGAAAATAGGCGTGTACAAAGCAAATTGTAACCAACGCAAATAGAGTTCGGGATCGCCCTCGCCCATGGCAAATCCGCCCGCATCACTGTGTATATAGGGAATGCCGCTCATGCTGGTGCCTAAGATATTGGGAAGTTGCGCGCGCAGACCAGACCAATTGCGGTGTACATCACCTGTCCATGGAAAAATGCTATAGCGTTGACTACCAGAAAACCCAGAACGATTTAAGTGAAACAAACGCGTATTAGGAAAAGCTGTTGCATATTTTTCAAACAACATTTTGTTCCAATAATGACCATACAAATTATGTACTTCATCCGCCTTCATCATGCGGTTCACGCCAAGGTCTTTTAAATTATGCAGCAAATCAGATGGGTGTTTTTCCGGCTCACCCAAATCTGTCCACCAACCATCTACCCCATTGGCTATCTGTTGTTGGTAATGGTATTTCCATAACCAGTCTCCTGCATCTTTTCTAAAAATATCTATGAGTCCACCCTTGCCAAAATAAAAATCTTGCAGCTCATAAGCCTTTCCCAGACTATCTTTGGCTAGATAGGGCTGCGCAAAGGGATAAGACTTAGTACCCTTGAGGATAAAGGGTTCACTGATTAAAATAGGATGGGTATTGGTCTTCTTTAAATCCTGTAATAATTGTTTGGGATTGGGCCATTTGCTTTTGTTCACCCAATCAAGATTGCCCATGGTTCCTTTAATACTATCTCCAAACCAAAACAGATCAAAGATCACTGCGTCAAAAGGAATTTTTTCTTGGCGCATTTTGGCTGCAATGCTTCTAACCTGTGTATCACTGGTATAACCAAATCGGCTCATAAAATTCCCTAATGCCCATTTGGGTGGTAGGGGTTGTTTACCGGTTAATTGTTGATAGCTGGTCAGTGTTTGTTGGTAATTTCCAAGGATTATAAAAACGGATAATGCTCCACTGCTAAAACCTGCTTGAAAAAGATTGGGATTGGTTTTTCCTATATCGGCATAGCCCTTTGATCCATTGTCAAAAAATAAGGCATAGCCTTTTGAGGAACTAAAAAAAGGAACAGAAAAATTCAGGTTATCCGCACCTTCTGCATAACCATACCATGGATTATTGTAGAGGTTAAATTTATATCCCCTTCTATTGAGAGGTAATGCGCGTTCGCCACCACCAAAGATTTTTTCGTCTGTAGTTAATCCTATTTGAAAACCCTTATTTCCCTCTTGATCTTGCAAATAAGACAGTACTACTTCTTTGTTTTTTCCTATCAAGATTTGATTCCCATTCTGAGTAATCAATGTCTTGTCAACTTTGCTCAAAGCCTTACCCAAAGCTGCTCCTGTAATGGCTTCGTTATGGGCATAGCCCATTGGGTGAAAACTGAGTTTGATAATATTGGGTGCCCATTGCTGCAGTGTCCATTGGCCTTCTGGCACCGAATAAACAAGACTAGACTTTTGAGTTGTTTGAGCAATACTGGCTTGAAAACTAATAAGGCAATTCAGTACTAGAAGCATGGCAATGCGGTACTGAAAAAAGATCTTTCTCATAGGGCTTCAATTTTGGAGGCCGGGGCTCCCACTATTTGGAATTACGGTAGAACATTTTATCAATGGGTTGGTTGAATTGAACAGATTGAATACTGATCACCGTTTCAATAGGTCCAAAACTAATCACTTGTTCCATTGGAAAAAGAACACCGCTGATGGTCATGTATTTTTTATACTGAATGGTTGTCTTTGCTTTTCTTCCCCTACCATTACCCAACATTTTCATAATAGAAGCAAAGCCGGTAATGTTGCCAGCCATATCGCCCACGGCACTTACCTGCAACACATGATAATCTGCCGTGCTAATCAGGTATTGAATAAACTGACCAGACTTTAAAGTGAGCTTGATATTGTAACAATCCTGTTTGTCTAATTTTTCTATGCCCAACAATTCGGCTTTATTGCCCTTGGTAGCATAATCAACTAGGGGGCCAAAAGGACCAGAACAATCCATCTCAAATTGTTGACCTACTAATTCTTCGGGAGTCATTTTTTGAAGCGCTGATTTAGTAGCTTCAGAACCTCCAAATGAAGGCAGCGATGGTATAAAGGCCCAACCAGCAGTATCGGTTACCAAGGTATAAGATGAACCCATTCCCATAATACCCGCCATATCTCTTCTAAACAGCTTACCATTTTCTTTAACCGTATTGAGATTAATCTCTAATGCCTGACCCATTAGGTTCAATTTTAAGACCGATTCCATTTGCATAGAATTCAAAGCCTTTAGTTTTTCCCTACCACCATAGACAGTTTCAAATTGGTTGATGACGGAATCCAAATTTTGGGCTTGCACTTGAACTAATAAAAAGCAATTCAAAACTAAGAGTGGGAAAAATTTCATGGGTCTGTTTTAGATATGTTCTACCTTCAAATTTAGTATAAGTAAACCATGGCACAAGCAAGTTTTAGTATCACCGGTAATTTAGTAGACGTTTGGAAAAAATCCATTTACCAAGTGCGTTTAGACATAGTAGATGGAAAGATTCAAAAGATAGCACAAACGGGTAATCCCGTTCAAGAAGGGAATTATATTCTGCCCGGTTTTGTAGACGCACACGTACACGTTGAAAGCAGCATGCTCATACCCAGTGAGTTTGCCAGATTGGCTGTGGTGCATGGCACCATTTCTACCGTGAGTGATCCCCATGAAATTGCCAATGTTTGTGGTTTAGAAGGCGTGGAATACATGATTAATAATGGCAAAAAAGTGCCTTTTAAATTCAATTTTGGCGCACCTAGTTGTGTGCCTGCTACTATTTTTGAAACTGCTGGCGCTAGTCTAGATGCAGCTGCCGTAAAAGCCTTGTTAGAAAAACCTGAAATCAAATACTTGAGTGAGATGATGAACTTTCCTGGGGTACTCAATCAAGACCCAGAAGTGATGCAAAAAATCAGGGCTGCTCACGCGCTGAACAAACCCATTGACGGGCACGCTCCTGGGCTAAGAGGCGCTACGGCCAAAGCTTATATTGAAGCAGGTATTTCTACCGACCACGAATGTTTTACCAAGGAAGAAGCGTTGGATAAAATAGAACACGGCATGAAAATTATTATCCGTGAGGGTAGTGCTGCCAAGAATTTTGAAGCCCTGATTGAACTGCTTGAAGACCATCCCAATTTGATCATGTTTTGCTCTGATGACAAACACCCCGATAGTTTAGAAGCGGGTCATATTAATCAGCTTTGCGCGCGCGCGGTGGCAAAGGGAATTGATTTGTTTACTGTTCTTCGCGCGGCATCCGTGAATCCTGTTTTGCACTATGATCTTGACATGGGACTACTCTGTGAAGGTGATGACGCAGATTTTATCATTACCGATGACCTCAAAAATTTCATCATCAAACAAACCTATATCAATGGTCAATTGGTAGCAGAAAATGGCAAGAGCTTGATTTCATCCGTTGCAGAAATAGCCATCAACCAATTTGACTGCGCTCCTATTGCAAAAGAAGATTTAATTATTGCAGCAAAAGCATATCCTGCCATTGAAGGAAAAATGCCCGTGATGGAAGCACTAGATGGACAATTGATTACCAATAAACTTTGGTTGGAACCAACTATTGAAAATGAATTATTGGTTAGTGATACCAGTAGAGATATTTTAAAAATGGTGGTGGTGAACCGATACCATGCAGCTCCTATTGCCAAATGTTTTATTCAGAATTTTGGATTCAAACGCGGGGCCATTGCTTCTTCTGTGGCCCACGATAGTCATAATATTGTAGCCGTTGGTGTAGACGATGACAGCTTGGCCAAAGCCATTAATTTGGTGATCAAAGAAAGGGGTGGTGTAAGCGTGGTAGATGGTGATTTAGAATCTGTATTGGGTCTGCCAGTTGCAGGACTCATGAGCACCGATGATGGTTATCATGTTGCTGCAGCATATACCAAGATAGACCGAATGGCCAAAGACCTAGGATCCAGTCTAGAAGCACCTTTTATGACTTTGAGCTTTATGGCTTTATTGGTGATTCCTCACTTGAAACTAAGTGACAAAGGGTTGTTTGATGGAGATAGTTTTAGCTTTATTCCATTAGTGCCAGATCAAGCTTCTTGACCTATCCAAACCGCACCACCAATGCTACTTCTTTTGGCGCCAGTAACACTGTGTAATACCGTGTTTTCTTCTCTCCAACGCAGTACAGCTAGTAGTCCCATGACCAAGGCTTCTTTGTAATCAATTAATTCCTGTTCAGGAATGGCAACTGAAATGCCAAATGGTTTTACAGCAGCTGCAATTCTTTCAATCAAGAAATAATTATGTGCTCCCCCACCAGTGATTAATAAAGAGGCATGCTCTTCCATTTTACCACCTTGTAAAGCATTAATGGCATACCCAATTTGCATAGCAATATGCTCAACATAGGTGCGTAATGCATCCGGCACAGACAGACCATAAGTAGCCATTAGCGGATACACTTGATCCGTTCCAAAATCATTGGCCAATGACTTGGGATAAGGTTGCTTGTAATAATCCAAGCCATTTAATTTGGTCAATAATCCCGTGTGCAATGTGCCTGTTTTGGCTATATCGCCACCGGCATCATATTCCTTGCCAATTTGTTCGCAGAAAATATTCATGACCCTATTGGCAGCACAAATATCAAAAGCTAAATAACCATCCACTTTATTGGCGGTAATATTGGCAATGCCTCCCAAGTTCAAGAGATAGGCATATTTGTTTAGCAATAATTTTTCTCCCATGGGAACAATGGGCGCACCCTGACCACCTAGGGCCACGTCCATGATGCGCAAATCACTGACGGTATTAATACCTGTAGTAGCTGCAATAGTAGCCCCACAACCCAACTGATCCGTCATCCCCAATTCTGGAACGTGAAAACTGGTATGACCATGGGACCCTATTAATTGTACCTGGTGTTCCAAATCAAACTCTTGGATAAATCTATTAACGCCTTCTCCCAATAACCTACCATAATTGGTATGCAACAACTGATACTCATAGGCAGAGAGGCTGGTGGCATTTTTTAATTGGTTTTGCCACTCAGAACTATAGGGATAACAGGCCGATGCCTTAATGTTATATTCCCATTTTCCAGCAATTTCTGTGAACTCGGCAAAAACCAAGTCAAGCCCGTCTAAACTGCTCCCGCTCATGAGTCCTATGGCTTTGTAAAACATAAATTTCCTATTACAGTGGTTTGATTTTAGTTTTGACAACTCAAATCTAACTTCAAATACCTAGATCATGATCGTAAATTTAAGTGAACAACATAGCCTAGTGAGCAACTGGGTATCTGAATTAAGAGATGTAAATGTACAAGGAGACCGTATGCGTTTCCGTAGAAACCTTGAGCGGATTGGAGAAATTGCCGCTTATGAGATTAGTAAAGAACTTCCTTGGAAAATACAGGAAACCCCCACCCCATTGGGGATTCATGAAAGTAAAGTGTTAGAAGAACAACCCGTTTTGGCCACCATTCTACGTGCTGGTGTTCCTTTACATCATGGCATGATGAACTATTTTGACAAGGCAGATAATGCCTTTATCTCGGCCTATAGAAAACACCACCGCGATGGTAGTTTTGAGATTAACCTCCAATACATGAGTAGCCCTAGTTTGGAAGACAGGATTGTGATTATCAGTGATCCTATGTTGGCAACTGGTGCTTCCTTGGTAAAAACCATCCAATATATTAAGAACGAAGGCAACCCTAAAGCCATTCATATAGTAGCTGCTATTGCTTGTACGGTAGGTATTGAGTTTGTACATCGCGAAGCAGGGAACCAAATCAAGATCTGGTGTGGTGATATTGACGATGAGCTTACGGCCAAAGGCTATATTGTTCCAGGCTTGGGCGATGCTGGAGACCTAGCATTTGGTGTAAAAGTGCAATCTTAGACCCATTTGGTTCTAAGAAAAAGTTAATATGGGGTAATTTTCAAGTAATTGCATCAAGCTAACAGGCTTTGCCTTAAATTTAAACTGCTGATGGGTAAAATGAAAAACTATTTATTGGTGATTAGTCTGTTTTTGCTGGGCAAAGTCTCGGCACAGGATCCCCATTTTTCACAGTTTTTCTCCTCTCCCCTTACTTTGAACCCTGCTTTTACGGGTAAATTCTTTGGAACTTATAGGGTAGCAGGTAATTACCGCAACCAATGGCCTACCATTAATAATGCTTTTACCACTACCACTGGCTCTGTTGACTTTCATATTTTACAAAACAATATTGCCCCAAATGATACCTGGGGTGTGGGTTTTGTAGGCTATAATGACAATAGCGCCAATGGAGCCGTCAAATTCAATTACGCGTCTTTTTCTACGGCTTATCACAAGGGTTTGGACGAGGATGGAAACCACCAACTTGGTGCCGGTTTTCAGGTTACTTATGCCAATATGCTGATCAATACAGCCAACCTAAAATTTGAAGACCAATTAACCAGTTCTGGTTTTACAGGGGTCACTTCTGAAGTGTTTAACAATGCCAGTTTGCAATCCAATTATATAGACGTGAATGCCGGATTGTTGTACAACGGAAGTACCAATGAAAGGAATAATTTTTATTTTGGTTTGAGCTTATACCATATTAACCGACCCAAACAACAGTTTACTGGAGCAGTATATAACCTGAATCCAAGAGCTACTTTGAATGCTGGTGGATATTTTCCATTGGGTACTTCCACTACCATGCACGTGAGTGCTTTGCAAATGTTTCAGGGTGGTGCATCTGAAACCATGTTTGGCGGCGCCTTGCAATTAACGGCTGATCCAGACTCTTATAAACCCACCAGTTTTTATGCGGGAGCATGGGTCAGATTTAAAGACGCCATTATTCCTTATTTGGGTATGGAGTACCAAGATTTTAGACTAGGTCTTAGTTATGATTACAATAGTTCTGCACTGAGCACAGCTTCTCAAAACCGCGGTGGTATTGAGTTATCGTTGATCTATGTTAGAAGACCTACTACAGATAGACCTGTGAACTGTCCTAAATTCTAATTTTTAAATAGCGTTCCAAATTGTTTTGATAAGTAATCACTTCATTGTGTTGTTGATGACTATCAATGAACAGGATTCTGTGATTGAACAAATGCAAATTGGTCAAGTCTTTTTCATCTACCAATACCGGATTCAAGTTCCATTTGTTTTTTAATTCCTTTGCCACCAACAAACTATTTTCCCTTGTGCCCCCATCCTTGGTATAGATATTAATCAAACGATGCTTTTCACTAGCAGCCACCCATTTCATAAAATGCTCATTGCCCCCATACAAAGCATCAAACAAGAATACCTCTTTAATATTAGCATGGACAATAATCTTACTAATCACCCTATAAGCGCCACTGTGTCCTGCAAGGGTAATAGCCAAATCATTAGCCAAGGGCAGTTGTTTTTTCTTGAGAATTTTTTGACGCTGAAGCGATGTTAAAACCTCTTGTACCAATGCATCAAAAACACCGGGTTGTTCCAGCTTTCCTCCATAACTATCTGGGGCATTTTTAGGCCCTTCTGGAAACGCAAAAATGGCATTCCTACCACTGGCGTCAAACTGTTCCAACAAACGAAAAAAAGCCGTGGCGCTATCAATATTATTGTACCAACCATGAAACCAAAACACCAGTTCAAAAGGCTTTGTTGGTTTAAAATGGTCAGGTATATGCACTAACACAGAAGCATCATTGTAGTGAAGGGATGCAGGAAATTGCTTCCCTTGGTATTGATGACCCGCAGCCCTAGCCGTATCGGGGAACATGGCATTGATTGCTTGAAAACGATAGGTATTACTCTTTTGAGCAAACACTAAAAAGGGCAGCAACAATAACCCCAGTAAAATAGTTTTCAGACCCATAAAAATTGATTGCTTAAATCTACTGCTTTCTTTCCTGAATGCCCCTTTTAGCCTATTCAAGACTAAAACTTTACCTTTGCCACTCTAAACCCTCCCCACGTGCTTAAAGAAATGATCTTGGCCATACAGGCTTATTTCCAGGCCCACCGTTTTATCAAGGAACACAAACTGTGGAAATGGATCCTGATTCCTGGCATTTTATACGCCGCGCTATTTATGGTGGGTGCCTATTATTTTGGGCAGACTTCAGGGGAGTTTATTACCTGGTTGAGTTTGAAAACCGGTTTAAAATCTTGGTTAGACAAATTGAATTCTGGATTCTTGGGATTCCTTTTTACCATGGGTGGATTATTACTCTGGTTAATCTTATTGCTCTTTTATTTCTCTTTGTTCAAATACGTATTTCTGATCATTGGCTCTCCATTGTTTGCTTATTTGAGCGAGAAAACCGAAGCCATTATTGAAGGCAAGGAATTACCCTTTAATTTTAAGCAGATGCTTAAAGACATGTTGCGCGGCATTAGACTAGCCGTTAGAAACAGTCTTTGGCAAACGGTTTATACCCTGTCTATTTTGCTATTGAGTTTGATTCCCTTGGTGGGTTGGCTCACGCCCGTAATGGCGCTAATTATAGAATGCTATTATTATGGATTCTCCATGTTGGATTATAGCATGGAGCGTCATAAAAAAACACCCGCAGAAAGTATTTTCTATGTGGGTACTCATAAGGGTCTTGCCATTGGAAATGGATTGGTTTTTTATATCATGCACCTCTTACCTTTGGTGGGATGGATTTTAGCTCCTGCTTATGCAGTTGTAGCAGCCACCTTAAGCATGTATCCACTGAAACAAAAAGAACAATGATGGCCCTTGGTAAATTATACTTGATTCCAACTGTTTTATATGATGAGGCTTTGGAAACCCTTCCCGCTTATTTACTAGACGCCATTAAAGATTGTCAGGTATTCTTTGTAGAGAACGACAAGACCACCAGACGCTTTTTCAAAAAGCTATGGAGAGAAATGGTGATTGATGACTACCAGTGGTTTGTGATACACAAAGCAGAGGCGGAAGTAAAGGCACAATTTTTACAATTACTCAAAGCAGGAAAGAATATTGGCATAGTGAGTGAAGCGGGATGCCCAGGTGTGGCCGATCCTGGTCAGGCCCTGGTAGCTGCGGCACAAGAAACAGGCATTGGCGTAAAACCCTTGGTGGGACCCAGTTCTATACTATTAGCACTCATGGCTTCTGGTATGAATGGACAAATCTTTCAGTTTCATGGTTACCTGCCCATTGATTCACTTGAGCGCAAAAACAAGATTCAACAATTAGAAGCCGATGCACAAAAAAGATCCTGCTCTCAAATTTTTATAGAGACCCCTTATAGGAATAATGCCATCATTAAGGATCTATTGTCTAACTGTAAAGAAACTACCAAAATCTGTATTGCGGTAGACATTACAGGACCTACTGAAAGCATTCAAACCAAGACCGTGAAACAATGGAAAGAAGCCATTCCAGACATCCACAAACGCTTGGCCATTTTTATTCTCTACGCAGAATAAGTTTGAGTATTGGGCATAAAAAAGCTGCTGCAGTTTTCTGCAACAGCTAATATTAAGATTGAGTTTATTTTGGTTTAATGGCAGATTCTCCAGCAGCAGGTATAGTTACACCATGAATGGCATAGATGCTATCTACAATATAACTCTGTACCCCACGCCAAGGAAGGGCTCCAAAGAAACGCTTATAATGTAGCTCTACTTCTCTTCCAGAATTTTGCAACAATTGTTCCGCAATTCTTTCATACTCTACACTAAATTCAAATTCATTACTCTGCACATTTGCTCTAAATCCACTTTGAATTATCTTACCCTCATAAGTTTTAAAGAGCATACCTTTTTTCTGAAAAGTATTCAACTGACCGGCTTTTGTGCCCTCTGCAAACACAAAATAAAAACGCCAATAAAAAAAGGCAATTAAGGCAAGAATTAAAACTGTTATAAAGGTCCTAAGAATTTTTTTTGCATTCATTATAGTCCGTATTGGTCAACAAGATAAACCAAACCCGCCATATTTACAGCACCCAAGAGCAATTCCCTTTTGTGTACGTTTTCAAACACATCTGAGCGTGCATGGTGCACATCAAAATAACGTTGTGCATCTGGAACAAAACCAGATAGCACGGTACCAAAAGTCCGGTTCAAAGGTCCTATATCGGCCCCGCCACCACCATCAATGATGGTTTCTGTACCATATGGTTTTAGAAGCGGTAACCAAGACTGCAACTTGGCTAATTGGGCTTTGTTCTGGGTGGTAAATCCAAAACCACGAGGGGTAAATCCGCCCTCATCGCTTTCCAAAGCAAATAGGTGTTTTTCATTCAATTGTTTGGCCACTTCTGCATATTTAGTGCCCCCACGCAAACCATTTTCTTCATTGGCAAATAAAACAAAACGAATACTGTGCTTTGGTTTATAACCAATGGCTTTCATGGCGCGTAAAATCTCCATGGTATGCACAATGCCGGCACCATCATCGTGTGCACCTTCATTTACATCCCAGCTATCTAAGTGACCACCAATGGTAATAAATTCATTGGGGAATTCACTACCCTTTAATTCCGCAATCACGTTGTGTCCAATGGTATCGGGCAGGAATTTTCCGTTGGTGCTCAAAGACACTTTAAAGCCTTTTTTCAAATGCCATAAATAGTCTGCATCCCTTGGTCCAACAGCAACTGCCGGAATCTTTGGCAAGCTATCGGTATAAGCCATGCCACCCGTATGCGGATCATTGGCAACCGATTCTGTTAATGAACGAATCATCACTGCAACGGCACCATATTTGGCAGCCCTGCTAGGTCCTGAACGTCTATAAATACCCGCTTCACCATAAGAAACAAAGGGTTGAATATTGGTGGGGTTAAAAGCATTGTTGTAATAGACAATCTTACCCTTGATCTCATTTTTGCGTTTTTCCAATTCGTCAAAATTGGCTACAGTAATCACTTCTGCGGTAATGGTTTTTCCGCCACTTCCTAAGGAATTTCCTAGAGCCAATACATCCAAAGCACGATTGGCTTTTTTATTATTGATTTCTGTAATCACGGCTTTGTCCTTGCCGCCCCTTACCCAATGGGGTACCATACATTCCTGCATCCAAACCTGATCAGCACCCAATTGCTCCAAAGTTCTCTGGCCCCAGATCTCTGCCTTGACCATACCTGGTGATCCCGCTAAACGCCCCCCAATTTGTTTGGTCAATTGATACAGCAAGTCATAGGCTTTGCCATTTTGAAGAATTTCATTAGACAAAGTTCTAATCATCAAAGAATCTTTGTTCTGTGCTAAAAGCATGCTGGGCAAAATAGCCAATAGGAAAATCAGTTTGCGCATAGTGTTGGTTTCGTTTTTAAAGTCTAAAAAGCTGCGGCCTGAAGTTAACCAATTGTTTTGTTTTGCCAATAAGGATGAATGGGTTTACACATTGGAGAAATAATTGTTACTTGCAGACAATTCCGGGGCCCTTCCGGTTACAAGTACTAAATCAAACACGATATGCGCATAGGCATTGTTTGCTATCCCACATTTGGGGGAAGCGGGGTTTTGGCAACGGAACTGGGTAAGGCCCTAGCCGATGAAGGTCATCAGGTACATTTTATTACCTACCAACAACCAGTAAGACTTAACGTTTTTAACGCCAATATTTTTTATCACGAGGTAAGGGTACCAACCTATCCTTTGTTTGACTATCCGCCTTATGAAGTGGCATTGGCCAGCACCATGGTAGACGTGATCATGAACCATGACTTGGATTTGTTGCACGTACATTATGCCATTCCACACGCGTCTGCCGCCTATATGGCCAAACAGATTGTAAAGCAAAAGAATGGTAGAAATATCCCAGTAATTACCACGTTACACGGAACCGATATTACTTTGGTGGGTAAGGATAAAACCTATGAACCAGTGGTAACTTTTTCTATCAACGAATCAGACGCCATAACTGCCGTATCGCAGAACCTCAGAGACGAGACTTATAAAAGTTTTGCTATTACCAAAGAAATAGACGTGATCTACAATTTTGTAGACGTGGCTAGGTTTAATAAAAAACCCATTGACGCATTTAGAAAAGTGATTGCCCCCAAAGGAGAAAAAATTCTAATGCACGCATCCAATTTTAGAAAGGTAAAACGCATTCATGATGTGGTGAGCATATTTGCAGAAGTACGCAAAGCCATGCCAGCCAAATTACTAATGGTGGGTGACGGACCTGAAAGACCCGCCGCAGAAGAACAAGCCAGAGAATTGGGCATTGAAGATGATGTGAGGTTTCTAGGCAAGCAAGAACAGATGGAAGACATTTTAGCTGTGAGCGATGTATTCTTACTCCCATCTGAATACGAGAGTTTTGGTCTAGCAGCCTTGGAAGCCATGGCAGCCCGAGCCGTTGTGATCAGCACCAATGCAGGTGGTTTGGCAGAAATTAATATTCAAGGCAAAACCGGTTTTATGGCCAATATTGGCGATGTAGCCGCTATGAGTAATTTTGCCATTGACCTACTCAAAAACGATGCTGAACTTGAAAAAATGAAACAAGCTGCTTATGAACAGGCTTGTGAATTTGATATCAGCAAAATTATCCCTGTTTATGAAAAACTCTATAGCCGTTTTTGTAGGATGCAGGTTTCTTAACTGCCAATAATCACAATTGGTCTTGAGCCAAAATTTCTTGAATAGACTGCAAAATAATCTTGCAGATGTTCTCTAATTCCTCTATACTTGTAATCAACGGCGGTGCTATGCGCAGGCGGTCAGGCGCAAATAAAAACCAATCTGTGATCAAGCCATTTTTCACGCATTGATGCACAATGCGCTGATTGAGTTCAGGGGTAGCAAACTGCAATGACATCCAGAGACCAGCAGTATTGACATGTTGAATGGCGGGATGCACCAAGTTCTTTTTAAGGTATGCTTCTTTTTCAAAAGCAGCTTCTATCCATTTGCCATCTAACAAAACTTCTAACGCTGCTTTACCCGCCGCACAGGAAACAGGATGCCCACCAAATGTAGTGATATGACCAAGTACAGGATCATATGTAAGCGTATTCATTAAAGCATTGTTTGCAATAAACGCACCCAATGGCATACCACCGCCAAGGGCCTTGCCCAAGAGTAAAATATCGGGCACAATCCCATATTGTTCAAAAGCCCAAAGGGAGCCCGTTCTTCCAAATCCTGCTTGAATTTCATCCAAGATTAAAAGAGCTCCAACAGCTTTACATTTTTCAGCAAGGGTCTTGATCCAAACAGGATACGGTTTGTTGATGCCGCTTTCTGCCTGCACCGTTTCAACAATCACACAGGCTGTTTTGGAATCAATGGCTTCAATGGCAAGAGGACTATTAAACTCTTCGTGTAAAATATCTGGCAATAAAGGTCTAAAAGCGTTGCGCCAATATTCATCACCCATCACGCTCAATGCGCCTTGGGTACTGCCGTGATAAGCATTCTTGAATGCCATGATTTTGGTACGGCCGGTTACGCGCTTGGCCAATTTCATAGCACCTTCTGTTGCTTCAGCCCCACTATTGGTAAAATAAACCGTATTCAAAGAAGTAGGCAATAAGTCAGTGAGCATTTTGGCATAAGCCACTTGGGGTTGTTCAATAAACTCCCCATAGACAATCAAGTGCATATAGTCCGCGGCTTGGTCCTGAACAGCTTTGACTACTTTAGGATGGCTATGACCAATATTGCAAACAGAGAATCCAGAGATCAGGTCAATATACTGTTTACCATGAGCATCCCAGAGATGAATGCCAGCCGCTTTGACCATTTCAATCCCAATGGGTTTGTCCGAGGTTTGCGCCACATGGTTCAGAAATAATTGCCTATTTGATGTCATGGCTGCAATTTACAAAGAAGCAAAGCTTTCCACCTAAAAAAGGAAAGCTTGTTTTAGCTTTGTAAAAAATTGACCCATGGCACTCATACTACCCGTTCAAGGAAAATCACCCTCATTTGGAGAAGATTGTTTTATTGCACCCAATGCAACCATTGTGGGAGATGTGGTCATGGGCAACCAATGCAGTGTCTGGTTCAACGCGGTCATTAGAGGAGATGTGCACTATATTAAAATGGGTAATAAGGTAAACATTCAAGACGGAGCCATTATTCACTGCACGTATCAAAAACATCCTACCAATATTGGCAACAATGTATCTATTGGTCATAATGCCATGGTGCATGGTTGTACCATTCATGACAATGTACTGATTGGTATGGGAGCTATTGTCATGGATGCCTGCGTAGTGCATTCTAATGCCATCATTGCTGCAGGTGCTGTGGTGTTAGAGAATACCATTGTAGAAGCGGGTTGTATTTATGCAGGTGTTCCTGCAAAAAAAGTAAAAGAAGTTTCAGAAGCATTGATTAGCGGAGAGATCAATAGAATCTCTAATAATTACGTAACTTATGCTTCTTGGTTTGCGGATCATAATGACGCACCAAAACCATAGCCATCAAACAAGCACCAACCATATTAGCATCATTCATTGCTTGCGCGATGCTCATCACATTGAGCTCCTGTAGATTGTTTAAATCAAGGGGAAATGACGCTTATGACAATACCCAAAAATCCATAAGAGGCAAAGAAGTAGGGGCAGAAAAATTATTGCAGGCCGATGAAAAGACCTTGAAGAAAATGCCCAAATACAAATTGCAAAAACAATTGAAATACGATCAATAATTGATCTCTTCCATCTTCTCTAAAATAGTGCAGTAACTCACGTATCGTTCAATAGAAACTTGACCAGTATTTACCGCGTCTTTAATGGCACAACCAGGTTCATTAATATGCTGACAATTGTTAAACTGGCAACCCCCAATTAGGTCACGCATTTCAGGAAAATAATGGGATAATTCTTGTTTGCCAATATCAACAATGCCAAACTCACGCAGACCAGGGGTATCAATGATTCTACCGCCAAAATCCAAGTCAAACATTTCGGCAAATGTGGTGGTATGCATACCCTTTCCACTCCAGCCACTCACTTCTTGGGTACGCAGATTAAACTGCGGAAATACCGCGTTGATAAAAGTAGACTTACCCACCCCACTATGGCCACTGAGCAAACTGGTTTTGTCTTTGAGCAAGGCTTTTACTTCATCCACGCCTACATTATTCTGTACGCTAGCCAAGATTACTTGATAACCAATGGCTTCATACATAGTTTTTAGTTCTTCAAAAATGACCATTTCTTTTTTTCGGTAGATGTCAGATTTGTTAAATACAATGACCGCAGGAATATGGTAGGCTTCACAGGATACCAAGAACCTATCCATGAATCCCTGAGAAGTTTTGGGGTCTCTTAAAGTCACAAACAACACACATTGGTCTAGGTTAGATGCCACAATATGGTGCATGCGTTTGTTGTGCGGAGAAATCCTAGCCACATAATTGCGTCTGGGATAAATCTCATGAATCATAGCCGATTCTTCTTCCACGTCTTCAATATCCATTTCTACCTCATCGCCAACGGCAATAGGATTGGTAGAAGTGATGGAATCAATCTTAAACACCCCTTTGATCCGGGCATTATAGACCTTTCCCTCGCTGTTCTTGGCTATATACCAGCTACCAGTGGATTTATAAATCAGTGCTCTCATGCGGGGCAAAGATAGCCAGCTAGCCTTCAAATGGGAAAAAATTGCTAAAACTCTGCTCTTTACAGTGGCCTTTGGGTCAAAGCGGTTTCCCGCCCCAACTAAATGTAATATCTTCGCAACCATGGCAAAGTTTGCACACGATCAGATAGTTCCCAACAAGGAGAGTGAACAGGAAAAAAAAGAACAGGTGGCAGAAATGTTCAACAAAATCGCTTTCAAATACGATTTTTTGAACCATTTTCTTAGTGCGGGTATTGACAAGGGATGGCGCAAAAAAGCCATCAATGAATTGAGGGGCCTGAATCCAAAAATCATCTTGGACGTTGCTACGGGTACGGGTGATGTAGCCATTATGACCCATAAAATGCTGGCTCCTGAAAAGATCATTGGGATTGATATTTCTGAAGGCATGTTAGATTTTGGAAGAAAGAAACTAACAGACCTACAATTGAACGGCGCTATTGAATTGCAAACGGGCGATAGCGAGACTATCCATTTTGAGAACAACCATTTTGACGCCATTACCGTGGCATTTGGGGTGAGGAACTTTCAAAACCTAGAAAAAGGGTTATCAGAAATGTTCCGCGTATTAAAACCAAATGGTAAATTAGTGGTATTGGAGTTTTCAAAACCCAGTTCTGCCCCCGTACTAGGTTTCTATCAATTCTATATGAATGTGATTGGACCAAGTATTAGTAAATTATTTGGCAGTGACAAAGCTGCTTATCAATACCTCAACGATAGTGTACAAGCATTTCCTGAGGGACAAACCTTTTTAAACCTAATGAATGAAGCAGGATTTACCCAAACTTATTTGAAAAAACTCAGTCTCGGTTTATGCACCATTTACTGCGGAAGCAAAGCTTAAGGGTATTCCTGTTTTCCATGCTCCTGCTTGCCTTTCAACAAGGCAATGCGCAGCGCGTATTGTATCGTCAAGACCATGACGACCTACCTTATTATTTTGGTCTCACACTAAGTTATAATAGCTCTAACCTGCACCAAACCAAGAGCAGTCAATTTCTGGCTTCTGATAGTATTAAAGTGGTAGAACCCGGTGCTAGTGGGGGTTTCGCACTTGGCTTATTGGGTACCATGCGTTTGGATGACCATTTTCAGATCAGGATCAACCCACAGTTAATCATTGGTGGATCCAAATATCTGTCTTATACCTTGGGTACTACCAAACCGGGCGAGGGTACCTACCAACAACAGGTTTTGCCCAGTAATATTGTGAGCTTTCCATTGCAGTTTAAATTTAATTCAGATAGGATTGGGAATTTCCGTTCCTATATGATGGCTGGTTTAAAATACGATATTGACCTAGCTAGTAATTCCACTGCCAGAAATGCAGAAGACGTGATCAAACTTAAAAAAGGCGATTTTGGTTATGAATTGGGTGTTGGATTTAATTTTTACCTGCCCTTTGTAACCATTTCTCCTGAAATAAAAATTAGCAATGGGTTTAGTAATCTGCACCAAGTAGACCCAGCACTCAAGTATTCCAATAACTTAGAAAAGATTCTTTCTAGAATGGTGGTATTCTCCATTCATTTTGAAGACTAAACCCTTTGAATTTTCTCCTATTCCTGTTCCAGTTTGCCTAAATTGCAGCCATAAAATTTTCACATGGAGCAATACCTGATCAAGAACTGTAGTATAGTAAATGAGGGCAAACAAATTCAAGGAGACCTACTCATCAAAGATGGTAGAATAGACAAGATTGGCGGAATCATTGAACCCAAGGGCAATACACATGAAATAGACGGTACAGGCAAACACTTGATTCCTGGCGCCATTGATGACCAAGTACATTTTAGAGAACCTGGTCTTACCCATAAAGCCAATATTGCTTCAGAAGCAAGGGCAGCAGTAGCTGGAGGGGTTACCAGTTTTATGGAAATGCCAAACACCAATCCACCAGCATTTACTCAAGAATTATTAGAAAACAAATACAGCATAGCTGGAGAAAGCTCTATTGCCAACTATAGTTTTTTCATGGGTACTTCTAATGATAACCTAGACGAGATTTTAAAAACCAATGACAAGAAAAATGAGGTTTGCGGTGTTAAGATTTTCATGGGTTCTTCTACCGGAAATTTACTAGTAGACAATCCACTTGTATTAGAAAGAGTTTTTGAAAGTTCTGAATTACTGATTGCTACACATTGTGAAGAAGAAAGGATTATCAAAGAAAATTTAGCTGCAGCCATCGCCTCCGGCAAAACCTTGGATGCATCTTGGCACCCCATTATCCGCAATGAAGAAGCTTGTTTTGAGTCTTCTTTCCGTGCAATACAATACGCCAAAAAATACAATACCCGTTTGCATATCCTGCATATTAGCACGGCTAAGGAATTGCAATTGTTCACCAATATGATTCCACTCAAAGACAAGCGCATCACTTCTGAAGTTTGTGTTCATCATTTGCATTTTACCAGTGATGACTATGCTAGACTGGGTAATCAAATCAAATGTAATCCTGCTATTAAAGCACCTGAAAACAGGACAGCACTTTGGGAAGCCTTGTTGGATGATCGTTTAGACGTGATTGCTACTGACCACGCACCACATACCTGGGCTGAAAAACAGGAAGACTATTTACACGCTCATGCGGGTCTACCTTTGGTGCAACATTCTGTCTTGCTGATGCTCCATTATGTGCAACAAGGCAAGATTAGCATTGAGAAAGTGGTAGAAAAAATGAGCCATGCGGTGGCCGATTGTTTTCAAATCAAAGAACGTGGCTATATTAGAGAAGGTTATTTTGCTGATCTGGTGTTAGTTGACCTTAATAAGTCCTCTACTGTTTCAAAAGAAAATATTCATTATAAATGCGGATGGAGCCCTTTGGAAGGATTCCAATTTCCTGCAACAGTGAATAATACTTTTGTAAATGGACATATGGTTTATGGAAATGGTAGCTTTGATGCATCACAGCAGGGAATGAGATTGCAATTTGAACGATAAATAGCGCATGTGCAAGTAGACAAGACCACACTAACTGACCTTTCCATTTTTCATAGGGATGAGGAGCAGTCTGTTTTTCATCACCTAAACTTTACCCATACCAATGGGGGCAGAGAGTATTTTAGATACCTCTTGAGCACACCCTTGCATAGTATTGCCAGTATTCAAGACACACAGAAAACCATTCAAATTCTACAAAGCTTGCAAGCTGCATGGCCGCTAACACAGGTAACCAATGGAAGCATCATGGTATTAGAAAAATACTATGAAACCCCCATGGACGATTACCCCCATCAACCATCACTTTTCAATAGCCTTTTTTACAAATATTTTCACGCCCCAGACTATTCCATTACCAAGTACACGGTAGAACATACCATTGAATTTTTAAAGGGAATGGATTGCATTGTGCAATTGTTTTCCCAGATCAAGCTGAGCAAACAATTACAGATCTGGTATGAAAGTATGGAGCATTTGCTGGGCAAAGCCAGCCTCAAAGAAATGATGCAAGTGGCAAAGGGTACAGAACTAAGCCCTCAAAGGATCTTGGAATTTGGTATTTTTTTGCGCCATCATTTCAAAAGATCCTCCAATGATTTGATTGAGATTTTTTTTAAGCTAGATGCCTATATGAGTATGGCCATTGCTTGCGAAAAATGTCAATTTGCTTTTCCGATTTTAGAAGCTAGTGATCAACCATTTGTAGAAGCAACAGGACTCTATCATTTGTTATTGCCAACACCTACAGCTTATGATACGGAACTAGATATCAGCCGTAATTTTATCTTTTTAACAGGTGCTAATATGGGTGGCAAAAGCACCTATATTAAAGCCGTTGGGCTTTCTGTTTATCTAGCGCATTTGGGTATGGGTGTTCCAGCTACTAGCATGCGTCTAAGCCTGTTTCACGGACTCTTGAGCAATATACAGGTTGAAGATAATATCTTGAAAGGAGAGAGTTATTTCTTTAATGAAGTACAGCGCATTAAAAAGACTTTGGAGAAAATCAGCGACGGCAATAATTGGCTCATACTTATAGATGAACTATTTAAGGGCACCAATATTCAAGATGCTATGAAATGTTCCACTGCCGTGATTGAAGGCCTTCGTAAAATGAAAAAAAGTCTCTTCATCCTTTCTACGCATTTGTATGAAATTGGAGAAGGACTCAAACAATACCCCAATATTCAGTTCCGCTATTTTGAAACCAGTATGGAAAACGACCAACTGGAATTCTCTTACCAATTAAAAGAAGGGATCAGTAATGACCGCATTGGTTACCTGATTCTCAAACGCGAGGGGGTCACTGAGATTTTAGACAAATTATAATTAATTGGGGAAAGCGCCAGTTCTAGTATTGTTTATTGCTATTCTTACAACCAACTTCTTTTGAATTCATAGGCTTCTAATCAAAAAGCAACATATGTTACCGTCTAGGCGTGTAAATAATTCAAATTTTATGCTCTCAAATCAAAAGCATGAAAATTGAACAAATTTACACTGGTTGTCTAGCGCAAGGCGCTTATTATATTACCTCTAATGGGGAGGCTGCCATTATTGACCCTTTAAGGGAAACTGCACCTTATATAGAAAGATTAGAAAAAGACAAAGTGGTTTTGAAATACATATTTGAAACCCATTTCCATGCAGATTTTGTAAGTGGTCACGTAGACTTGAGTAAGAAAACAGGGGCTTCCATTGTATATGGTCCAAATGCAGAAAGTGAATTTGACATGATAGTGGCTAAAGACAATCAGGAGTTCAAAATTGGGAATATTAGCATCATTGCCCTTCATACCCCAGGGCATACTATGGAAAGTACCACTTATTTAATCCGTGATGAGAATGGAAAAGACTATGCCATTTTTAGTGGTGATACTTTGTTTTTAGGAGACGTTGGTAGACCTGATCTAGCACAAAAATCAGCCCATATGACCCAAGAGGAATTAGCTGGATTACTTTATGATAGTTTAAACAAGAAAATCATGCCACTTGCTGATGATTTGATTGTTTATCCAGCACATGGAGCAGGAAGTGCTTGTGGCAAGAATATGTCTAAGGAAACCGTAGACAATTTGGGGAATCAGAAGAAAACTAATTATGCATTAAACCAACCTGATAGAAACTCATTTATAGAAGCTGTTACCAATGGTCTACTAGCCCCCCCGGCATATTTTGGTCAAAATGTATCCATGAACAAAAAAGGTTATAAAAGTTTTGACAAAGTGTTAGAAACTGGCTTAAATGGCATGGACCCAGATGCATTTGAAGCAATAGCTGAAAGCCAAAACGCCTTAATTCTAGACACAAGACAGAACTCGGTTTTCTTTAAAGGTTTTATACCACAGTCTGTTAATATTGGTTTAGTGGGAGATTTTGCACCATGGACAGGTGCTTTAATTGTAGATGTTGAACAACCCTTATTAATTGTTGCTGAAAATGGAACAGAAGAAGAAGTTATTACAAGATTAAGCAGGGTAGGTTTTGACAATGTTTTGGGCTATTTAAAAGGAGGCTTTGAAGCCTGGCTAGCCAGTGGAAAAGAAGCTGACACGGTAGATCGCATTTCTGCTTTTCAATTCTCAAAGGAATTTGAATTAGGAAAAGATTTAGTAATTGATATTAGAAAAGAATCAGAATTTAGTCTAGAACATGTTGAAGACGCAGTAAATAGACCACTGGCTCAAATCAATGATTGGATTCATGAAATTGACCCCGAAAAACATTTCTATCTCCATTGTGCCGGTGGCTACAGAAGTATGGCTGCGGCTTCCATTCTAGAAGCAAGAGGCTTTAGAAATTTTACTGAAATAGAAGGTGGGTTTCAAGAAATTAAGAAGACAGATTTATCAAATATAATTTCTTCTACTTTAAATAACAACGCATGTCAAATATTGTAGTTTTAGGTGCTGGTGTGGCTGGCCACACAGCCGCTGCTTATCTTCAAAGAGGGCTTGGCAAAGAACATAAGATTACAGTAGTTTCTCCATCAACAAATTACCAGTGGATACCATCCAATATTTGGGTAGGAGTTGGTAGAATGACAGCTGATGAAATCAAATTTGACCTAAGACCTTTATACAAAAAGTGGGGTATTGAATTTTTGCAAGCTAAGGCTGTAAACTTTTTTCCAGAAGGTGATAAAGACAATACCAGTCCTTTTGTTGAGGTAGCTTATACTTCAAAAGATAAATTGGGTCAAACGCAACAAGTTCCTTACGATTTTTTAATAAATGCAACAGGACCTAAATTGAATTTTGAAGCTACAGAAGGGTTATTACCAGGAACTGGAAATATTGCTTCTGTCTGCACTTTTTCTCATGCCACCGAAGCTTGGCACCTACTCCAAGAAAAATTGGAAAAGATGAAGAATGGAGAAAAACAAACTTTTGTCATTGGCACAGGACATCCAACTGCTACTTGTCAAGGTGCCGCTTTTGAATATATTTTGAATGTGGATTTTGAGATTAAGCGTAGGGGCCTAGAAAAACAAGCAGAAGTAGTTTGGATTACA
>NCHJ01000038.1:0-22833 GCA_002256765.1 Bacteroidetes bacterium 24-39-8
TTTTGAAAAACAATCACCCACCAAAAAATCATTTATCCATCTCTTTTAAAGGAGATAGTTTGAACAGTTTTGGAATCAGTGCCAAAGCCTATGTTTTCCAGGCAAACAAAATGCAATACCAGCAATTAATGCTCACGCGTGGGTTCCAATCTTCATCTGATACCCGACTGCATTTTGGTTTAGATAGCATAAAAAAAATTGATAGTGTATTAATTGTATGGCCTGATCAACAATACCAAGTCATTAAAAACCCTGAACCTAACAAAGCTTTGTTGGTTCAAAAGAAAGCTGCTACAGGAGTGTTTCAGTATGAATCTTTTTTCAAAAATGAATCACCATTATTGGTTCCTGTGCCAAGTCCATTGCAGGTAAATTGGCAACACTTAGAAAATGAATTTTTTGATTACAATGTGCAGTATTTAATTCCACATGCCCAATCAACTAGGGGTCCCAAAATGGCTGTTGCAGATGTAAACAAAGACGGCTTAGAAGATTTTTATGTTTGTGGAGCTTCTACGCATGCTGGTGCATTGATGATGCAAAATCAAAATGGAAAATTTCTAAAAACCAATATTGCCATTACGGACAGAATCAGGATGACTGAAGAAGTGGATGCCCAGTTTTTTGATGCCAATAATGACGGATGGTTAGATTTATATGTGGCCAGTGGGGGTTATGTTTTTGAAGATGAGAATCCGGCATTGGCAGATCAATTATACCTAAATGACGGAAAGGGAAATCTGGTTCAAGCAATGAACCGATTACCAAAAATATTATCAAATAAGTCATGCGTAACGGTAGCGGATATTGATCAGGATGGCGATCAAGATGTATTTGTAGGAGGCTTAGCTGCTGCAAAATCTTATGGACTGCCACAAGATTCTTATTTATTATTGAATGACGGCAAAGGTTACTTTAGCAAAGCCCCTAAAAAAATAGTTGCATTAGATAAACTAGGTATGGTTACCACGGCAAGATTTGCTGATCTAGACAAAGATGGTTGGCAAGACTTGGTAGTCACTGGTGAGTGGATGTCTGTAAAAATATTCCTAAACAAAAAGGGCGTTTTCAGTTTGAAAGAAATTCCAGCATCAACGGGTTTATGGCAAAACATTGAAATAGCTGATGTGAATGGAGATGGGTTTCTTGATTTATTAGCAGGGAATTGGGGTCATAATAGCAAATTATATAGCGGTAAAGAAAGTCCGCTAAAATTATATGTCAAAGACTTTGATAAAAACGGAAGTTTGGAACAAATCATGTGTTATACTCAAGATGGAAAAGAGTACACATTTTTGGCCAAAGACGAATTAGAGCGGGCCTTACCCGTTTTGAAAAAAGCCTATTTGAAATACGGTGAAGTGGCAGGTAAAACAGTTGATTATATGTTTTATGACCTTTTCAAAGATTATCTTGAACTAAAAGCAGAAAACTTAGGCTCCACCTGTTTTCTCAACGATGGTAAGGGAGGATTTATTAAAAAGGAATTACCAGCAGAAGTTCAATTAGCACCCGTGTTTAGCTTTCTTGGTTTAGATGAGAAAAACAAATCCTTTTTGGCTGCTGGAAATTTTTATGGTACTATTCCTTATGAAGGAAGGTATGATGCACTTTTGCCTACCCAATTTTCATTTAATACTCAAAAGAGTATATTCCAATCTGGGAAAACAATTCCATTAGTTAATGGAGAAATAAGAGATGCCAAATGGATTAAACAGCCGGGTGGTAAGAAGCTGTTAATCCTTTCAAGGAATAATGCAGAAATGTTATTTTTCCAGCAAGGAAATTAAAATTTTACATTACATGATGCAGTTCAAATCCCATAACTCAATTCCCTTATTTGTCTTGATCCTATTTTGTTTTGCTTGTGGCAAACAATCTAGTAGTGGAGGTGGAAATACGCCAATTCCAACCGTAGCATTGCAAGTAGTGGAAAAATGGCTTGACAATACCCAAGTTAGTAATAGCAATGTTCAGATTAGTAGAACAGTTGTCATAAAAATTCGCTTTAGCGCAGCAATTGATAGAAATACTGTTGCTAATGGGATTAGCCTTACTGATCAGTTGGGAGTATTGGTGCCTACCAATAGTAGTTATGAAAGCAAGGATAGTGTTTTGTTAATTAGTCCAGTAACAGAACTAAAGGGATTGAGTTTGTATTCCTTAAAAATATCCACCTCCTTACAATCAACTCTTACAACTAAACTCAGCGCTGATTCCTATACCACTTTCAACACCATTATTGATCCAAGCAATAAATTTCCTTTGCTTACAGATGATGAGTTGTTGAACAAAGTTCAAAAACAAGGCTTTGCTTATTTTTGGGATTTTGCTCATCCGGTTAGTGGATTGGCTCGTGAGCGCAGCAATGGAAGTTCTGAAACCGTAACAAGTGGAGGATCTGGTTTTGGCATCATGACCATACCCATTGGCATTCAAAGAAATTTTATTACCAGAGCACAGGGCCTAGCTAGGATGCAAACCATTGTATCATTTCTTAAAAATAAAGCACAAAAAATCCATGGGGCATTTCCTCATTGGTTAAATGGAACAGACGGATCAGTGATTCCTTTTAGCACCAAGGACGATGGAGCTGATTTGGTTGAAACATCTTATTTGATTGCGGGTTTATTAACTGCCCGTCAATATTTCAATGGTTTGGATAATGCAGAAACGGCACTTAGGTCAGATATCAATACTATCTGGAATGGGGTTGAATGGAATTGGTTTCGACAATCCAATCAACAGGTTTTATATTGGCACTGGAGTCCCAAGTACAATTTTGAAATGAACCTTAAAATTCAGGGTTGGAATGAATGTTTGATTACCTATATCTTGGCAGCATCGGCTAATACGGATTCTATACCAGCTTCTGTTTATCATGAGGGGTTTGCCAGAAATGGTTCTATGAAGAATGGGAACGCATATCTTGGAATCAATCTTCCCTTGGGTAGCGCTTATGGAGGTCCTTTATTTTTCTCACACTATTCTTTTTTGGGAATCAATCCAATGGGCTTGAGCGATGTTTATGCCAATTACCAAACCCAAGTAACCAACCATAGCAAGATTAATTATGCTTATTGTGTAGCCAATCCCAAAGGCTTTGCGGGTTATGGCACTAATTGTTGGGGTCTTACGGCAAGTGATATTTCTAATGGGTATGCAGCATCATCTCCTACCAATGATCTTGGTGTGATTGCACCAACAGCTGCGTTATCATCCTTTCCATTTACGCCAGTTGAGAGCATGAATGCACTCAAGTTTTTCTACTACCAATTGGGCGATAAGATTTTTAAAGACTATGGATTTGTTGATGCTTTTAGTATGCAACAATTATGGTTTGCTAATTCAACATTGGCTATTGATAAGGGGCCTGAAATTATTATGATGGAGAATTACAGAAGCCAGTTGATATGGAACCTGCTAACGAGTACGCCTGAGATTAAAAGGGGGATGAAGAGGATGGGGTTTATGGCAACATATCTTTAAAACGGCAAATTTTCCCGCTGGGATTGTTGGCTGCGTTGCACTTCGCCAACTTCCCTCCGCATTGAGCTAGCGCAAAGCTCCAATGCACGCAATGAGGGTTTTTATTAGTGAGATTCTCATCAGGCCTTCTCCAAAAGCCCTCGCTGCGCTCGTGTAAGGCCTGTGCTACGGCGCAATCAAGCAAGCTTGTTGCTCCTTCGCTGCGGCCTTACGGTGGCTTTTGGAGAAGGCCTTTAGAGTGAGTTCTAAGCATAAAAAAAGCTCCTCAATTTATTGAGAAGCTTTGTGATCCCGCTGGGACTCGAACCCAGGGCCCATACATTAAAAGTGTATTGCTCTACCAACTGAGCTACGGAATCGGATGGATGGCAAATATACGATTGCAACCCTGTTGATAAAAACTAAATGAATCAACATTTATCACCAACATGCCTTAAGGAACAATGGTGGTAAACAAATAGACTGCAAAAATAACCAAGAGTACTACCCCTTGCAGCAATGTGGTTTTTCCTGTTTTTAAAGAAAGCATGATCACAAACAAAGAGAGCAGAAATAGCACGGTTGATTTGGTATCAATTCCAAGTGTTAGAGGCAGGCCCATATAAATAGAAACAAATGCAACGGTTGGAATGGTGAGACCAATACTGGCCAAGGCCGATCCTAGTGCCAAGTTTAAACTGGCTTGCAATTTATTTTTTCTGGCTGCTTGTAAAGAAGCTATTCCTTCAGGTAATAAAACCACCATGGCAATGATGATACCCACAATGGATTTTGGTGCACCCGCTGCGGCAACGCCTTCTTCAATTTCTGGTGCCAAAGCTTCTGCTAATAAAACTACCGCTGATAATGCTACCAATAATAGTCCAGCGCTGATCCATGCAATTTTATTGCTTGGTTTACCCGCATGACCATGGCTCACCACTTCATCCTTTGCCACAAAATGGTCTTTGTGTCGGATGTTTTGCATGGCTAAAAATGTACCATACAAAACCAACGAAACAATCGCCACAAATGCCAACTGTTTACTACTATAAAATGGTCCAGCAATACTGGTAGTAAAATTGGGCAGTATTAAAGTGAGCACAGAAATAGCCACCAAAACCGTTAGTGATGCACTAACTCCGTCTAGACTAAAAGACTGTTCTCTATGTTTTAGTCCCCCTATTAACAAGCATAGACCAATGATGCCATTGATGATAATCATCTCCGCAGCAAAGACCGTATCTCTAGCTAATAGAGAAGCATCGGGCCCACCCATATGCATCAGTTCAATAATCAATGCCACTTCTATAGTAGTAACAGAGATGGCTAATAACAAAGAACCAATGGGTTCTCCTAATCTATGCGCCACAACCTCTGCATGATGCACAGCAGCCAATACCGCTGCTATTAATGCAACGCCTTGGCAGAGTAGAAATATAAATCCCAAATCAAATTTCTCACCCGCAAAAAAGATCCAACCGGCAATGGGTGCTACCAAGGTCCAGATGGGTAAATGTGCAAGCAGTTCTTTTTTCTTCATCTTATTTCAAGTCTTTCAACATAGCATTAATGGCTGCTTCCAATTGTTGGTCCTTACCCTTGATCACTTGTTCAAACTCATTCATCAATTTGATATCTGGTTCGGTTTGTGAATTTTCAAGATAGCGGCCATTCATCATTTTCACACCCACTGGTGGAACACCCCAGCGCATACTATTGTCTTGTAAGGATTCCCATCCGGCAAAAGTACAAGTGCCCGGAACAGGCATGCCCACCAATTTACCAATCTGTAAATTTTGATAACCAAAAGCAAAGCAATGACCATCGCTATAATTGGCTTCATTGGCTAATGCAATAGAAGGTTTGGTCCAACGGAAAGTAGGTTCATAACTCACAATATGTTTGTCATTGCTATTGTACATATAGGCTTTGCCTGTTAAGAATGCAGCAAGGTCACTCACAAGGTCACCACCACCATTAAAGCGGGTGTCAATCACCATGGCTTTGCGCGTGGCGTATTTACCCATTACTTCTTCATAGGTTACACGGAATGCACCATCGTTCATACCAGGAATATGCACATATCCCAATTGTCCATTGCTCAAACGGTCAACCTCTTCTTGGTTCTTGCGCACCCAACGTTTGTAAAGCAAACTATTTTCTTCGCCAAGGCCAATAGGTTTTACAATCAATTCCTTCTTAGTGCCAGCATCCAGAACGGTAATCAACACATTCTTTCCAGCTTTTCTATTCAGGTATTGGGCCAAGTCTTTTTCAGGCGTGATCAATTCTCCATCAATACTTTCTATGATCATGCCAGCCTTGATGCCAAAGCCTGCTTTGTCTAGTGGACCTTCCTTGATTACTTCATCAATCTTTACACCATTGCCGCTGTGCGCATAACTATAGAATGCACCCAAAGAAGCTGTTGCGTCTGCATTGGGATTAAAAGCGCCATAACTAGCACCACTATGACTCACGTTTAGTTCACCTAGCATTTCACTAAGTAATTCTGTGAACTCATAGTTGTTGCCAACATGGGCCAAATGACGCTCGTAGTCTGGTTTGTAGCTATCCCAATCAATACCATGATAGGAAGCCGTATAGAAAGTAGTCTTGGTTCTGCGCCAGATATGTTCAAACATAAATTTGCGTTCCGCAGCCACGTCTAATTGCATTTCTCCATTAATGGCTATTCCATCGCGCTTTGCGCTGCTTGGATCTATCTTACTCACACTGCCATCCGACAATAAGTAAATGATTTTCTGATCCTTGTCCCAAGTCAATGATCCAGAATTGGCATTGAGTGGCAAGAGAATTTTGGTTTCTTTGGTTCTAATATTGGTGCTCCACAAATTCAAACCTTTTTCAAATCTTGCTAAGTAGTATAGGGTTTCACCGTCTTTGCTAACCAAGGCATCGGCTAGGCTAGAAGAATGGATGGTGAGTTTTTGTTTTCTATAAGTAAGTCCGTCAAATTCAATATTGATCAGACTATCTTTTTTGATTTTGTTTTTGCTGGTATCAGCTTTGGCTGCTTTTTCATCTTGGTCTTTTAACAAAGCCGCTTCTTCCTTGCTCAGTCTAAATTTATCCCAGGCATCTTGGTTTAGTACTACCGCATAGATATCGCTCTGACTACCGCCGCTATTGGCTTTGGCGCGAAGACCGTCTCTATCAGTTTCATACAACAACATTTTTCCACCCATGGCCCACTTGGGTGATCCATCATTAAACCCATTTTCGGTTACATTAAAAATCTTACCCTTTCCATCGGTACTGATAATGCCAATTTCTGAATTGGATACGCCTTCAATAGCATAACTAAAGGCAAACCATTTGCCATCGGGACTCCATTCAAAGTTTTGGTCATTATCGCCCCAGCTAAATAATTCCTTATCGGTTAAAATGGTCCTGCTTTGTTTGCTGGCTAAATTCAACACTTTGAGTGTTGCCCTATTTTCAATAAAGGCCAATTCTTTTCCATCAGGAGAATACGCTGGTAAGTAGTTTTCTTTTTCATTGCTTACAAGTGCAGTTTCTTTGAGCAAGGTAGATGCATAGAAATAAGGTTCTTCTTTTCTAACTATTTCTGTTTGATAAATCTTCCAACTACTGCCGCGCTCGCTTGAGTATACCAATGATTTTCCATCGGGTGAAAAACCCACACTACGTTCTTGTGCTGCGGTATTGGTGATTCTTTTGGTACCACCTCCATCTACTGCTGATACAAATACTTCTCCTCTAAATACAAAGGCAATTTCTTTGCCATTGGGCGATACGGCTAGATCACGAGCCCCACCATTTACAGGAACAGGACGTTCGTTATTGGCTTTGGCGTCACTGATAATTTGAATATTGATTTTATTGGCCTTTCCACCAGGTTCTTGGGTATAGAGTTCTCCGTCATAACTATAGCAAAGGGTACCGCTATTAGAACTAGACAGAAAACGTACCGGATGTTTTTTGAAACTAGAGACCTGCGTGCTCTTGCCCCCATCCAAACCCATCTTGTGTACATTAAAACTACCACTTTCTTCACTCAAATAATAAAATGCTTTGTCATTATCTGTGAACACAGGACTGCGGTCTTCACCTGCAAAACTGGTGATCTTCTTATGCGTGCCTGCCTTGCTATCATATACCCAGATATCACGTGCAATGGCAGATACATGGTGTTTGCGCCACTGATTCTCTCCGCCTTTTTTATCATGATAAATCATCAATTGTCCGTTCTTGCTCCATTTCACGTCTTCTGCAGGCGTAGTCAACACCTGATTCACACGGCCACCGTTTACAGATACCGCATACAACTCTGGTTGAGATCCAGTAGGATATGTTCTATTGCTGGCAGCGTCTTGACGCGCAGATCCAAACAAAACTTGTTTATCATCATTGCTAAATGCATAAGGATATTCCGCTGTAGAATAGTAAGTCAGTCTTTTTACTTCACCACCTTCAGCAGGAATGGTATAGATATCAAAATTGCCATACCTATCAGAAGCAAAAGCAATCTGTTTGCCATCATGACTCCATACGGGCATAAAATCATGTGCTTCATGACTGGTGAGGGCCACGGCTGTTCCGCCACTACTGGCTACTTTATAGAGATCACCTTTATAAGTGAACACTACGGTTTTGCCATCGGGCGAGATGGCGCTATAACGCAACCAATTGGGTTGGGCACTAACTTGGGTTACTACTAATAGTACCAATGCACATAAGAGGGAGATCTGTTTCATTGCAGGAGTTTTGCTTCTGCACGAAAGATAACAAGTTTTCCAAATTAAAACCCCGTTCAGAAGGGATACTCCATGAACGGGGTTAGCACTAAATAAAACCTAATTTGAATTATTCATAGTGAATGGTCAACTTGATAGAGGGACTCACCCCTTTAAAAAATCCGTGGAAAAAGAATTCGGGTTCTAATTGTAACCAGCCACTTCTTACTCCAGTAATGCCCACTTTATAGGTATTGGGTTCAAACCAATTACCCTTTCTACTGATTAAATAACCTATGGAGAAATTGCCCACAAAATCAAAAGGGGTATGTTTCTTATTCATTTGAATAAAGCGTAATGTTAAAAAATCATTCCGCTCTGTGATCACATTGTTCAACAAATCCTGCCTAAAAAAGAAATGGGGTTCCCACATAGCATAGAACCTATTGGTACTATATGTTTTATTGGCTAATGTATAACGAATTCCCGCTGAGAATGAGGGTACAAAAACACCTTTGGCAAATTGCATACCCGCATAAATATTGGGTACTAGTTCAGGTACCTGACCGGGATTTTTAATCCATTTTACCTTGCCGGGACTAAACATTTTTCCGGTGGCCATATTGAATGAAGCGCTATAACCCGCTTTTGGGCTGGTTGTTGCTACGTAATCTGGTCCTAATTCTTGGTAGAGTCTACTGATACAGTTTTGCAAACTATTCTCTGGCAAACTATACAGGTCACTGGCGTTATTTAATACCAAGGTTAAGAAAAATGGTTGCATTTCAGGTTTGTTGCTGGCATTGTATCGGGTATCATAATAAAGTGATGCGTCCTCTTTAGATACTTGTATAAAAGCTTTGATACGAATGGTATCCTGGGTAGTTTTTAGTTCATTCATGACCCCGTCTTTGATCACAAATTGTTGTGGCGCTTTGTCATGATTCACAACCCTGATTTGTGGCAACAGTCCCCCTGTTAGGTAGTCAATTCTTCTATTAAAAGCATCGTTTTTAAAAGAGTCCAACATGGGTTGCAGGTTGGGTTTTATGGCTTTGACCAAGGAGTCTAGATTGGGTAGATATTTTAGGTGCTTAATATTATTTAAGTCTAGAATCATATTGCCGCTTCCAGCTTTCAGGATTCCCCAAAAACTAAAATGTGCTTTACCCATTCCAATTTTTGGATAATTAAAAGTGGCATCTGCCCTGTTAAGCGGAATATCATAATAGGTTCTGTTTTGTGCAAGCAAGCCGCTGGCCAAGCCTGAGATGATCAGGCAGCATAAGAATAGTTTTTTCATAATTATTGGTTGTCTGTTAAAGAAGTGGCAATGATCACTGGTTTGGGTTTTGAAAGCCAGAAACTTCTGTTGGTTTCTACTGGATCAACAGGGCTTTCATCTGTTTCTGTGATGGTTCTTTTTGGCGCTGATTTGGTATAAATGGGTTCGGGTTCCCGATATAAATCGTACAAATGCACAACAGGAAATTTTTTGCGAACAGCTGTTGATTTCACAGCGGGTTTTGTAGTTACTGCAGGACTACTCATTGCTACCGCGATAATTTCGTTTGTTTGAATGGAATCCTTGATAGGGCTTGGTTCTATAGGAATACTTGTTTGAACTAGTTGCGTTGATTCAGGAACTTGGTTAATTGAAATCGGCAAGGATTTTTTTACAGGCATTTCTTTTTTTGCTATTAATTCAGGCGCTTCTATTTTGCTTGTAGATGCAGGAATTGCTACTGTTTTTCTAATTGTTTGTTTAGTAAATGAATTGGTTGGTAATGGTGTTTCTTTTTGCAATAACCAAATAGTTGCGGCGCTTGCTAGCAAGACTATTGCGGCAGCATAGCGCATCCATAGCCATTTTGGTTTTGCAGGTTGGGTTTGTAATTGCTGTTCTAATTGATCCCATACCCTAGTGGCAGAAAAGCCAAAACCTTCAGGTAGGCTATTCATGCCATCTAGTTTATCTGAGAGGGGATTATTTGGTTTTTCGTTGTGCATTTGTTTCCCTATTTTTTGCTGCCAATAATTGTTGCAAGAGCATTCTAGCTTTGTTTAATTGACTCTTACTTGTTCCTTCAGTAATTCCCAATTCCTGTGCAATTTCTCCGTGCTTCATACCCTCTATCACGTGCAAGTTGAATACGGTTCTATATCCAATGGGTAACTGCGTAATCAATTGAAACAATTCTTCTGCCGCCAATTGATCCAGTGCATTGTCTGCCACAGGAATCTCTTGAGCCAATTCTTCTGCTACCAAGAGCATGGGTTCTTTTTTTCTTAAACTGCGAAGACACTCGTTCACCATAATCCGTTTCATCCAGTTAATAGCCGCTCCATCATTTTGGTATTCAAAATTGGGGAGGGCTTTGTAGATGCATAAGAACCCATTCATCATGCATTCCTCAGCCGTTTCATTGTTACGCAAATACCTTCTGCAAAGCAGGAAAAAGCTGGTAGAAAATCGGTCGAACAGCCATTTCTGGGCCGTTAGCCTTTCTTCCTTGCATTCTTGTAGCAGTTTTGCTAGTTCCATCAATCAGCCGCTTTATAGGTTAAATGCTTTTTTGAAGTAAAGGGTTGCATGGGAATGAAAAAAATGTTGAACCAAAGATAGCCGCTTTCAGTTCTGCCAACTTAGGGTTAACTTGTAGCGTGGAAAAACCATTCCCATATAGGATCTACCCCATTGGAGACCAAGCCATCACACTGGACTTTGGAAATTTGATCAAGGATGAGATCAACGCCCAAGTAATGGCCCTGTTTTATTGGCTCAAAGAAGAAAATCTGCATGGGATCAAAGACATTATTCCGGCTTATTCTACCATTAGTTTGGTTTATGACGCGGCATTGATTCGTAAAAGGGCGGGGAATGGATCGGCTTACGCGTATATGGAAGACTACCTGACTCAGGCCTTGCAGCAATTGGAATATTTATCCTTACCCAGCAGCAGGGAACTGCGGATTCCGGTTTGCTATCACCAAAGTCTGGCGCCTGATTTAGTGGAGCTTTGTCAAGAAAAGCAAATGGACTTAGATGAATTTGTGGCTATTCATACGGCCATTCCTTATAGGGTGTATATGATTGGCTTCCTACCGGGTTTTGCTTATATGGGTAGTTTGGATAAGCGAATTGTGGCTCCGCGCAAGCAGACCCCGCGCACCCATGTGGCAGCCGGATCGGTGGGGATTGCTGGTGTTCAAACGGGCATCTATCCCTTTGCTTCCCCGGGGGGATGGCAGTTGATTGGCCAAACACCCATGACTTTGTTTAATGCCAATGATGATCAACCCAGTTTGTTTCAGCCAGGTGACCTGGTGCAGTTTGAAGCCATTAGCATTGACCAATTTTATCAACTCAAAAACAATCCATCCTGATGGGAGTACGCGTGCTTAAATCAGGGATGGCAGATAGTCTGCGCGACGCCGGTAGATTTGGCTTCCAGCACTTGGGTATACCTCCCGGCGGCGCAATGGACAACGTTGCCATGCAAGTAGTGAATATATTAGTGGGTAATCCAATAGGAGCGGTGGTCATGGAGATGCACTATCCCGCGCCACAGTTGGAATTTAACTCGCCAGCTCTCATGGCCTTAAGTGGCGCGGATTTTCAAGCTACAATAGACGGAGTAGAAATAGCTTTGAACCAACCCATGCTGGTGCCAACGGGTTCCATAATCAAATTCAACAAACCCGTTGCTGGGGCCCGATGTTATTTGGGCGTTAAGGGGGGCTTTGAAGCCGATGAATGGTTGGGGTCAAAGACCACCAATAATTTTGCGGTTCGTGGCGGATACCAAGGACGCAATTTGCAAAAAGCTGATTGGGTAGCATTTGCCAAACCATTTTCTTATGAAGTAGAAGAACCTGCGGTCATGCCTTGGACAGCCAATGTTCGAGAACTCTATCCACAAGGTCCCTGTTATTTAATACCCGGAGCAGAATATGAATTATTGGATGCTGCATCCAAACAATGCCTGATTCACGAACCCTTTCAGATTGCCAGCAATAGCAATAGAATGGGATATCGATTGCAATCTGCACCCATGCATTTGGGTGAATACAAAGAATGTCTTTCTTCCGGTGTGGGTTTTGGTACCCTACAATTATTACCCGATGCGCAAACCATCTTGCTCATGGCTGATCACCAAACCACGGCGGGTTATCCCAGACTAGGGCATGTGGCATCTGTATCGCTTCCAAGTTTGGCGCAGCTGAATGCAGGAGACAGTATTCGCTTTCAATTGATAGACATGAACACTGCCGAATCCTTGTATGCGGCACAAGAAAAGCATTTGCGCCAACTCAAAAATGCCTGTAACTTCCGCTTGCAGGAATACCTTACTAATGACTAAAAAAATTGACCTCAATTGCGATATGGGTGAGGGCATGGACAATGACGCCAAGCTCATGCCCCTGATCAGTAGTGCCAATATTGCTTGTGGGTTCCATGCGGGGAATGATTCCATCATGCGCGCCACCGTAGCACTGGCCAAACTAAGTGGCGTTTCCATTGGCGCGCATCCCGGCTTTGCAGACAAGGAAAATTTTGGACGCACAGAAATGCAACTAAGTTCTAATGAACTATATCAATTGATTTGGGATCAGCTTGCACTCATGCAAACCATTACGCAAGAAGCATCTGTTGCCATGCACCATGTAAAACCCCATGGCGCTTTATACAATATGGCTGCGCGCGATGCATCCATGGCCAAAGTGATTGCACAAGCCGTGAAAGACTTTGATGTGAATCTGATTTTGTATGGATTAAGTGGCAGCTATTTAATTAGTGAAGCAAAAGCACTTGGATTAACAACGGCTTCAGAAGTTTTTGCAGACAGAACCTATCAAGACAATGGAAGTCTTACACCAAGAAGTCAACCTAATGCCCTGATTCATGATCATGCCAGTTCTTTATCGCAGGTATTGCAAATGATTCAAGAGCAAACAGTAATATCAGTCTCAGGAAAAATAGTTGACTTATCAGCAGAAACCATTTGTATTCATGGTGATGGTCCTAATGCACTTTCCTTTGCCCAACAAATCAATACTGCTTTACAAACTGCATCTATCAAGATTCAATCAAGATAATAGTGAAAAAAGTTTCCAACGCATCAGCCATTACCGGAGCCGCATTCTTAATGGCAACATCGGCCATTGGCCCAGGATTTCTAACACAGACAACGGTCTTCACCAAACAATTGCTTTCTAGTTTTGGCTTTGTAATTGTGATTTCTATTTTGTTGGACATTGGCGCGCAAATGAATATTTGGCGGGTCTTGGCAGTAACGGGAAAACGCGCACAAGACTTGGCCAATGAACTCTTACCGGGTCTGGGTTATCTATTGGCGGGATTGATTTTATTGGGAGGGTTGGCATTCAATATTGGCAATATTGGTGGATGCGGATTGGGTTTGAATGTTCTTACCGGCATGGACACAGCTTATGGCGCATTGTTTAGTTGCGTGATAGCACTCATGATTTTTTGGATGAAGGAAGCCGGAAAAATGATGGACCTCTTTGCCAAACTCCTAGGCATCCTCATGATCCTACTCACCATCTATGTAGCATTTAGTTCTCATCCGCCGCTGGGCGATGCGCTACAACATAGTTTTGTTCCCGAGACCGTCAGTAGCACGGCTATTGTAACACTGGTTGGGGGCACTGTTGGAGGATATATCTGTTTTGCAGGTGGGCATAGATTATTAGACGCGGGTATTTCTGGAGAAGCACAATTACCCTCCGTGAATAAGAGCGCGGTAACAGGCATCTTGGTCACGGCCATCATGCGATTTGTCTTGTTCTTAGCAGCCCTTGGTGTGATCATGCAAGGTGTGCAATTAGACATGAGTAATCCACCGGCATCTGTTTTCCGCGCAGCTGCCGGAGAAATGGGCTACAAATTTTTTGGCGTGGTTATGTGGTGTGCTGCTATTACATCGGTGGTAGGTGCTGCTTACACTTCTGTTTCTTTTTTAAAAACCTTTCATCCATGGATAGCAAAAAATGAACGCTGGTTAATCAGTGGATTTATTGTCTTTTCCACAGTAGCTTACATATTCATTGGCAACCCTGTAAAAATCTTGGTCACAGTTGGCGCACTCAATGGATTAATTCTTCCTATTGCCCTAGCCATTATGTTATTGGTTTCCCGAAAATCCGCACTGGTAGGCACTTATAAGCATTCCGGAATTTTAACCGCGGTTGGTTGGCTAGTGGTGATTGTCATGAGCTATATGGGCGGACTCACCATCAGAAACTGGATTATCAACTAGTGGAAGATTTAATTAAGAGCTAATAACAAAGCAGCATTTGCTTGATCATCAACCACCGGTGCTTCTACTCGAGTAACAATTGATGTTAGGTTTTCCCGGTTGCGCTCAAGACCCTTGCCGTATAATTTATCGTAGTACTGCAAGAGCACTCGGAAAGATGCGCGCACATCATCTTCTACTAAACTGTTGATAGCAGTTTTGGTTTCTAAGCCGCCTAGTTTTTTCTTAATGCGAATAATGGCGTTGATCAATTGTTCTTTTGGAAACTTGCCATAATGGATACAGATATAATCCAGTCTTGATTCAAAAGGAATATCTAAAAAGAAGACTTTTTTCTGCCGCATTTTTTGATACAAAACAGTGGGAATATTTACGGTTCCAATGCGCTGACTTTCGTCTTCCATCCAAATACATCTTGGAGAAGGATTTTCAATATCCTCTGTTGGAGCAGTATTGGCTAAAGCCTGCGCCAATTTATTTTCAAACATTTCCTGCGATGGTTGTGCCGGTAATCCCATATTCCCAAAGGCAGATCCCTTGTGTCCGGCAAGACCTTCCAAATCTATCACGCATTCTGACTTTTTAGCCAAAGCTTTTAAAACTTCCGTTTTACCCGAACCTGTGTAGCCACCTAAAATCTGTATGGGATAATCTTTTTCAAATTGCTCCAACACCCAACCCCGATATGTTTTGTAACCACCTTGCAAAGTGTAAACTTGGTATCCGTACAAATCCAGCAACCATGCCACACCGGCGCTTCGCATTCCCCCGCGCCAACAATGGACTAGGACAATTTTTGAGGTAAAGGATTTTTCCACCGTCTCCACCATCTCCACCATTTTCACTCCAAAATATTTCAGACCAATCTTAATGGCTACTTGTTTGCTCTCTTGCTTATAAGCTGTGCCCACTACTTTTCTTTCATCATCGCTAAAGAGGGGTAGACTTTGCGCGCCAGGAATATGCGCGTGTAGGTATTCACCGGGGCTACGCACATCTAATACGGGATGTGTTTTAGCCAGTGTTAAAAATTCTGCAAGACCTACTCTTTTTACTGCCATGGTCACAAATGTAAGTCTAGTTTATTGTAACTTTTCAGCATGAAGCGATTATTGATTATCCGTCACGCAAAGAGTAGCTGGAACAACAATTTATTGGGCGATTTTGACCGACCCCTAAACGAACGTGGGGAGCGCGATGCCCCTGAAATGGCTAATAGAATCTTGGAGCGTGGCATCAAGCTGGATGCCATTGTTTCTAGCACGGCCAGAAGGGCTTTTAGTACGGCGGAGCATTTTGCCAAATCGCAGGAAATCAAAAAAACGGCCATACTCAGTTTTGACAAATTATATCATGCGCCTGCTCATGTGTTTTATGAAGTAATTCAAGAACTAGATGACAAACTTAATACGGTGGCTATTTTCTCTCACAATCCCGGAATCACTGATTTTGTGAACAGGCTAACCGATACCCGTATTGATGATATGCCCACTTGCGGTATCTATGCCATTAATATTCCCATCAAACATTGGACAGAGTTTGAAGAAGTTGAAAAACTATTCTGGTTTTTTGATTGCCCCAAAAATGGGTAAGGGAATGGGTTGTGTGAATGGTTTGGGTAGTGGGAATGAGTAGATGGATGCTTTAGTCTTCTACTACAGTTTCCGGAACCGTTCTTTTATAATTAGCGAGAAAGACGCCGGTAAAAATGCAGAGGGCCGCAACAAATTTGATCCAGCTAAAATGCTCGCCTGCAAATAGAATAGCAATAATGGCGGCAAAGATGGGTTGGGTATAGATATAAGTGCCTGTGGCCGATGGTCCAATCACTGAAATCCCATACACATTAAACAGGTAAGCCAGACAGGTGGCGCCAATAGCAATAAACGCTAGGGCTATCCAGTGTCCAAATGCAAAAGCAGACCAATCAGTAGCAACAAAATCGCCCAGCGTAAAAGGCAAAATCAGGACAGTGCCAAAAGTAAAGACCCAACGCAAAACATGAATAGCAGAATACTTAGCCATGAGGGGGCGCACCATCACTAAATAAAATGCATAAGAAATGGCGTTGATCATGACCATCACATCACCCAGAATAATATTGCTGCCAACAACTGTTTGCTGCTCCTTGGTTAGGATTAACAAGAGTGATCCACCTACGCCAAATAGCAATCCCAGAATTTTTAACCAGCTCAACATTTCTTTGATTAACCATGCTGCTATAAACGTGATAAAGATGGGCGTACAAAGTGAGAGCAGGGAACTATGAATGGGTGTGGTGAGTGACACGCCTTTGATAAACATTAATTGGTTAATCAAAGCTCCAGTAATAGCGCAAGCAAAAAACCGAGGAATATCTTTTCTATCAATCCCAGCCCTACCGGGTTTGAGTGCAAATAGCCCCCAGAAAAAAACCAGACTCACCAAAATGCGCACGGCATTAAGCGCATAAGGATGCATCACGCCGAGAGTGAGGTATTTGACAACAGAATAACTGATGGCAAAAATGATGTTAGCACTCATCACTGCCAAGTGAGCCTTGGTATTTCTTTCCATTCGGTCACAAAACTACAGGCTTTCTATTGCCAAGAGTAATCCTTGCAAAATATTTGTATTGAAAAAGGGTAATTCTTTTGAAGCCCTTGAATCTGCGTTTAATTTTTTCGCTTGCGCGATGGATTCGCTTAAAGAAAATGTTGATTGTGCAACAGTAGTTGCTATGCCCTGTTCCGATAATTGCTTGGCCAAATATTCCTGTTCGGTTTGCCCAGGTGTTGGAATCAAAATAGCTTTTTTATTTAGAGCCGCTAAGTCCATTAATGTGGAATAGCCACTGCGGCAAATGATCCATTCACTAGACAAAATTACTTGGGCTAATTCAGCAGCGGGTAAATGATTGTAAACAATCAAATTTACATTTTCAGTGACAATTGATTCTGATGTTGATGGTAAACCTCGTACAAGGATAATGGGTTCCTTTAAATCTACTATATTTTTTAAAATAATGCTTTCTAATAAGGTTCTTTGCGGTTCGGGTCCAGATAGTAGAAAGCAATATTTGTATTTAAAAGCATCTGCGGATTGATTTGACAATTCAAATCGCGATAGCAGGCCCATCCATTTCACTGGAATTGCGGGCATTTTCAAGGGATGTGATAAATCGCCTCCTAAATTCTGCACTCCCTTGCAATCCGGCACCCAACATGTATGAAAACGATTGATGAGTGAATAATGAATCTTTTGTACATGACGCTCCAACCAGGCAAAGGGCATTTTAATGGTCAGCTGGTGAGTGATCAAAACGCAGGGAATCTTTTTGGTATAGAGCCCGTACCTATTATCAGAAATGACCAGATCAATTTGCTGTTCTTCAATCATGGCGTCTAACCATGCGTGCTCGTCCTTAATGGTCTGAAATATACTAGGAGCCTGCGCCAATAGTTGCCAAGGCAACCCCCAAGCGCTTTTGGCGTAACTGATATGGTAACCCCTGAGTGGTAAAAGGGTCAGAGACGGAAATTCGGTTTGCAATAATTGGGCAGAGGGCCCATCGCCAGCCAACAAGACGGTCTTTCCCAATTCCTGCAGGGCTTTGATAAAGGGAATACAGCGTGTGGCATGACCAAGCCCCCAATCCAAGGGTGCTACCAGTACGCGTTGTATGTTAATATTATCAAACAATTGAAAGATTTGATTGGTTTTCTAAGACCGATTGCTGAATTTAGTGCAGTTATGCGTCCCAAAATAAACCAATTAATTGTTTTACTGTTATTGATTTCAATGGTCACCATTTCTTGCGCGTCTGCCAAGAGTAGAAGAGCCAATGGATGTGGTTGTCCGCCCCATAAATGGAATGAAAGGCAATAAACTATGAGTGTAAAAAACAGGGATTTGTTGGTCTTGAGTCATCAGGGTCCACTAACACAGGAGGAATTGGATAGGCAATTGCAGCGCTTGAATAAAGTGCTGAGCAACATTGAATGCTGGGACCAATTTTGCAAAGCCAATGAGCTAATTGACCTCAACCGATACAAGATTATTCGCAACCCCATGAAGATTCAGCAGATGCTGCGCGATTATCCCAACCGAGCTTTCTTATTTGTTTGCAATAAAAACTAGGACAACCTTTTAATATCGGCCCCCAAGGCCCTTAGGCGTTCATCAATTCTTTGATAACCTCTATCTATCTGTTCAATATTTTGAATAGTGCTTTTTCCTTCGGCACTAAGTGCTGCAATTAATAATGCCTGACCCGCACGAATATCTGGACTACTCATGGTAATGCCACGTAATGCTTGTTTACGGCCAAGTCCTATGACTGTGGCCCTATGCGGATCACAGAGAATAATCTGCGCACCCATGTCTATGAGTTTGTCTACAAAGAACAAACGGCTTTCAAACATTTTCTGGTGCACTAGTACGGAGCCAATGGCTTGGGTAGCTACCACAATCACAATGCTCAACAAGTCTGGGGTAAAGCCTGGCCATGGATGGTCATAAATGGTGAGGATACCTCCATCCATAAAGGTTTGCACCTGATAAGAATCTTGTGCGGGTATATAAATATCATCGCCCTGGATTTCTAGTTGAATACCTAGTTGTTGAAATTTTTCTGGAATCACACCCAAGTATTCCACACCCGCGTTCTTGATGGTGATCTCGCTCTGGGTCATGGCGGCTAGTCCAATAAAACTGCCTATCTCAATCATATCGGGCAACATGCGGTGCTCGGTACCACCTAGTTTTTCAACGCCTTCAATCACCAATAAATTACTGCTGATGCCGCTAATGCGCGCACCCATACGGGTCAACATTTTGCAGAGTTGTTGAATATAGGGTTCGCATGCTGCGTTATAAATAGTGGTTGTTCCTTCTGCTAATACGGCTGCCATTAAAATATTGGCAGTACCCGTAACAGAGGGTTCGTCCAAACACATAAAGCTTCCCTTTAATTGGGGAGAGCTCAAACGGAAACAACTATGCTCCTCATCGTATTCAAATTTGGCGCCTAGTTTTTCAAATCCAATGATATGGGTATCTAATCTCCTACGGCCAATTTTGTCTCCACCTGGTTTGGGAATATAGGCACGTTTAAATCGCGCCAGCATGGGCCCAGCAAGCATAACAGAGCCACGCAGTCTTCCGCCTTTTTTTCTAAATTCTTCTGATGCAAGAAAGTCTACATTAATGTCATCGGCCTGAAAGGTACAGGTATCACGGCTTACGCGATTTGTCTTGACGCCAATATCTTCCAATAATTCTATGAGAAGGTTTACGTCTAGAATATCGGGAATATTGGTGATGGTCACTAACTGGTCAGTGAGCAACACGGCAGAGATAATCTGCAAAGCTTCATTCTTGGCGCCTTGTGGTTCAATGGAACCTTTTAGCTGATTGCCTCCAATCACTTCAAAACTGCTCATGTGGGATCGCTGTTTTGTTAGTAGCGTTTCTTATAATTACCGCCCCTAGAATCGGGTCTACCGCCTCCAGGATTGCTGATATTTTGTGCATTGGCATTGTTACCCCTATTATCTCCTCTGTTCTGTGGGCCTGCATTGCGGTTGTTGTTGTTAGGGCGATTATTGCCTCTATTTTGTCCACCTGCATTGCGGTTGTTATTATTGCGTCCGCCAAAATTCTGCTGCCATCTGCCACCACCATTGTTGCGTGGAAATTCATCGCGCTCAAAATTCTGGTTACGGTGTTTAATATATGGGGTATTGCTAAATTCTAGTTCACCACCGGTGATGCTATTCAACTCTGCTCTAATAGTATCATCATGTACCAATTCTTTGTGCCAGTTGCTATAAGCCAGCTTCATATAATAAGCAATGGCGTGTGCAAATCCTGCTTTCTTTTCAGGATCTTCTTCCTTCAAAGCCTTATCTATGACCACTTCTAGGTTCTTACCCAAGTGCGCATATTTGGGATGACGTTTGGGATAAGGAAGAGGATCTGGTTTTTGTTTGTAGGTTTCTTTTTGTGGAATAGGATAGGGAGAATCAACGTCTAATTTAAAATCGCTGATAAAAAATAAATGGTCCCAAAGTTTATGTCTAAAGTCTTCTACGTTCTTTAAATGCGGGTTCAAAAAGCCCATCAGCTCAATCACAGATTGTGCTTGTTGCTGACGTTTCTCACGGTCTTCAATGGTCAAAAGGAACTCCACCATCTTCTGTACGTGGCGGCCGTATTCCTTCATTCCCAATAAGTTTCTGTCAGTATTGTATTCCATTTGGTCACTAAAATTCATCTACAAATGTATGGAATGCCCACCGATGGCGGAAATTTTGTGTTTTAATGGAAAGTTATTGTCAATCGTTATCTTCGCAGCATGGAAGCTTTATTGCAAAAAATAGCTGGATTTAAGGAAGAAGTGGCTGCTGAAGTAGCGGGAACCGCCGATTTAGTAGAAGCATTCAGAATCAAATGGCTGGGTACAAAAGGTTTGGTTAAAGCCATCATGGGCGAGATGAAGAACGTACCGGTTGACCAGAAAAAGGAATTTGGTCAGATCCTGAACGAGTTCAAGATTTTTGTGGAGACCAAATTTGAGACCCTTAAAGAAAATGCTACAGGTGGTGCCGGAGCCGGTGCTGCTGCCATTGACTTATCCCTGCCGGGCGATCCCATTGCTGTGGGCACCCGTCATCCTTTGAATCTGGTGCGCAATCAAATAGTTTCTATTTTCAAACGCCTTGGTTTTGCCGTGGCCGAAGGTCCTGAAATTGAAGACGACTGGCACAATTTTGGCGCCATGAACCTGCCTGAAGACCATCCTGCTCGCGATATGCAGGATACTTTCTATATTAACCAAGACCCTGCTTGGTTACTGCGTACGCATACCAGCTCTGTACAAGCTAGGGTCATGGAAACCCAAAAACCACCCATCCGTGTAATTTGTCCAGGAAGGGTGTACCGGAATGAAACCATATCGGCCCGCGCCCACTGCTTTTTTCACCAAGTGGAAGGCCTTTATATAGATGAGAACGTGAGCTTTGCCGATCTAAAACAGACCCTTTACTTTTTTGTACAAGAGATGTTTGGCAAAGACGTAAAAGTGCGTTTCCGACCCAGTTATTTTCCTTTTACAGAGCCTAGCGCAGAAATGGACATCAGCTGTCTTATCTGCGGTGGCGATGGTTGCAATATTTGCAAGCATACTGGTTGGGTTGAGATCTTGGGTAGCGGTATGGTGCACCCTAAAGTGCTGGAGAATTTTGGCATTGATTCTAATAAATACACCGGTTTTGCCTTTGGCATGGGTGTAGAAAGAATTACCCAGCTCAAGTATCAGGTGAACGATTTGCGTCTCTATTCTCAGAACGACGTGCGCTTTTTGAGGCAATTCACAGGAACTGTGTAAGGAATTCATTGATTTTCAGCAATTAATGTGAGGTTTTGAACTATAAGAGGGTTTTAACCCTATCTTACTGGTTTAGTGATTTAACGAACCTCCCTCAATTATGCTTGCCATCTTGATTTTCTTTTTTTCGCATTGGTTTCTGTCTTTGTTTTTTCATAGTTTTTTCTTGCATCGTTTTGCGTCTCATAAAATGTATACTACTAGCAAAAACTGGGAGAAAGTCTTTTATTTAACCACCTGGTTGGTACAGGGTTCTTCCTTTTTGGTACCCCGAGCCTATGGGGTCATGCACCGCATGCACCATGTCTATTCCGATACCGAGCAGGATCCGCATTCCCCGCATTTTTTCAAAGACGTGTATCATATGATGCAGCATACCATCGTTATCTTCCGCGGCTTTCTTACCGGCAAAAACTTGCCCGATGCGCAGTTTACCAAAGAATACCTACCCGTTTGGGATAAGTTGGACCGTTTTGGACACCATATTATTACGCGTCTGGCTTTTGGAGCGGCTTACACTGCTTTCTATATTTATTTTGCCCCCAATGCTTGGTGGTTCTTGTTATTGCCCATTCATTTTATGATGGGTCCTATTCAAGGTGCCGTGGTAAACTGGTGTGGTCATAAATATGGCTATAGCAATTTTGACAATGGTGACCATTCAAAAAACAGCTCACCATGGGGCATTTTGCTGATGGGAGAACTGTTTCAGAATAATCACCACTACGCCAAGGACGATGCCAATTTTGCCAAGAAATGGTTTGAATTTGACTTGACCTTTTTTGTGATGCGCGGTCTGAATGCTGTGAAGATCATCAAAATTATTCCCCTACCGCTGAAATAAGGATCTGCTGATAATTTGGTTTAGTTTTTTACAATAGATTTTATATCAATAGCACCAAATTGCTTCTTGCCGGTTTTTGTGAAATAGGGAACAAAACAATGCATGATTCCCTTTAAATAAATTTGTTTAGCCTTTACTATATCA
>NCHJ01000038.1:22927-23878 GCA_002256765.1 Bacteroidetes bacterium 24-39-8
TTGCTTACAATCCAAGTGGTGTATAGATTGACAAACTGAAAATTGAAAATCAAAAAATGTTCTTTTTCTAAAATGCTGTTTTCAAGTGTTCCAATTTGAACCATTTTTTTAATAAATTCTTGCACTGTTGCACTACTATGAGAATATGTTTCAGTTATATGATCATGTATTATTTTTTCACTATTGCATCTTGAAATAACAGCTATCAATGAGCTTCTATATTTATACTGCAAATCCATAATTTTTGAAAAAACAACAACTATATTGTATAAATCAAAAGGATTTTCATTAAAATAAAGCTTCATCATTTCTGTATAAGATTCATTATACTTTGAAGCAATTGCAATAAATAATTTATCCTTTGTTCCAAAATGATTAATGAACTGACTGATGCCAATATTTAATTCATCAGACAATTCTTTTAGGGTAATATCAATTCCTTTTTTATTAAAAACCTCACAGGTTAATTCAATTAAAGCCTCCCTTGTCTTGACTCCTTTAGTTTCTTTTTGAACCGCTTTCATACACAAATTTATTTATTATAAGTAATAGTGGTTAAATGTTTTTAATCTATTACTCATATTATAATTTGATTTTGCACAGTTCTAGGACACTTATATATATTATTAGTATATCAAATTCAATAAATTGAATAAGTCAAGAATAACCTTAAAATTGCTTAATAATTTAGTTTGATGTTATTGATGGTAAGTTTTGAATTTACCCCACCTTCAAATAATGCTCCATTTGCACTTGAAGATGCAACAAATGTTAGGCTAGTAATATTATCACTACTATTACCAAATAAGTTATTTGTAGGAAACATATATGATGCAGAACCAGATGGTAAAGTTCCATAAATCAATGGAATTGTTAATTCAGTGGTGTTGTCTATTTGTTTGCCACTTCTAAACCAACCTGTAGCAATCCTTTTTGTTTGGGAACTTGATT
>NCHJ01000039.1 GCA_002256765.1 Bacteroidetes bacterium 24-39-8
GACAAATTATAAACCGCTTGATAATGAGTTTCAAATAAAAGAGGAGTTGACCGATATGTGTCAATTGATTAATGAAAAAGAAAATGTATTTGAAAAAGCGCTATTAGCACTTGTACTCATTTCTTATATTCAACCCTTTTCTGATGGCAACAAAAGAACTGCAAGAATTATCAGTAATGCAATATTAATGCACAACCATTACTGCCCCATTTCATTTAGAACCATTGATTCCGTTGAGTATAAAAAAGCAATGTTGGTCTTTTACGAACAAACAAATATTCAACCTTTTAAAAAGGTATTTATAGATCAGTTTGAGTTTGCAGTTAATACTTATTTCTAATTGCTACCTCATTTTAGTGAAGCATTCCAGTCAATAAAAAATCTTCCACATTTGCCGGTGTAACAATGGATAGTGCTACATTTTTATAATTATCTGTAAAGGTTTGTGGAAACCGTTTTTTTGCTTGTATGTTTCTTTTGAATTCATAGGCAAGCCATGTCTCAGTGTATTCTTCAACAAGATCTATTTCTTGTTGCTGAGTAGTTCTCCAAAAATATTGTTTGGCATCAATATTTTGATAGTGTAAAAATTTCATTCTTTCTGCAATTACATAATTTTCCCAAAGTGCACCGGCATCGGTTCTTGAATCAATTGATTTGAAATTATTAATGACTGCATTTCTAATGCCACAATCATAAAAATATATTTTCTTTCCTTTTTTAATTTCGTTTCTAACATTTCTATTTAGTGCTGGTAATCTAAATACAACAAACGCTTTTTCTAGTAGGTCAATATATTTATCTACCGTTTTACCGTCTGCACCAACGGTTTGAGCAAGCTCTTGAAGACTAATCTCACTACCAATTTGTAATGCAAGTGCTTTCAATAATTTTTCAAGAATGATAGGTTTTTTAATCTGCTCTAACATTAATAAGTCTTTGTAGAGATAACTATTAGCTAACAGTTTTAATAGTCTGCTCTCTTCACTAGTATTGGTTACTATTTCTGGATAGTACCCGTAAATCAAACGATGATCTATCAAGCGCTTTTCTTGAATTAAACCATGATATGCTACCATTTCTGAAAAGCTTAATGGATACAGCATAAACTCATATTTACGACCAGTTAAAGGCTCATTAACCTGATTTGATAATTCAAATGCAGATGAGCCTGTTGCTAGTATTTGTACTTCTTTAATTTGATCAGTAAATAATTTGAGGGTTAAACCAATGTTTTGAATACGCTGAGCTTCATCAATAAAGACAATCTTTTTATTGCCAATCACAGCTTTTAGTTTTGTTGCTGTTGTATTTGTCAAGATTTCTCTTACATCGGCATCGTCTCCGTTTAAGTATAAGTAGTCCTGATTTTTCAAAACCTCTTGCATTAATGTTGACTTTCCCGATTGACGCGGGCCAAACAGTAGAATAGCTTTTCCCTTAAAAAGGTCTTTTTGAATGCTGTCTTTTAAGGTTCTTTGTATCATTTTATCGGATTTCAATCCTTAAATTACATAATAATTTCGGATTTCAATCCCAAATTATGATAATATTTTCGGATTTGAGCTAATTTTCCTGTCTTAAACAAAAGCCTCCCCCCATCTGTTCCTATCACAGATTGGAGAAGCAGCGCATTAATATTGTTTGGTTTAAAAGAGACCTGCGGTTTACGGACCATGAGCCGCTATGGCGGGCGCAGCAGCAGGGTCTGCCTATACTCTTGCTCTATTGTTTTGAACCATCGGTTATGGCTTACGCCGATGCTGATCAGAGACACTGGCGTTTTATCTACGAGTCTTTGCAAGAAATGCGCGTAAAGCTCAAAGAGCTAAATGCGGATTTATATGTTTTTCATAGTGAAGTCTTGCCGGTGCTGGAAGCACTGCAAGAGCGTTATCAGATTCAGCAGATTTTCTCGCATGTAGAAGTGGGTAATCAAATCACTTTTGATAGAGACTTGGCGGTTCAGCAATTTTGCCATCACTTTAGCGTAAACTGGAAAGAATCTCCCTTGAATGGTGTGATTAGAAAACTCAAGTCTAGAAAAACCTGGCAGGGCAACTGGCAAGAGACCATGACCATGCAACCCAAGTTGGTGGCAGAGACGGGTTGGAAGATCTTGCAATTGAACGCGGATTTCTATGATTCGTTAAAAGGTCCGACGTTGGCTGCAGAGATGACCACCCGCAACAAAAACTTTCAACAGGGTGGTGAGTATTGGGCATGGCGATACTTGGATAGTTTTATCAAAGAGCGCGCGGTGAATTATAGTAGACATATTTCTAAGCCCTTGCTCAGTAGAAAAAGTTGTAGCCGTTTATCGCCCTATCTGGCTTATGGCAATATTAGTATGCGCATGGTGTATCAATACACCAGCCAACACTATGGCGCATCAGAGAACAAAAGGGCCCTGTCTAATTTTATATCGCGCCTGCACTGGCATTGCCATTTTATGCAATAGTTTGAAGACGAGTGCCGCATGGAATTTGAAAACGTGAACAGCGCTTTTGATCAAATTGTCAAACCCAGAAACCCCGATTATATAAAGGCTTGGCAGGAGGGGAGAACCGGCGTGCCCATTGTTGACGCTTGTATGCGTTCACTGGTGGCAACGGGCTATCTCAATTTTAGGATGCGCGCCATGGTGGTATCCTTCTTTGTATTCAACCTTTGGCAAGACTGGCGTGAGCTCCATTTTTTGGCGCGTCAATTTTTGGACTATGAACCCGGCATTCACTATCCGCAATTACAAATGCAGTCTGGTGTTACGGGCATTAATACCGTTAGAATTTATAACCCCATTAAAAATTCTATGGAGCATGACTGCGATGGTCTCTTTATCAAGCAATGGGTTCCTGCTGTGAAAAAAGAAGGAAGGCGGATTTTGCAGAAACATACTTCATCGCCCTTGCAAAATTCTGGCGGGTAGCATGATGATGGCTTTGATTAAGCCGAACACGCCGTCTACGGCAATGCCCAAAATCCTAAATGGAATAGAGAGGATCCAGAACAGCGGATACAATACCAAACCCAGCAAGGCCAGTGGCCAGCAGAGTACAAATAGGATGATCCAGAGAAGGAAACTTATCATACCCTTAAATTACACATCGCCGTAAGGCTAATAAACCGTTTTGTTATAAGCGGCAATATTTGATGAGGTGGAGACAAGATCCGGAAGATGGCATTGGCTCAACCATATTTTATTGATTCAATCTGCAGTAATAGCTGTAAATTAACTACCACATTTAAGTTATACATCATGAAAAGAATACTCGTCTTAGTTCTGTTGTTTGCAGCAGCCTGTAATCAAAGCACAAACACCGATGCAAATCGCGTAATAATATCAGGCATTGACTCCTCCAAAAAACCGGGAGACGATTTTTTCTTGTACGCCAACGGCATTTGGTTTGATAGCGCCAAAATTCCAGAGAGTCAAACAGGCGTGGGTGCTTATTCTTTTATGAATTACCCTCAACGAATCCGACTGCAAGGTCTGTTGGATAGCATTTCTGCAACTAATAATACCGCAGGAACCATTGAACAAAAAGTGGGTGACTTTTATGCTTCAGGTATGGACACTAACGCCATCAACAAACGAGGCTATGAACCTATCAAACCGGTGCTTGCACAAATTGATGCGATAACAGACCTCACTTCTTTATTGAAATTGGTTGCTGATGAACAAAAACATGGCAACGGCTCCTTCCTCGGTTTTTACGTAGGCCCCGATAACAAACAGAGTAATATGAATATTGCTCAGTTGTATCAAACCGGAATTGGTTTGCCTGAAAGAGATTATTATTTCAAGACAGACGCTTCCACCCTAGGAATTCAAACAGCTTATAAAAATTATCTTACCACATTATTTACATTAATAGAATTTGATGCAACTACCGCAGAGAAAAATGCTAGCATCACTTTTGACATTGAAAAACAATTAGCCGCTTCGCACAAAACAAATATTGAGCTCAGAAATATCAACGCTAACTACAACAAAATGGCAGTGGCGGCTCTTTCTAAAAAACACCCAAACATAGGCTGGACAACCCTTTTAAGCAATTTAGGTGCTAAGGTTGATTCAGTTAACATAGGGCAACCTGCTTATTACGACAAGCTAAACACCTTATTGACCTCCGTTTCTCTCAATGATTGGAAAGTCTATCTAAAAGCAAATGCATTGACCAGCTATGCAAATTTTTTAAGCCGCCCTTTTGTTGATGCCAATTTTGAATATTCAAAAATTCTAACCGGACAAGCCACTAAAAAAACACGTTCCGAAGAAATGACGCAAGCGGTTGATAATTCATTAGGTCAAGCATTGGCACAACTATATGTAAAAAAATATTTCCCCGAAGACGCCAAAAAGCGAATGGCAGTATTGGTAAACAACCTGAAGAAAGCATTTGAAGTGCGTATCAATAAATTGGACTGGATGAGCGATTCAACCAAGGCTAAGGCTAAAGAAAAACTAAACGCATTCACAGAAAAAATAGGCTACCCCGATAAGTGGAGAGACTACAGCAAAGTAGAAGTGAACAGGACTACCTATTTTGAAAACCGTATGTCTGCCAACAAAAATGATTACGCATATAGCCTGGCTAAAGTGAATCAGCCAGTTGACAGAACGGAATGGTACACCACTCCTCCAACAGTAACTGCGTATAACAATCCAGCCATGAATGAAATTGTTTTCCCTGCTGGAATTTTGCAATCACCTTATTTTGATTTGTATGCCGATGACGCACTGAACTATGGTGGTATTGGCATGGTGATTGGTCATGAGATCACACACAGCTTTGATGATCAGGGAGCACAGTACGATAAAGTTGGTAACGTAACAAACTGGTGGGCAAAGTCCGACTTTGAAAAATTCAAAGCAAGAACGCAACAAGTTATTGATCAATACAATTCATTTACCGTGCTAGATACGGTACATCTAAAAGGTGCTTTAACAGTGGGAGAGAACACCGCAGACATAGCTGGCGTTGCCATTGCATATGATGCATTTAAATTAACGGAGCAAGGAAAAGATACTACTAAGTTGGATGGCTTTACACCCGATCAACGATTCTTTATTTCCATCGCAAGAATCTGGCGGGTAAAAACCAGAGACGCGTATATGCGCATGTATGTAAACACCAATCCGCATTCACCAGCAAGATGGCGTGTGAACGGCCCGTTGATGAACTTCACCCCTTTTTATAAAGCCTTTGATGTACAACCAGGTGATAAAATGTTTAAACCCGAAAACGAAAGGATCACTGTTTGGTAAGGAATTATTGTAGCCTAGTATTAGACATACGTGTCATTAAGAGGTCGGCTCCAACAGAGCGGGCATAGTGTAAAAAACTGTCAATTGGATTATAACTATTTTTTAGACAGTGACATTCTACCTGCAAATTGGCTGCCGGTTTTAAACGCTTTAGTGTTTCTGTGAGATAAAAAAAATCTGCGGAGCTCTGCCCCGTTTCCTCTGGTGTTATAGTAATTAGATGAACTTTCATTTGCTGCAAGATTGCCGTTTCCAAAATGGTTTGAAGACGGATTTCCGGAATAAAGTCCGTGATAGGAATTACAACCAGATTCCATCCTACTTTCTGTGTTTGAGGAGTTAAAAGCGTAATTACCTGGCACTGACTTTTTTCAATGATATATTCGAGATTTGATTTTAAAGAAGTGATTTTTTTTCTTGGAATTGCCGCCTCATTCAGAACTATCAGATCTGCTTTGATTGATTCGGCATGGCTGAGTAATACAGACCTCCATTTTCCCCATTCAATAGAAGCAAATACGGAAATGGTAAATTTGCTGGAAGTAATCTCTTTTATTGTTTGTAGGGACGAGGCTTTTTCTTTTGTTAACTCCAACGGGGCTACTTTAGGATGGAACCACCATAAAGAAGACCGGTAAACTGCAGGGTCACCAATATAAAGCAGGTGAAGTTCGGCCCCATGGCTATATGCCAATTCTGCTACCGGTCTGATGGCGCGCATAAAGTCTCCATCCAACTTTATTGGCAAAAGAATGCGTTTGATCAGATTTTCCATATGATTTTTTTTAAATCTACCCCCTGAGTATAAGTTATCACTTAAAACGGTGTTAGAAAACAATTAGGAACTGGTAATGGAAGCAGAAGGAAATATCACGGTTACAAGTAATTGGTTTTCGTTATTCACCTCAGCAGTAATCTCCCCTTTATGTAAAAGAATAATCCGCCTAGTCAGTGACAGTCCCAGTCCATAACCAGGAGCCGATGCGGCATTACTACCCCGTTGAAAAGGTTGGAAAATCAAACCGATCTCTTCCGGATTAAACGTTTCGGTAACATTCGTGAAAAGAAGCATTATTCTTTTTTCGATAAACGATAATGAAATGTTTACAATATGATCCGGAGAATACTTGCACCCATTTTCTGCTATATTATGGCATGCAGACAGAAGCAGCTCAAAATTTCCGTCTACCATGCCAAGGTTTTCATTATCCGGAATCTCGTCAAAAAACACTTTGGCTATATAATCTTCATGGGTTTTCTTTAAGAGAGAAGGGATTTCCATTAATACTTCATCTATGCGAACCCGGTTTGTTTGCAGCGCACCGCCGCGAGAAGTTCTAGCTAAAACCAACAGTTGTTGTGTAAGATCAGTCATGTGCTGGGCATCCGACTGAACAGATTGAAGAACTTTAAGATACTCGCCATTCGTTCTCTCTTTGCGCAGGGTAACATCAATCTGATTGATAACAGAAGTAAGCGGAGTAGATAATTCATGTGAAGCATTTGAAATAAAGCGTCCTTGTAACTCGAAGGATTCCTGCAACCGGTGCAGCAAATTATTGAACGTGGTTGACAATGTGTTCCATTCATCTTTTACTGGTAGGTTGGGCAACCTATTTTCAATATTAGTTGCGGAGATCTTATCTACTGTTTTCGCAATTTTCTCTATTGGTTTAAGCAACTCTCTACTAAAAATCCAGCCGGCAAGTAGAGACAAAAATGCCGCTGCTACAAAACCAAGAATAATACTTTTTCTGAGTTCCTGAAGATTATTGATGCTGTTTTGATTAATAGCCGAAGTAATTACAATAACAGGATTGAGAGATTGTTGGTAATAGATCCCTACCATCATTTTTTTGCCCTCGGCCGAATTGACAATTCCTTTTTCTTTTATTTCATCAAGAAGTTCAGGCGCAATTGGTGAAATGCCAGTTTTATCCCTTGAAAAAGAATAAAGCTTTTTTTTAGAGCTGTCAAAAATAGTGATTGTTTCAGCAACCAGCATATTTGTGGTTGAACTATCAAGTTTAGACAAGAACAGATAACCATTGGAAGGAAGTCTTTGTAATAATGCAGCTACCGTTAAAGACCTGTTCTTCAAGCGTTTGTTGAAATCCCGTTTGTATTGACTGGATGTGTTGAAATAAATTGAAATGCTGAACGCGATTAATACGGACAACGTAAGAAACAAAAAGGCCATTGTAATTTTGTATCTTACTTTCATTTGTGTTTTGATTCTTTCAAGATATATCCGAAACCAACCTGAGTGTGAATGAGTTTGTCAGGAAAATCTTTGTCGATTTTTTTTCTAAGGTAATTAATATACACATCGATGGTATTTGTATGTGTGTCAAAGTCAACATCCCATACATTTTCTCCTATCGCCATACGGCTCAATACTTTTTTGTTATTGCGTATCAGGTATTCGAGTAACTGGAACTCTTTGGCCGTAAGGAAAATTTGTTTTCCTGAGCGTGTTACATGCTTTGTATCAAGATTCATTTCAAGATCCGCAAACCCAAGTAGGTTACCAACTGGTGCGTTATCATTGGAATTCCGTTTTAGCAACGCCCTCACCCTCACAATCAATTCTGCAAAAGAAAATGGTTTTACCATATAATCATCTGCACCTGCATTAAAGCCTTCAACTTTATCAGGTACCGATCCAAAAGTTGTCAGCATTAAGATGGGCACCTGCTTGTTTTTCTGTCTGATCCTAGCACAAAGCTCAAGACCGTTTATCCCAGGAAGATTAACATCAAGTATAACTAAGTTAAAAGGTTGCTGGTTAAAAAGCTTTTCGCCTATTTTACCATCGTAGCTTACCTGCACTGTATAACCCAGTTCCTCCAGGCCTTTGTGCAATGAGTCTGCAATCTTTTTTTCATCTTCAACTATCAGAATCTCCATTTTATTGCTTTAAATAATGATAGGTATTAGTAATTCAAAATCAGGATTTTTAATAACATAATCCGCTGCGGAATCAATGAACTCGTAAGTTGAACAGAAAGATATGCCTATTCCGGCTTTTTTTATACAGCAAATATCATTTTCTCCATCACCAATCACTATGGTATTGGAAAGTTCAACCTGGTACCGCTTACACACGGCAATCAAAGCATTAAGCTTGCAATAGTCATGACTGCAAAGACAATCATCGCCGCTCAAAAAAACAGAAGGTATCTTAACCTCTCCGGTTACAATGCTTTTAGAAAATTCAAGTTCATTGGCAATGGTAAAATCAAATCCATACTTATTTTTTAAATGATTGGTAATGCAATCATAACTGTCGCTGATAATGCCAGTTATATAACCCTGCTCTTTTAAAGTACCTATTAGTTTTTCAAGGTTGCATGTCACTTCCATACTTTCGGCAACTTCAAGTAGGTCCCCAATGGTTCTGCCCTTTAATAAACGTGCAATTTTTTTTGTGCGAATAAAAGGATTCCCCGCGTTGACATCAACAATCCTACTTAGCTCAGCCGAAAAACCAAAATCCTCTGCAGCCGTTCTGATAAAACTGCCACGGAAAAGGGTATTGTCCATATCAAATACTGCAATCTTTTTGAGCGACATCAATTCTTCATGTATGGCATAGTCCATCTGTTCACGTATTACCTGAATGTATTCATACGTTTCTAGGCTCTGTAAAGCTTCCCCTTTGGATTTTTTCAAAATAGTACGCGCCACTTCTTTGGACATTTTTCCAAGCTCTTCCAGCGGTTGCATATCATTCAAAATATTACCAATATCAACCTCCTTTATAATTGCACCAAGTTTATGCATATCAATCAGTAAACCAATGTCTACGCCGTAGCCTTCCTCAAATTCAATTGCTTCAAACAGCATTTTTTTTCCGGCTATCATCCCGCTCAGTGGTTGGCGGAATTCAGGAAACCCAGGATAAAGAATGTTCAGTAATGGTTTGGCAACTAGTTCTGTAACACGTCCCGCCTGACGCGTGAAATACGATTTTACAAAATCGGCCTCACCAGAAATAATAGGGGCAGCCAACAGTGCTACAACATTCTCTGGATAGGTGATAATATCTGCATCCAGGAAAACAATCACTTTGTTCTGCGCAATCATTGCACCATCTTTCATAGAAGTACCCTTACCCAATTTGGTACTTGTAATTACTTTTGCTCCTGCTAATCTTGCTAGTTTTACTGTTGAATCTGTTGACTTATCATCAACAACAATCACTTCCGTAGTTAGTAAATCCCTCTTTACTAGCGCTATAACTTGTGCAATTGTTTTTTCTTCGTTTAAAGAAGGAATTATTACTGTAACCATACCAATCTCTTTGTTTAATCTTAAAATCAAAATAGAGCCAAGAGAATATACTCCCAGCTTCACTTTAAACAGTCATTAGCTCTTGCGCGCCACTAGTAAATAAGATACCTGTAAAGAATAATTTGATCTTGTTTTCATGTTTCCGAGTTTAACTGTAATCATTTAATCATAAAGGGTAAACATATACAACTCGTATTAGCAGGATCTAAGGCAGGCATTAAGAATGGATTAGAATTCATTGACTATTTATATAGTCCAAGTGGGATGGGGTAACTTTAAGATTTTTTTTGGGTTTTATTTTTTTATCATGAAAGAAGCCCAAAGCAGATGATAAATACAGTTAGAATTTAAAACCCTATTAAAATTCTGGCGGGTAGCATGATGCGGCAATATTTGATGAGGTCCTACAACTATCTTACTCTTTTGGGTTATGAATATATTATCTGATTGTTACTGAATAATTAATTCAATCAATTATTCACGGTAGCTGGATATTTTTTTGCACCCTTAATATAGTACCATAATATTTTGTTCATCATATCATCTTCCCCGCCGTCCACTTCATTAAACACTTGGTTTTGAGAAATTTCTGCATACTTTTTCTCAATACCTTTTAAGCTAGATAATGATTTGTTTTTTTCATCTAGTGGCACTCTATTAGGAACCATAGTATAAGTACTATTGTTTTTGATTGTTTGAAAACAATCTGTCATTAGCCTAGAAGTTGCATCCATGCTATTCATTGGCGGGATGCCTAAAATTTGTTCAATGGTTCTTAACATAGAAACTTGATTGTACTTTGTATGAACCATTTTATTGGAAGTATAGGGGCTAATAACCATTCCAACAGTTCTATAGGCCGATACATGATCCCACCCACCCTGGGAATCATCTTCTGTTACAAATATTACAGTAGAATCCCAATACTTACTTTTTGAAATCATGTCAACAATTCTACCCAATGCCAAATCATTATCTGCAACCATTGAAAATGGTGTAGGAAAATTGGGAGAAGTACCAGCAGTATGGTCATTAGGAAGTGATACTACCATTAGATTAGGCAAACTATCTTTGGCAGCCAATTGATTCCATTCTTCCATAAAAATACTTGCCCTTTGTTGGTCACTAAAAACCAAATTATCACAATCCGGAAATGTTGGGGAGATATTTGAGTTTAAATTATCAATGGTAGTTTCATTGTACCATGTTGGTTTTATTCCTTGTTCGTATTGTTTATATAAATCAAACCAATTTAATTTTTTATCATATTCTGTTTCACAAGCTTCTCCAAATACGCGAACCTTTTTTCCATAAGTCAATGCATGATTCCAAATAAACCCTGCTTTATTATATACCAATGCATCTTCTTGGCGATGCGGATAACTTCTAAACCAAGCGCGTACATTTTTTTCAACATAATCCGAAACCATACCAGCATCGGTCCATTGATGACCTTCTGCTGAAGATTTACCAGATGCGTGATAATTATCCATTCCTCCAAATTGCTTTACCAATGCATGTGTGTTAGGAGTATATTTTTCGCCGAATACACAAAGACTGCTATCGCCATTCCCATTTTTTACATCTCCTAAAACTTGATCATAGGTTTTATTTTCTTTAATAATGTAAACAACATGTTTGAACACAGAGGGTTCTCCTATTCTTTCCGGAACAGGAACTGGTGATACATTGGGTCTTGCTGGTAATATTAATTGGTCTAATCTGCTTAAAAGATTTTGCTCTTTTACTTTGTTGGTATAAACCTTTAATTGTGCTTGATTGGGCAATGGAATAATACTAACCGAAGCTAGTTCTTGATGAATGGTTCTTGCTTTTCTCTTCTCATCTATTACATTGGCACCATCCGATTCTAGATTGGCTACAATTAATTTATTTTCTTTAATCAGTAAACCTGCGGGATATGCTTCGGTTGGAATAAATCCTTCAACAACTGTTTTTCCGGTTCCAAGATTAGCACTGCTTTTTCCTAAATGTATGATGGCAATGGCATTATCAAGTCCATTAGACACGTATAATTTTTTTCCATCAACACTAAGCGTTAATCCATTAGGTGTACTTCCTTGTAGATTTCTCCCAACCATTCCTACAAAAATATTTTCTACCAGTTGATTGTTTTTTGCATTGATCACCGTTATTTCATCGCTAGACCCATTAGCCACATAAATAAATTTGCCATCTGCAGAAGCTATAATAGCATTAGGATGAAGCCCAACAGTCATTTCTTTTTCCAACTTTCCATTGATGGTATTAAACACTGAAATGGTACCACTAGCAGTAGCACCTGTGACGGGGCTTGTGTAAGCTAATCCCCATGGAACACCAGCGGTTGATTTACTAGAATCTGTAACAGTTTCACCAGCCCAATTGGTTACAAATATTTTTTTACCGGAAACTGCTAATCCAAAAGGAGCAACACCTGTATTGGATTTCCATACAATGGTTCTTGTATCCCAATTTAGTTTAATCAATTCATTGTTGCCATTTAAAACAACATAAATAAAATATTGATTGTCTTCTTTAACTACTTCAACCTGATTAGGCAAAGCATTTTTTGCAGGTGATTTTTTTTCGAATGGTATACTCGTTATATTCTTTATACCTTCTTTCCATTCTGCAATCATGATGGCGGATTTATTTCCTGTAGCTGCAGACCAAATGATATATTCCTTTTCGTTGATGGTAATTGTTTTAATTCCCGAATAAGTACTCATCATTCCTTTATAAGCTTGGACTTGTTCAAATCGCCATTCGTCCACAACTTTGTTTTGAAGAATATCTAGTACAAATACAGCATATCTTTCTTCAACCACTACCAGGTTTTTATCGCTTAAATTAGCAATATCTAAAGCATGGTTTTCTAATGATGGTTTGCCATATCTTACTACTTCTCCAGCCGATTTGATAATTCTATTGTAAGGCAATTCTCTCAGTGCTGAATTACGAGTAACCAAATAATCAGACAGTTCACTGATCTTATCCGTATTAATATAATCAACCTTCAACGTAATCATTTGCTCCCAGGCCTCTTTGAAATCTGGGCTGGCCCAAAATCTAATTGGCTTTTCTAAACCATGTGATTGATTGATGGCAGCTTGCATTTTTTCAAGATCCTCAGGCAAAAGTGGCCATCTTCTTTTAACAACAAAATTTCCGTAGTCTCCACTTAATAAAGCAATTCTTTGCAATTGTTCTTTGGTATAGTCAGTATTGATTCTTCCATCAAACCAAATAAAATCAGGATATTGACTAAATTCAGAAGGCTTTGGGGCATTTCCAGAAATGACAATGCGAATATTTTTATTGTTGATGATTGCCGGGTATTTTTTTAATAAATCAACCAAGGCATTTAAAGTGGTATTTGCTTCGGTTTTAATATCAATAAGCAATTGAAGTTTTCTGGCGGGATTGTACGCAGCCATTGGTGCCAAATATAAATTTTCAAGCGATCGGTTGGGATTCAGGTCTTTTAAATTATGACCAACTAAAATAGCGCCGTTTGATAAAAATATATCCGCCTCAATTGATCCAAACAATTCGTTAAAGGCTAAAGTAAATGGTTTGTTTTGCTCGTAATCGTTGTGCGAATGGGCATTAGCAGTTGTATAGGGTTGGGCCATCAAACAAGAAAAAGAAAAGATAACCGTTAACAGTGCCAATACTTTTTTCATAAAACTATTTTAATGGTAAAGATTACAATGCTTGAAGAATAACAATATAAGATAGCTTTATTTAATTATTATTTATTACAGCTACTAACAGGCAACTATTCACCACATGGGCTGAGGTGCTACAACAAAAAACCCCAACATTGCTGTTGAGGTCTTTGTGGTGTGGGCCGGGATCGATATATTATTTCTCAATTCGCGATTTGCAAATTGCGAAATAATGATTAGTTTTGCTTATGAGACAGCACAAAGGGATGCGCCCCCAAGACATAGTAATACTTTTGAAAATTGTGGTATTAGGGAAAAAGGAATGGCAATTCCAGGACCTATCACGTTCTCTTTATATTAGTAGTGCAGAGGTTTCTGAGTCCTTAAATAGGAGTAGTTTTTCAGGTTTGATTGATACAAATCGTAAAAAAGTAGCAAGAATTGCATTTACTGAGTTTTTAAAATACGGACTCCCTTACGTTTTCCCCCAAACTCCTGGTCCTCTTTCAAGGGGTATGGCCACCTCACACGGTCATCCCTTGTTGAAAAAGCATATTGTTAGTTCCAGTACCTATGTTTGGCCTGACTTTGAAGGAAAGGACTATGGTCAAGTTATTGAACCATTGTATCCCAATCAAGTTAAAGCAGCAAAAGAAGATGAAAAATTATATGAAGCTTTAGCTATGTTAGATGCAATTCGTGTTGGAAAAGTTAGAGAGAAAAAATTTGCTTTTGATTATTTTTCAAATTTGCTTTTAAATGAGCCATCAAGAGAACATAACAAGAATTAGAGCTGTCAACTACGCACTAGGTAATTTAAAAGAAGCTGTTGTATTTGTTGGCGGGGCTACTGTTTCACTTTATGCTGAGAGAAGAACAGAAGATGTGAGACCAACCGATGATATTGATGTGATTATAGAATTATGGGCATATAAAGACTATTCGGTCATAGACGAGCGGTTAAGAAATTTAGGATTTGTAAACGACCAAGAGTCTGGAGTTATTTGCAGATATACTATAAATGGCATTATTGTAGATGTAATGCCTACAAGCAAAGAAACCCTAGGATTTTCTAATAGATGGTACCCTGCTGGGTTTGCAAATTCAATAGTGCATGATATTGGAGAAGATAAAATTAGAATTTTTAAACCCTCTTATTTTATAGCATCTAAACTGGAAGCGTTCAAAAGTAGAGGATCTAATGACGGTAGAACTAGTACCGATTTTGAAGACATTATATTTGTTTTAGAAAACAATAGCAGCGTTTTGGAAGAAATGGAAAATGCCGAAACTGAACTAAAGCAGTATTTAAAAAGTACTTTCCAAATACTAATAAACAATCAACATTTTGAAGAATGGGTAGATGCACATGCAGGTTATAGTGTCAATCCAGCAACTCAATATATTTTAGAAAGACTAAAAGAATTTACAAACTCATAGTTCCAAAAACAAAAAACCCCAACATTGCTGTTGAGGTCTCGTGGTGTGGGCCGGGATCGAACCGGCGACACAAGGATTTTCAGTCCTTTGCTCTACCGACTGAGCTACCGCACCAATTTGTCGATATTCTATGTTTGTCGGTACTTTAACCCGATTCATCGGGTGACTGAGCTACCGCACCATTTCAGTCTAGGAACGTTTCCGTTCCCTAAAGGGCTGCAAATATAAGGGCATCAGCCAATATTCAGAAATTATCCACAGTTTTTTTTGAGTTTTTTGAAAAGCGGAGTTCAGAGGGCCTGATATCCAGTGGTTAATTAGGTTCTGCGCTAGAACTTATAGACCAATCCGTTGGTAAAATTGCTGATCTGCTCATTGGCCAGGGGCGATATCTGCCCCTCGTCATGCTGGATAAAGTATTTGGCGCTAAAGGTAAAATGCTTGGTAATGGTAAAATTGGCGCTGAGTTCCATGGTAAATCTGGGGTATTTCTTATTGTCTACCGGGAAATAGGGCACATTATAGGTATTGTCATAAGGAATGCTCAGGGGGAACTGGACAATCCCTAGTGTACTTAGATTCAGCTTTTCGCCAAGGGTAAATACAAATTGGATATAATTATTCCATCGCCAATTGTCCTTATTAATATTGCCCTTCTCATTAATGCCATAGGCTTCTTGCAATTTGTCTTTTAAGCTTTGCGATAGGGTATCTAGCGCGGGTAAGAATTCGCGCTCAAATATGCGCCAACTTTCTTTTTCATATTGTATACCGGTACCAATTTTTAAACGCTAGTTGCCCTAGAGATAGAAGCGTCTTGCAGTAAAAATACCTTGCGCTCATCGTCATCATTGATGTTTAAGCCAAACCCAATTTTACCATAAGTCTTATGGGTTCTCAGGGTATCATAGAATGCCTTATCATTTAAGATAGACTGGGCATGCAATGCGGCGTTTAGTAGCAATAAAGAAAATAGGAGCAGGGATTTCCGCATCTTCTCAACTATTGGTTTGATGGATGCCTAAATATATCAATTATATCAAATCCAAAATAGCATCCCATAGCTGAATTCTTTTTTCTAAAGCCATGATGGCCGCAACGGAAGCTTCCTTCCATTTGGCATTGTCATCTCCACATAATTCTGCTACCATCTCCATGGCCAAATGACTATGATGCCCTCCGTCAATTTCTATATGTCTTTGTAAATAATAAATAAAGCCGTCTAGTTTTTCAGGATGCAGTTGGGCAATCTCTTGTAACAATTCCAAAAACATATCTGGAATTAAATCTTCTCTTCCAAAACTAAAAACAGCGGCCTGAACATGTATGGGTTCTTGAATAATATCAAAAGTAAAATTTAGAAAATCCCTTACCCCCGCGGGCAAAATCAATCTATCAAGAGCTGGTGAAACAGGCAATCCCTGACTTAACAAATTGATCAATATTTGAATCTCTTTTTGACTGGCACCCATTTGCTCCATAGCGCTCAGGTACAATTCAAAATGACTGGTTCTTTTTCCAAAAGCATCTACATCAGATTCTTCTCCGGTAACAATTTCATTGATCAAGAATCTGGTATTGGCGCTTCCCTTGGGATGCCAAGGAATAGTGGTGCAAGTGAGGTTGTTTTGTAAAGACTTGAGCAGACTCATAAAATCCCAAACCGCAAAAACATGAAAGCGGGAAAAGGTTTGTAGGTCTTTCAGGTTTTGAATCTTGGCATAGAGTGGGTGTGCCAATAATTTTTCCCTAGTAGGTGCTATATATTCTTTTAACTCAGAAATCTTATTCAAGACATAAAGTTTTGCATAAGATACAGGTTACAACAAAAATGGTTGAGCAATGCCCAACCATTTATATCAAATGATGCCTTTGTATTAGAATTCGCAATTTTTTGGGGTTCTTGCAAATGCAATCACGTCTCTAATATTGGTCATGCCTGTTACAAATTGTACCATTCTTTCAAAGCCCAAACCAAAGCCCGCGTGTGGCACGGTTCCAAAACGGCGGGTATCTAAATACCAACTCATTTCTTCTGCAGGAATATGCATCTCGGCCATGCGTTTTTCTAATTTGTCTAAGCGCTCTTCTCTTTGTGATCCACCTACAATTTCTCCAATACCCGGTGCCAAAATATCCATGGCAGCAACGGTTTCACGGCCTGGTTCACAACCATCATTCAAGCGCATATAAAATGCTTTAATAGCAGCTGGATAGCCAGTAACAATCACTGGTTTTTTAAAATGTTTTTCTACCAAATATCTTTCGTGCTCGCTCTGCATATCAATACCCCAACTCACATCATACTTGAATTTCTTTTTCTTATAGTGTGGTGAATCCAACAAAATTTGTATGGCTTCTGTATAAGTAATTCTTTCAAATTGATTGTCTACTACAAAACGTAATTTTTCTAGCAATCCAAATTCTGCGCGCTCGTTTTGTGGCTTCTGTTTTTCTTCTTCTGCCAAACGTGCGTCTAGGAATTCTAGGTCTTCCATATTGTGTTCCATGGCGTAGCGAATCAAATATTGGATAAACTCTTCGGCCAAGTTTTGGTTGTCTTCAATATCATGAAACGCCATCTCTGGTTCAATCATCCAGAACTCTGCTAAGTGTCTAGCAGTGTTAGAATTTTCTGCGCGGAAAGTTGGTCCAAAAGTATAGATCTCACTAAACGCCATGGCGCCTAGCTCACCTTCTAATTGTCCACTAACTGTGAGGTTAGTGCTCTTTCCAAAAAAGTCTTCTTTAAAATTCACACTACCATCTTCATTGCGTGGTGCATTGTCAAAAGGTAAAGTTGTTACACGGAACATTTCTCCCGCACCTTCTGCATCACTGGATGTAATGATGGGTGTATGCAAATAAATAAATCCTTTTTCATTAAAGAATTTATGTACCGCAAATGCTAGTGAATGACGCAGTCTAAACACCGATCCAAAAGTGTTGGTGCGAAAGCGCAAGTGCGCAATTTCACGCAAGAATTCCAATGAATGTTTTTTGGGTTGCAATGGAAATTTTTCTGCATCACTATCGCCCAAAATTTCTAAACTCTTGGCTTTAATTTCTACTTTCTGTCCCTTGCCCAATGAAGCAATTAACTCACCGGTTACTTTTAAGGAAGCACCCGTGGTAATGCGCTTTAAAGTAGCATCATCTAACAGACCTAGTTCTACTACTACTTGTATATTATTATTAGTACTACCATCGTTCAGAGCTATAAACTGGTTGTTTCTAAAACTGCGCACCCAACCCATCACTATCACTTCTTGGTTTTGTGGCTCTGTAGCCAATAAGGCCTTGATCTTGGTTCTTTTGTTAAACATCTTAATAATTGCTTTATTCCGGAAAGCTTCAAAGATAACCAAACCTCCCGCTGTAGCCATGCCTAAGGCTTAAACTTGGTTAAAAACTGGGAAAAAATTCGTTTTTTCAGAAAATCTCACTTAACATTGCATTGGAAATATCACTGAACAGGTCTAAAATCAACTCCAGACGATTCAGTTTTCCTCTTCCAATCAAAATTTTTTTAAGCCTTTCTGAGTTTTCATTCCCTTAGACTGGATTTATTTAACATTGACATTTTGCTATTTTTTCATCAACCGATTTTATGTACGACATTCTGCAATTGAACGACATGCTTTTGCCTGAGCTGCAAGACATTGCTGAGCAACTCTCCCTCCCCGGTATTAAGAAGCTCAACAAACAAGAACTAATTTACAAGATACTAGACGGCCAAGCCGTTAAAGCAAGCGAAGCAAAAGACGAACCCAAGAAAAAGGGGACCCGTACGCGCAAACCCGTTACCATCAAAACTTCTACTGCCAATGGCACTGAAGAAGCAGAAGTAATGGAGCCTTCAGAAGAAGCAACAGAAGCGGCTCCCGCTCCAGTTGAAAAAGCAGCTCCTGTAGTTGCTGAAAAACCTGCTCCTGCTCCAAGACCCAATCCAAGACCGGTGGTTCCAGCTCCTATTAGAGCAACGGCTCCGCCAAGAGAACAACCAGCACCCGCAGAAGGACAAGCTCCTGCACCTGCCCCAACCAGGGCTCCTGGCGCACCAGCCCTTCCTGCAGAAAGACAACAAAGACCTCTTTTGAATAAAAAAGGGCCACAACCACGCAAACCGCGTCCTGACCAAATGGACAATAGACCAGCTGATCCAGCGGATGCACAACCAACCACGGACCAGCCATCTGATACACCTGCTACTGCAGTTACCGGTGAGCAACACCAACAGGGTGAGAATGAAACCCCTGCTAGTGAACCCGCACCACAACAGCGTTACCCGCAACCACGCAAAGAACCCGCATTCAATATTGAATTTGAAGGCGTGATCAATGGCGAGGGTGTGCTGGAAATGATGCCTGATGGTTATGGTTTTTTACGCTCTAGCGATTATAACTATTTGTCTTCTCCAGATGACGTATACGTGTCTCCCTCTCAGATTAAATTGTTTGGTTTAAAAACCGGCGATACTGTGTTGGGTTCTGTGCGTCCTCCCAAAGAAGGTGAAAAATATTTTGCCTTGCTGAAAGTTGACTTGATCAACGGAAAGCGTCCGGACGAAGTGCGTGACAGGATTCCTTTTGATTACCTGACTCCTTTGTTCCCTTTTGAAAAACTGAACCTGTTCACTACCAGCAATAACTATAGCACTAGGATCATGGACATCTTTACCCCAATTGGTAAGGGTCAACGTGGTCTAATTGTGGCCCAACCAAAAGTGGGTAAAACCATGTTGCTCAAAGAAGTGGCCAACGCCATTGCAGCCAATCACCCCGAATGTTATTTGATGGTGGTGCTCATTGACGAACGCCCTGAAGAGGTAACCGATATGGAACGCAGCGTTAGAGCAGAAGTTATTGCTTCTACTTTTGACGAGCCTGCTGAAAAGCACGTAAAAGTTTCTGCCATTGCTTTGCAAAAAGCAAAACGTTTGGTGGAGTGCGGGCACGATGTAGTAATCCTCTTGGATTCTATTACTCGTTTGGCTCGTGCACACAATACCGTGGCTCCTTCTTCTGGTAAAGTATTATCAGGTGGTGTGGAAGCAAACGCTTTATTGAAACCAAAACAATTCTTTGGTGCTGCTCGTAAAATAGAGAACGGAGGATCACTGACCATACTTGCAACAGCGCTGATTGAAACCGGTTCTAAAATGGACGAAGTTATCTTTGAAGAATTCAAGGGTACTGGTAATATGGAATTGCAGTTAGATAGAAAATTGGCTAACAAGCGTATCTATCCTGCTATTGACTTGGTAGGTTCTTCTACTCGCCGCGACGATTTGTTGTTGGACAAAGAAGTACTAGGCCGCATGAATATTCTGCGTTTGTTCTTAAACGATATGAACGCCGAAGAAGCCATGAACGAATTATTAAAACGCATGCGCGGAACCAAGAGCAACGAAGAGTTCTTGATGAGCATGAACAGATAATTTCATCACCTCCTTGGAGGGGTGGCCGCAGGCCGGGGTGGGTAAAAAGAAAACCTCCAGTAAAAACTACTGGAGGTTTTTTTATGCCTAATCTCTAAACTTATTTCAAATAAGTCTCAAACAATTTCAAAATTCTTTTATACTCATCGGCCCAACTACTTGGCTCAACAAATCCGTGGTCTTCCACAGGATAAACAGCCATCTCCCAATTCTCTTTTCCTAGTTCTATGAGTCGTTGATTTAAACGAACCACGTCTTGAAAATGTACGTTCACGTCTACCATTCCATGACAGATCAATAAATGATTTTTCAAACCGCCCGCAAAATTAATGGGCGATGATTTTGCATAAGCAATACTATCATTCACGGGTTCATTTAAAATGTTGGCGGTATAGCCGTGGTTATAATGTGCCCAATCGGTCACTGGCCTCAAAGCCGCGCCAGCCTTGATGACGTTGGGTTGTGTAAACATAGCCATCAGTGTCATAAAGCCACCATAAGATCCTCCATACATACCAATTCTGTTGCTATCAATTCCCATAGTTTGGGTTAACCATTTTGCTGCGTCTACTTCATCATCCAAATCTTTTCCACCCATAAAACGGTAGATGCCCGTTCTCCAATCGCGGCCGTATCCACTGCTGGCGCGATAGTCAATATCAATCACGGTATAACCTTTGTCCGCTAATAAATTATTAAACATTTGCTCGCGGAAATAACTGCTCCATCCATAGTGTACGTTTTGTAAATATCCTGCACCGTGTACAAAAATTACGGCTGCACCATTCTTGGTTCCAGGTTTTGGATCATAGACCCTGGTGTAAATGGGTTGACCATCGCGAGCGGTGATGGTAGTAATTTTTGTGTCGCGCCAAGCGTATGATTTGAAAGCATCGCTCTGCGCTTTATTGGTTACTTGTATAGGATTTTTTCCGGGCGCATTTTCTTGAATGTATAATTCCCAGGGCTTATTAATATAAGAGTATCTATAGGCAATCCATTTTTCATCTGGCGATAAACTCACTTCATAACCACCATCCATTTGGGTAATCTGTTCTTTTTTAGAACCATCTGTTTTGAGTCTATACCAGTGTTGTTTTCCTGGATGTTTTTCATTGGTGAGCAAATAAAAATATTGTTTGTTTTTGCTCAACACTACATTTTGTATTTCATACTTACCCTGGGTCAAAGCCTTGCGCGTTGCAGTTTTTACATCGTAAGTATACAAATGTGAGTAGCCCGTTTTTTCACTTTGAAAATACAATTGGTCATTGTTAATCCAACCAAGCACGGGTGCAAATGCATTGATGCCGGGTCCGCCAATCCAAGCTTCGTCTCTTTGTCTGTCTATCAAACTCAGTTTGCCGTTTTCAGGATTGAGCTGCATGATCCAACGGTCTTTATTGTCTTGTGAACGAATATCAACCACGGCAGCTGTTCCAGCTTCGTTCCAAAAAGGTCCACCAATTTGAACGGGTCTTGGTCTGGGAGCCATTCTTCTTTGCGGATAATCTTTTACATAATCGGGTTGATCCGTAATGCCTGGCAAACTATCGGTGGCTATTAAGTAGACCGCTTCTTTTTGTTTGTCATACATATAAGATTCATATCGCGCTAGCGCATTGCCTACTTTGGTTCTTCCATTAATATCAGAAGTGTATCCACTCTCTGCCAAATAATCTGGCACAATGGTATTCTTTGATGGCTGCGCTGGAGGGGTCATTAAACGATAAGTCACAAATCTTCCGTCAGGACTAATCTGAATATTTTGAACCAACTTGTCTCCGGTATTAATGGTCTTGAGGGTATCGTTGTCTTTATTTGATTTCAAGAACAGATCCCGCAGGGTTCTTTTTTGTTTGCGCTCCTGCAAAATGGTTGAAAGGGCTAGTTGGTTTTTTTGTAACCAAGCGTCCTGGCTTTGGCCGGCTGCAATGCCCGCACCTTGAAGCGGAGCTCCGCCAACTGGTCTTGCTCCGCCGCCAAAAAATCCTTGACCGCCACCTTGTCTTCCGCCGCCAGCTGCTCCAGCAAATCCTACAAAAGCAATGGCACCAGCCCTAAAACTGGTGAGCTGTGCAGTAATCCCGGTTTTGGTATTCCATCCATAAAGGTTTTGATTTTTGTTATAGACCACCCACTCGTTGTTACCCACAAATTTTGGGTTGGATTCAAAATCATCGGTTTGGGTAATGCGGGTAGTGGCTCCGGTTTTTAAATCCACCAAAAACAAATCGCCTCGGTTGGTATACAACATCTGTGTGTTGGTGCTATTATAGATGCCGTTGGCGATGGCGCCTGCTTTTAAAGTTTCCTGATAACCTGCTTTTACCGGCTCGGTTGAACCCAGTACAAAACGATAGTTACTGTCTGCTACCTGAGCAGTGGGGTTCCATCCAAAGAAAACCGATTTACTGTCTTGAGACCAGAAGGGGTTTGTTGGTGAGGTACCCATCCATTTGGGATCCTTCATAATATAGTCCACGGTCAGTTGGGCCTGTGCCGCAGCCGATAGCAACAGAAAAGCAACTAGGAATTGTTTTCGCATAGTGTTGATTTGTTTCTAAAACTATTTCATTGGGTTAGAATCACCAAAGATTTTGGATGGATGATTTGAGTGGGAAATTGGAACGGAATTTTTGTAAATTAAATAGTTATTAATAATATATT
>NCHJ01000040.1 GCA_002256765.1 Bacteroidetes bacterium 24-39-8
CTACCAATATGCAGTTCTATCAAGATAAAGCCTATTTATATATTATTGGTGGTTACGGGTTTAGTACACAGTTAAACAAGCATACAACTTACGCTTCCTTGATTGCCATTGACATAGCAGGATTAATTGAGTCTATCAAGCATAAACAATCTATTAAAGCACATTTTAGAAAAATCAGCCATCCTGAATTTGCTGTCACTGGAGGTCAATTAAAAAAAATTGGTCAAACTTATTATTTAATTGGTGGACAGAACTTTCAGGGAAGATATAACCCTATGGGACCAGATCATGGACCAGGATTTTTTCAAGAATACAGCAATCAAATCAAACAATTTACTATTAGTGACAATGGAATCAATTTAGAAATTCAACATTTTAAAAGTATCAGAGATAGTTTGGCATTTCATAGAAGGGATTATAATGTTGTACCACAGATTATGCCAGATGAGAAACAGGGTTTAACTGCATTTTCAGGTGTGTTTCAGGAAACAGAAAATATCCCCTATTTGAATGCGGTAAATATTACAGCCCAAGACTATCAGATTCATCCATCTTTTGCACAATATTACAATCATTATCATAGTGCTAATCTGGGGCTATATAGTGCTCAAAATAATGAAATGCATACCCTGTTTTTTGGGGGTATTGCACAATACTACGATAGTGCCAATTATTTGGTTCAAAATACGGATGTGCCATTTGTCAAAACAATTGCAGCCGTAGTAAGAGACAAAAATGCTGTGATGACAGAATATAAACTGCCTATTGAAATGCCAGGATATATGGGGGCGGGTGCAGAATTTATTCCAACGGGCCTAATTGCTACTTATGATAACCACGTAATAAAATTGGATGAATTGGGAAAAGAGTCAATCTTAGTTGGTTATATATTCGGTGGTATCAATAGCCAAGCCAGCAACATTTTCTGGACCAATACTGGAAAAGAAAGTATTGCTAGCAACAGTATTTTAAAAGTGTATTTGAAAATAAATACAACCCAAGCACTGGGCAAAATCAACCAACAAAGCAATAATGGCATTCAGCTACAGGCATCAGGTTCCATTTCTGATGACTTTATCAGTTTGCGCTTCAATCTTATTCAAAAAGGTCCAGTAAGCGTACAATTATTGGATAACAAACATCAATTGGTTACATCCATGAATTGGGATGCACTTCCTACTGGAGCCAATCAACTTAAAATTCCCATTGTAAAACCCAAAAACGGTGCTAATTATTGGATCCGATTAACCATAGACAAAAAGGTCTATGAACAAAAAATGGTTATTGAACCATAAGACCAAGTAAAACTGATTTTTGTTTAATTTGTTAAGCTGGAATAAACCTGTAAAAATTAAACAATACAGTTATATTAAATATTACTGTTTATTAAATTCGGTTTTATCCAGCTTTACAATTAAATTCATTTGTTAATTGACTGCTGTAATGGAGGAAAAAACAATGGGTATGGGGCATGTACCGTCCTTTAAATGGAAATATGCTTTTGGCCTAACATTGGCTTATATACTTTCGGGCTTCTTTTGCATTTGGCATTTGAGTTTACCCCCAGATAACTCTTCCTTGTTATGGTTACCCTCAGGAATTGGTCAAATCCTCTTTATGGTATTGGGTTATTCCGCTATACCTTGGATATTGATTGGAAGTTTTGTCATCAATACTTTTTATAGTTTTTTAAATCACCATAATCTTCCAACGCTTAATACTAGTTTTTGGGGAACTACATTTGCAATAGTAGATGTAATTGAAGCTTTTCTTGCTTGGAAAATTGTCAACTATCTAGAGAAAAAAAATAAGTTTCTTTTTTTTACTCGTAACGCACAATTGATTTTATTCTTCCTTTTTGTTTGCTTAGTTCCATCTGCACTTGCTGCAATTGGACTGGTTTCCATAGAGATGTTTAAGGCTGGAAAGCTTTTCCCCTTACCTGTCTTTTTTAAGCTAACTACTTACTTTACAGTTGGAAATTCTATTGGACTTTTATTGGTATCTCCATTATACTGGGCCATTAAAAATAAAAACTATTTCCCTCCCGTTAAAAGGAACGCAGCTTTGAGTGTAATAGCTTTGATTGCTGGAATTATCCTGTTTTCTTTTGCAAAAGTTCCCTCAATTATATTTGTAACCATTCCAGTTCTTGCCATACTTGCTAAATATGGGAATCTCTTATATTCCATTATTGGGGCATTTGTTATATGTATACTGCTTTCCCTTGGCACTGCCTATAATTTGGGATTTTTTGCACTTCATATGGATAATGACACTACGTTTGAAACGGTGTTATTCTTACTCAGCTTGGTCTTTGTTTTACTCTTTTCTACTTTAGCTTTTGGTGAATTAAACCTTCACAGAAATAAATTACAGATGCTGGTAGATGAAACCGTAAACACATTAGAAGTAAGTGAACAACGGTATAGGGTTTTGGCAGAGAATGTAATAGATGTGATTTGGGTTCTAAGCCTAAAGCTAGGCAGGTTCACTTTTATTAGTCCGTCTATTTATCAATTAAGGGGATATACTTCAGAAGAAGCTCTAAAACAAAAATTAGAAGATAGCCTGACTCCTGATTCTGTGAATAGGGTCAAAGAAAGAATTGGAATTGCCACAAAGGAGTTCATGTCTAACCCCAACAATCTTGTATATTATTACGATGAGTTTCAACAATACCATAAAGATGGAAGTATCATTTGGATTGAAACGGTTACACACTTGATTAAAAATAAACAAGACGATTTAGAAGTAGTTGGCATTTCAAGAAATATCAGCAAAAGAAAAGAAGCGGAAGCCATTCAACAAGCTACCAATAAAAGACTTGATGAATTAAATGCTACTAAGGATAAGTTCTTTTCAATCATTGCCCATGATTTAATGAGTCCCTTTAATACATTAATAGGATTTAGCAGTTTACTCAATAGACAATCCGCTAAAAATGATATGGAAGGTGTTGCCAAAAGTGCCAAGTTTATGCACGATGCAGCAGAAAAAACCAAGGAGCTTTTAAAGAATTTACTTGAATGGTCTCAAACCCAAACAGGTAGAATTCAGTTTAATCCTGAAACCGTTGATCTTCCTTCCTGCGTTCACGAAGTTCTAGATTTGTTTAAGGAAACCGCAGAGCAAAAAGGAATTGAAATGAAATTAGACATACCCAATGAAGGCAGCATCATTGCAGATAAATACATGCTAAGTACCATATTGAGGAATCTTGTTGCAAATGCCATTAAATACACTTACCCAGGTGGTTTTTTACAAGTTATTGCAGAACAAAAAGAACATGAATGGCAATTTCAGGTAAAAGATAACGGAATAGGAATGGAACTTGAATTGTCCCAACAAATTTTTCAAATAGGCACTCATAAATCTGAAGCTGGCACACAGAAAGAACAAGGAACTGGTTTAGGATTGATTCTATGCAAAGAATTTGTAGAAAAACACGGAGGTAGTATTTGGGTAGATAGTAAGCCTGGGGCTGGTAGCTTATTTGGTTTTAATATCCCTATTAAATAAATTATAAAGATCCCCGCTGAATTAAGTAAAAGGGATTTAAAATTCTTCGGGTCTCCCCTTTTAGAATACAATTGGCAGTGGATACGCCCATCTCTTTAAAATTGGTGGTAACCACCGTGATATCCAACAATTCTTTTAATACCGATTCATTAAAAGAGATGATACCTATGTCTTTACCCAATTCCATTTTTGCCATTCGGGCTTGTTTAACTACTAAGGCTAAATCATCTTCCGTTGTTACAATATATACTGTCTTTTTTTGTACGGCATTCAAACTTGACCTTGATGTAACCCTCATGAGTATTTCTTGCTCTTGACAATAACGCTTAATTCCTATTTTCAATTCCTGTGGGTGATGGTCAGATTCATCTAGTAATAAATCAATGGTATGGTACTTTTTGAGTAGTTTATTGGCTCCGTGTAAGGCAGTAAAGATATCGTTTTCAAAATCCTGATAAATGGCCGTGGTGTTGCGGCTCAGGCCGGGGAAGTTCTTGTCCAAAAGAATGAGCTCCTTTTCAGGAATAGATTGTAAAATATTCTTGCATTCTTGCTTATTGGCATTGAGAAAAAAATGAGGCATTACCACATAGTAATGGTATTTACCTAAATTAGATTCAATGATTTCTTTTAAAATTCTGGGATTATAAAAGTGAATCTGTAAATCTACTTTTGCTTTTTTTCCCAAGGTTTCTACAATTGCATCATAAATCATTCTTTTATAAGAACTCAGTTTATTAAAAATGAGTAAGACCTGCAATTGCGTATCGGGCTTGCCCATTACATAATACCCTTTGCCGCGCCTTGATCCCACCAAACCTTCTTCTTTGAGCTGGTTATAGGCTTTCTCTATGGTATCTCTTGCAACTTTGTATTCTTTGCTAAATACATTAATGGATGGCAATGAAGCATTCTTAGCCAACACTCCTTTTTCAATATCCCTACGGATGGCTTGTGCAATTTGTTCAATCTTGGAAATGCTAAAATTATCAATGATAGTAAAACGGTGCATACTATAAAGTTACATCAAAGCTAATATTCCTATGAATTTTATATATGTAAATGATGTAATGAATAGTATCCATGGTATAACAATTGGCCTAAGGTATGTTCTAATTTAGTGCTCAATTCAATTCTCTCATTTAAAAACATCATCTGTTTGAACTTTTAAGCTCAAATACAAAGTATCTCTTCATAAAATAATCTGCATCATGAAAAAAAATCTTTTCTCATCCGAGACAGGCAATCTATTGTCCCCCCCAAAGCATACCAATCTTTTTATCAACAAGTGGTTGTACTTGGTTTTGGCCTTTGTACTTTCCTTTGGTTGTAAAAAAGCGGTTGAAGAAACCGGGCTTGTTGGCATCTGCCCCCAAGTAGTGTCAACAAGTCCGTTGGATGCATCTAGTGGTATTAGTTTAAGCACTTCTATAAGTGCTGTTTTTAACGAACCTATGGATGCTTCTACCATTTCCATTGCAAACTTTACCGTAAAAGAAGGCACAACTCCCATTGCTGGAGTGATTGGCTTTTCAGGTAACACTGCCACATTTTCACCAACAAAAGCATTGACACCCTTAACAAAATATACTGCAACCATCAATGCAGGCGTAAGGGATAAAGCTAAAAATGCCATGGTGGATGATTATACCTGGAGTTTCACAACTGGGCCAGATCCAGCCCCCACCGTAACGGCTACAGACCCTTTAAATTTTGCCACAGGTGTAGCATTTAATAAAATGATTTCTGCGGCATTTAGTAAACCAATGGATTCTTTATCCGCCACTAGGAGTATCATTTTAACCAATACTTCACTTGGGGGTACTGTTGTTGCAGCAACTGCCACTTATACCGGTACTACCGTTGTATTTGCTGCAATGGGTGGATTGTTGCCAAGCACTTCTTATTCTGCAACCATTTCTACCCTTGCCAAAGACGTAGCTGGAACTTTTTTGAAATCAAACTATGTTTGGCATTTTACTACTGGTAAAGCACCAGATATTATTTCTCCAATTGTAGTTAGTACAGATCCCATTAACTCAGCCACAGGTATACCATTTAACCAAAAGTTATCTGCTACTTTTAGTGAGGTCATGGATCCAGCTACTATTATTCCAGCCAATTTTAAATTGGTGAATACTACTTTAGGTGGAAGCAATGTAACGGGTAGCTTACTTTATTCCGGTAATACTGCCACTTTTATTCCTACTGTGCTTCTTCAACCAAACACTACTTATACAGGAACTATTACCACTGCTGTGAAGGATTTGGCTGCTGTTTCACTAAAGTCAAACTACACCTGGAGTTTTACAACTGGCAATGTAGCAGATGCTGTATCGCCAACCATTGTAAGCACAGATCCTTTGCGATATGCTGTAGCGGTACCGTTTAATAAAAACATTGCAGTCCTATTTAGTGAATCAATGGATCAATCTACTATTACTACTGCCTCATTCTCATTAGCTAATACCACATTAGGAGGATTAGTAGTATCAGGAACCGTTAGTTATACTGGTGTAACAGCTGTTTTTAATCCATTAATTCCACTTGATCCAAATACAACTTATACCGCTTCTATCAATACAGGCGCTAAAGATTTGGCAGGTAATTCGATTGTCAGTGATTATTATTGGAGTTTCACAACAGGAGCCATTATTGATGCAACGGCACCCACCGTCATTTCAACAGACCCCGCCAATAATGCCACTGGTGTAGCTGTGAATAAAAAGATTGCAGCCACTTTTAGTGAAACTATGAATCCTGCAACTATTTCTATTAGCAGTTTCCTTTTAAAAAATGGAACAACCGCCATTACTGGAACCGTTACTTATGCGGGTAATATTGCCACATTTACCCCATCTGCAAATCTGTTGTCAAGTACTTTATATACAGGTACTATTACAACAATTGCAAAAGACTTAGCGGGTAATGCTATTGCTAGTGATTATGTCTGGACTTTTACCACTGGTGCATTATTAGATATTATACCACCAACCGTTATTCTTACAGACCCTTTGAATAATGCTATTGGGGTTGCAGTAGACAAAAAAATTGCAGCCACATTTAGTGAATCTATGGATCCATTGTCTATTTCAACGGTAAGTTATACCTTAAAAAATGGAAGTACTTCGGTTTCTGGAAATGTAACCTACGTAAATAATATAGCCACATTTTCACCACTATTTAGCTTACTGTTAAATACAGTCTATACGGCAACCATTACAACTCAGGCCAAAGACCTAGCAGGCAATACTATGTTGTCAAATTATGTTTGGTCTTTCACTACCGTCTTGCCCATAGTACCACCAGTGCCTCTAGGAACTGCTGCTAATTTTGGCGCATTTGGCGGAAGTGCTGGTGCAACCAACCAAGGCTTGAATACGGTGATTAATAATGGTAGTATTGGAACCACAGGTGCATCTACTTTGATAACAGGTTTCCATGATGGCCTTACGGCCGATGTTTACACTGAAACACCACTTAATAAAGGAAATGTTACAGGAGGCATTTTTACCGCTCCTCCTGCCCCTGGAACAGCCGCATCATTCACCATTGCTACCAATGCTTTAAGTGATGCTACAATTGCCTATAATAGTATTTCTCCAGCATCAAAACCAGGTGGAACTGATCCTGGTGCCGGTGAATTAGGTGGACTAACCCTAGCCCCAGGCATTTACCAATCGGCTAGTGGCAGTTTCAAAATTACCAATGGTGATCTTACCCTTGACGCCAAAGGCGATCCTAATGCCACTTGGATTTTTCAAACTGCTTCAGGACTTACTGTAGGTATTGCAGGACCAACAGGTGCTAAAAGTGTTATCATGATTAATGGTGCATTACCCAAAAATGTTTATTGGTATGTAGGTAGCGCTGCAACCATTAATGGAGCAGGTGGTGGAGTAATGGTGGGAACCATTATTGCATCAGCGGGTGTTACTTTTTCAACAGCCGGAAATATTGTTCAAACAGTATTAAATGGTAGGGCTATCTCTTTGAATGCTTCAGTCACTATGGTAAACACAACAATCAACGTACAATAAAAAACTATTTATGACACAGTCTTATTATATCAACAAGCCCTTTAAATTCCTGTTACTATTATTTGTTCTAATAGGAACAACAGGATTAGCCCAAAATCTTAAAAGAACCGCACCAAAATGGTGGTTTGGTTTGTCTGGTGCTGCCAATTTTAATACCTATGAAGGCACTACCCAGTTATTAAATCCATCTATTACAGTACCTACCGCTTTTCACAAAGGAAAGGGAGTCAAGCCCTATGCGTCTTTGCTAACAGAATATAGGCCTAATAAAACAGTAGGGTTCATGTTAAATGTTGCTTACGATAATAGAGGTGGAAAATTTGAGGAAGTGATTGCGCCTTGTAATTGTCCTGCTAATTTATCTACTGAATTGTCTTATGTAGCAGTTGAACCCAGTTTTAGATTGGCTCCTTTTTCCAATGCATTGTATTTTTATATTGGACCCACTTTTAATTTCAATATTGTTAAGACCTTTTCTTATGATCAAAACAAACAATATTATATTAAAGGTGATTGGAATGCATTACGTAAAACCATGATTAGTGCACAAGCAGGACTAGGTATTGATATACCCGTATCCAAAAAAGCAAGTGCCACGCAAATGACCATTTCACCATTTGCTTCTTTCCAAACCAATCTATTTCAAGCACCTAGAACCATTGAATCATGGACCGTGTATACCATTAGAGCGGGAATAGCTTTGAAATTTGGTACCGGCAAACCAGCAGCCATTGCTTTAGTGCCAACACCAGCCACTGTTGTTCCAGTTGTTACACCCATAGTAATTATTGAAAAAGACGTTCAATTCTCTGTGCGTGCACCAAAGTTTATTCCAGCCCAACGTCCTGTTAGAGAAAGTTTTCCCATTAGACATTCTGTGTTTTTTAACGCAGGTTCTGTTGAGATTCCTAGTAGATATATACTGTTAAATGCAAGTGCCGCTGCCTCTTTTAAAGAAGAACAATTACAAGAAGACCAACCAAGCAATTTAAGCAATGGCAGGTCTGCTCGTCAGTTGGCCGTGTACTATAATGTACTCAATATTACTGGAAGTAGAATGCGCGCAAGCTCTACTACCACTATTGTATTAACCGGGTCTTCAGACAATCACCCAGAAGAAGGCAAACAAATGGCTGAAAATGTAAAATTGTATTTGGTTACCAATTTTGGAATTGAGCCAGTTAGAATTAATACCGTGGGTAGAGACAAACCTGTAATTCCTTCTGAGTTACCTGGTGGAACAAGAGAATTACCATTGTTAAGAGAAGGAGACCGCAGGGTAGATATTACTAGCAACTCTCCAGAACTAATGTATCAAATTGGAGGTAAAAGCACTCCTTTTATGAAACCAGTAGAAATTAGGGCTTTTCAACGTAATCCTTTAGACAGCCATGTTATTTTCACAGTAGATGGTGCTTCAACAGCATACAAAAATTGGTATGTAGACCTTACCGATGAAAATAATCGGGTGCAAAACTATGGTCCATTTACAAATGACCAAGCTTCCATACCAGGAACGGTGATACTTGGCAGCAGTTTGCAAGGAAATTATAAAGTTGTGATGACTGCACAAACTAATGCAGGATTGACTGTTAAAAAAGAAAGCTTTGTAAGTCTTATCAAAGCGGAAGATCCAAAGCAAGAAGGTTTGCGTTATAGTATTTTGTTTGATTTTGACAAATCAACCACTATTGAGTCTTATGAAAACTTCTTGATTGAAGTGGTTTGCCCATTAATAACAGATAATGCAACTGTGATTATTCACGGACATACAGATATTATTGGAGAGTCCGCTTACAATATGATTCTTTCAAAAGAGCGAGCCGTTTCTGCACAAAAAATCATCATTAGAAATATGGAAAAAGCAGGCAAAAAAGGCATTCGTTATGAGAACTATGGTTTTGGAGAAGAAGCCAATATGTCTCCTTTTGAAAACAATTACCCCGAGGAGCGTTTCTATAATCGTACTGTGATTATAGACATCATTCCTGATAAATAGCAGTGTTTTATTTGGTAGTTTGGTCCCCGTTCATCTTGCAAGGATGACGGGGACTTTTTTTATGCTTTCTTATTCAATTCATTGATAAAGGGCTGGTGATAAAAACGCTTACCTGTTGCCTTATACATGGCATTGGCTAAGGCGGCAAAAATGGGTGGAAAAGGAGGTTCACCCAAACCAGTTGGATCAATGCTATTTTGAACAAAATGTACGTCAATTTTTTTAGGCGCTTCTCTCATTCTGATCATGCGATATTGGTTTAGATTTTGTTGAAGAACAACTCCTTTGTCAAATTTCAATCCGCCAAATAAGCAGTTACCAATTCCATCTATAACAGCACCTTCTACCATATTCTTGGCTGCATCAGGATTGACTACAATACCACAGTCTAACACAGAGACAACATTGTCTATTTGTGGTAACCCATTTTTCATGGAAACATCCACTACATGTGCTACATAAGAATTATGGCAGAAATAAGCAGCTACTCCCCTATGCTTACCCTTGGGTGTAGCCGTCCATTTAGATTTTTCTTTAAGCAATTCTAATACCCCAATATAACGGTCAGCATTGTAATCATTGTTTTTACCAACTGGACTGGCCTTGGCTTTTTTCAAGAGTTCAATTCTAAAATCTATGGGATCCTTACCAATTGTCTGCGCTAACTCATCAAGAAATGACTGCTCAGCAGAGGCAATAAAATTGGATCTTGGCGCCCTAAAAGCACCAATGGTAATATTGGAAGGCAATTCCCATCCTTCCGCTAAATAGTTGTCAAATGCACCAGCGGGAAAACGATTCTCGTGAACAGCATGTTCTGGAATTCCACCACCTTTTATATGAATTGCGGTAATATTATTATTGGCATCCAGTGCTGCTTTATAAGTAACTATATACGCGGGGCGATAGACACCATTGGTCATATCATCTTCCCTGGTATAGATCAATTTTACAGGGGCTTTCATTTTTTTAGAAATCAAACCCGCTTCAATAATATAGTGACCATAAGCCCTTCTACCAAAGCCACCACCCATACGCGCCAGTTTCATTTCTATCTTATCTGCAGGTACATCAAGGTTAGCCACAATATTTTGCTTCATCATATCTGGAATCTGAATAGGCGCAACAAAAAAGGCCTTTTCATCTGTGATATGTGCAAAGCAACTAATGGGCTCCATGGTATTGTGTGGCAGAAAAGGAGCAGAATAAGTTTTCTCAATAACTTTTTTGGCAGCAGCAAATGCGGCTTCTGGATCACCATCTTTTCTCAAGACCTTGGCTTTCTGACCTTGAAGTGCCAGCATTTGTTGCATATGTTTGTCAGAACTTTCAAGTCCTGCAGGAATGGTCTCTTCTTTTTTTCTACCAAAATTATTCACGGTCTCCTTGGTCTCAACTATAGACTCCCATTGTGCTACTACTTTTTTCCTAGCATTGAGTACTTCCCAAGTACTATTCCCCACTACCACAATCAAGTGATTAAACGTACGGGTATCAAAACCAGCGCGCTCGTAACCTTTCTTATATACTTCTATATCAAACACGTCTTTGATACCGGGCATTTTCTTGGCTTCTGTTGCATCATAAGATTTGAGTTGCATCCCAAATGCTGGCGGGCGAATGGCCATGGCTACTAGCATACCATCTACCTGATAATCCATGGTAAACAAAGACTTACCAGCAACAATTTTTGCGCCTTCTACATTTTTTTGAGATTGACCAACCAAGTTCAGTTCTGACGCTTTTTTCAATACGGGATTAGCAGGCACTGGCAGTTTTGCAGCAGCTTCTGCCAACTGACCATAAGTGATGGTTTTATTAGTTGCTTTATGCATCACAGATCCATTAGAAGCTGTTAATTCAGCTACTGGAAGATGCCACAAATTGGCCGCAGCTTGTAGTAACATCATTCTTGCAGTAGCACCCGCTTTTCTCAAAGGCATCCAGGCAGACCTAATAGATTGGCTACCTCCGGTAAACTGGCTCTTGAATCTAGGCGTATCATAATCGCCCATTTCTACTTGTATTTTTTTCCAATCCACTTCTAGCTCCTCTGCAATCAGCATAGGAAGTGAGGTCATCACGTTCTGTCCAAATTCAGGATTGGGCGATAAGATTTTGATTTGGTTATCGGCCATAATTTTAATAAAGCCTGTGAGCTCAACCCATTCAGGGGCTGTACCTGCTGCACCCATTACTTCAGAAGGTTTTAAACTGGCCAGCCAGCTAAAACCCAATAACATTCCTCCACCGGAAATGGAACTCACTTTCAAGAAAGACCTTCTGCTAGTTTGTTTTTCCATGGTTATTTTTTTGAGGTTTTAGCGGCAGTTTTAATGGCTTCTCTTATACGGATATAAGTTCCGCATCGGCAAATATTGCCAGACATATAATTGTCAATATCAGCATCTGTTGGATTGGGCTTTTGTTTGAGTAGCGCAGCAGCGGCCATGATCTGACCGGTTTGGCAATAGCCACATTGGGCCACATCTATATCCAACCAAGCTTTTTGTACAGGATGGTCACCATGCTCAGACAAACCTTCAATAGTAGTAATCTCTTGGGCAGCTGCAGCTGATACGGGCAATTGGCAAGACTTCATGGCATTGCCATTCAAGTGTATGGTACATGCGCCACAGGCGCCAACCGCACAACCAAATTTAGTACCCACTAAATGCAAGTGATCACGCAAAACCCAGAGTAAGGGTGTTGCAGGGTCCACGTCTACCGTATAGGTTTTGTGGTTGACTTTTAGGTTCATTTTTGCCATGGCATGCCGTTTAGATTGGGCTAAATTACTTATATCTTTTGACCAAAAGTGAGCAGGTTATTATCAGGATCAAGTAAGGCAAATTCCAATTGACCCCAAGGCTTTGCTTGTAAGGGGCCATTGGGATGTATGCTAACTTGATTATCTAAAAGAGTTTGATACAAGCCACCAATATCATTGGTTCTAATATAGACCTGCCCATAGTTGGTTGCAGGGTCTAAGTCTTTGTATTCAAAAAAATGGATTTCAATACCGTCTTTTTCCACCATCAAATAGGGTTTAAAATGAGGGTCTCCCAATTCTGTAAATCCCAATTGGTTTACATAATAATCCCTGCTAACGGCTTTGTCACGCATGGGGAGTTTAGGATTAATGGAGGTAAGCATGATATAGTTCTGGGTAAAACTTAAATTAATAAAAAAGTCTGTTATTGCAAACTTCTAATTAAAAAACCTTATGCCCTAGGTCTTTCCAGAACCCGTCTTTTAACCCATCAAATTTATCAAGTGTCAGGTCTTTGACTTGATCCAAAATCAAATAAGACGCATCAACCGTTTTTTGTGCTTTCACATTTCTAAAAGTGGCGCCTGTTACTTGGTCTAAAATAAACACGGGTCTATGATCTGGTTGTAGGAATTCTACGGTTACATCGCGCAGCAAAATATTGTTTACGTGTCTGATAAAGAAACCATAGGCTGGAATCACGCCAAATTTATTGGGATCAGGATAGCGCTTTTCAAATTCAGGCACATGAATGGTATCTAAGTGTTTGGCTGCACCACCTTTATAATAGAGGTGAATATTACTCAATTCCACTTTAGCAATATCGTGACCTGGAATACCACTGATAATGGAAGCCGAACTATCATCAACCGCATTGTACACATTCACATTGCTGATGCTGATTCTTTGGGCTTGTCCAATGACCAAACTATCGGGTCCACGCATGCGCGCACCCAAACGAATAAAGAAAGGCGAATTGGTTACATCACGCATTGTAATATTACTAATGGTCACGTCTTCTAATAAAGCACCATCAACAGACTCAAGCGCAAGACCCCTGCAATGATCAAACACACAATTAGAAATAGCAATATTTTGAAATCCACCATTGGACTCAGTTCCCATTTTAATTCTACCCGTTGGCGCTTTGCGATAGTCTTTTTTGTAAGTACCATCCAACACAGATCCTTCAAAATAGCCACTCACAATACAATTGGTTATGGTCACATTTTTGGTGGGTCTTGGATAACCCAATGCAAAACTGCTTTTTAAACAAATGGCGTCATCGCTAGGAGAATTAATGGTACAGTTAGAAATATGTACCCATTGACAACAGTCAATGTCCATGCCATCGCGGTTGGTGTCCATGGTAATATGATCAATGGTTAGGTGATCAACACCTGTAGCCAGAATCCCAAACCAACCACCGTGTCTAATAATAATATCGCGCAGCAACACATTCTTACAATTTTTGAGTGCAATGGATTTATTGGCATAATTGTTTCCACCCTTAACTTGACCACCTAATAAGCCCCTACCCCAAATGGTTCCACCTAGTATGGACACATTGTGCAAGTCTTCTCCCCAGATGAGGCTATTGTGAAAACGATTATGACCTAAGTCTGTATATAGGTCAATGCTAGTGCTGATACTTGGTTCAATGGCATCATATTCTGCCGAATCAATTTTAGACGCGGCAATAATAGTAGCAGCGCCATCCAATAATAAGGTGATATTACTTTTGAGTCTAATAGAACCAGTGAGATAATTGCCCGCAGGAAAATAGACCGTTCCCCCTCCCTTGCTGGCTGCTGCTTCTATAGCAGCGTTAATAGACTTGGTGTCAAGATCCTTGTCATTGCCTTTTGCACCATAAGCTATAACGTTATAGTAATTGGTTTGGCTGCTGGCTGATAGTGCAAAGCATAACAAAATGGGGAGTAGGAATTTCATGGCGTATATGATAAGATAGCACCAAGCTACAAACTATTGCATAAATTCTAGCGATTAAAATACCAGAAACAATACTATGTTTTGTTTTTGGAATGCAGGTTTGGAAATAACAATGCCAATGATTGCTGATGGGTCAAGTATTTATAAATCCAATTAATAAACACAATGACCCTGTTTTTAAAGCCAATCAATAAAAATAAGTGCAATGTCATCCAAATCAACCATGCAAAGAATCCATGAAAACTTACAAAAGGTTTGGCCAAATCAACCACGGCTTTGTTTCTTCCAACGGTGGCCATGCTACCTTTGTTGGTATATTTAAATGGAACTAAGGACTTGTTTTTTGGTAAGCGCAAAAAATTATTAGACAGATTAACTGCCTGATCAATGGCTACACTAGCTAATTGTGGATAGCCCCTAGGATATTGTTCAGATGCCATAAGTGCCACATCGCCCAAGGCATAGATATTATTTGTTCCAATTACTTTGTGAAACGCATCCGTTGGCAATTGGCTGGATTTGGAGACAAATACCGGTGCTATTCCTTGGGGCACATTGCCTTTAACCCCTGCAGCCCAAATGACAAAAGTAGATTCCAATATATTTCCATCTTGCAATAGCAACTGTCTGCCATTGTATTCCTTAACCATGGTATTGAGCATAACCGTAACGCCCAAATCTTCTAAATAATCCTTGGCTTTAGCAGAAGATACTGCTGTCATTGCTCCTAATAATTTTGCAGAACCTTCTAAGAGGTAGATCTTCATTTCAGCAAAATTCAATTCAGGATATTCCAAGGGCAGGGTATCCGTTTTCATCTCGGCCAATGCCCCACTGAGTTCAACACCGGTTGGCCCTCCTCCTACTATCACAATGGATAATATTTGTTGCACTTTCAAGCTATTGGCGGTAATAGCAGTTTCAAAATGCGTAAGCAGGGTATTTCTAATTTGCAATGCTTCCCAAGTAGATTTCATGGGAAAGGAATATTGTTCAATAGGTGCATTGCCAAAATAGTTGGTGACCGCCCCTGTGGCAATCACCAAGTAATCATAGGTAAAATTTCCATTGGTAGTATGCACCTGATTATGGGGTGCATCTATCAAAATAACTTCCGTAACCCTAATGGTTACATTCTTGCTTTTTTGAAAAATATTGCGCAGTGGAAAAGAGATATTGCTAGCGTCTAAATTGGCCATGGCCACCTGATAAAACAGGGGTTGAAATTGGTGGTAATTGTTTTTATCAATTAGCGTAATCTGATAGTTGGGATGATTGTTTAAAGTTCTAGCCAACTTTAATCCAGCAAAACCTGCACCAATGATGACCAAGTGTTGCTTGGTATTTTTGGCATAGCCTGCGGCGATGGTTTGTAAGGAATTGCTATAATCTGCTAATTCAGTTGCATTAATCTGAGGATCTTGTTCAGAAGGAATGGTTACCGTCATTTCATCGGCAAACCTGGTCAATTCAGGATAGTTCTGCTGAATCTTAGCCGTAGCATCTAAGATTTCCTTATTTAGTTCATCCTCAGTTTTCATGGGTTGTGGTTATACCCAACAAAGATGAAAGAATGAACCAGCAAATTATTACACAGTTCTAGAGCTATATTACATGATTCACTTAGGTCATTATCTATTTTTAAACTTAGCCATATCTAAATAAATGATGCCCCATACATGACCATCCAAATCAGTGATGGTTCTTACTTGCATAAAGTCCTCCTCAATTTTTGGCATTATCTCTAAACCACCCGCTTGCAAAGCAGCTTCTACCATTAAGTTCATCTTCTCTATTGATTCAACTGGAAGGGTGAAACTACAATTGGTATGTTCTTTTGAATCAGGTATGGGTTTTCCATTTCCTGATTCAAACATTTCATATGTCTGCAACATCACAAGTATCTGATCCGACCAGGCCATACATTTTTGGTCTTCAAAACTGAATACAGGATTAGGAACAAATCCCAGTTGCGTGTAAAAATGCACAGATGTCAATAGATCCTTTACAGGAAGATTGATGAAAATTTGTTTCATGAATATTTAATGCTGTATAACTTATTTTAACACCGGCAATGAAATAGTAGAAGCATTATGGAAGATTTTAATAGTAGCTTTTTTAAAGTCTTCATTTTTTGCTTCATAGATATTCATAAACTGTTGTGGGTTACGGTCAACTATAGGGAACCAGCTACTTTGAATTTGAATCATCATTCTGTGACCTTTTTTAAAAGTATGGGCTACATCTGGTAATTCAAATTTCACTTTGGTGGGTTTGTTTACTTCAAAGGGAACTGGTTTTTCAAAGCTATTTCTATACTTACCGCGCATGATCTCTCCTCTTACCAGCATTTGATAGCCACCCATTAAATAGTTTGATCCTGATTCATATTGAAAATCGTCTGGGAAAACGTCTACCAACTTCACAACAAAATCAGCATCTGTACTAGATAAGGCCACCATTAGGTCGGCTACTATCGGCCCCGCCAGTGTTAGATCATTTTCTAGTACAGGTGTTTGATAAACCAATACATCTGTTCTTCTAGCAGCAAAGCGCTGGTCTTCATCCATATACTCCCTATAATGCCTATTGGGTTTAGATTTCATGAGATAAACATCAGAAATATAAGCTACTGGCTTAGCAGGGTCACTCACGTATTGATCAAAACTACTTAGGCTTGAATTAGCACCTGCTTTTGCAAAACTACCATTCTTGCCCAAGGACCATTTTTCCGATTGCAAATTGTCAATAGGCCATTTAGCAAACTGCCTCCATTCATTGGCACCGCTAAAAAAGATATTGGCTTCTTTGATCTGGTCAATGCTACCCTTGTTTTGCAAATAGTAATTAAAAAAGGGCAGTTCTATGTTTTTACCATACCATTCGCTGGTATTAGAACCCCATTGAATATTACCCAATTTGGTACCATCGTTCTGACCCCATTGGCCGTGGGACCAAGGGCCCATCACAATTTTATTGTTGTTCTTGGCTTTGGATTCAATGGCTTTGTAGAGATTCCAAGCGCCATAACAGTCTTCTGCATCAAATAATCCGCCTACTACCAATGTGGCAATATTGGGGCTGATCACCGATACATTTTTACGCGCATTTCTATCTTGCCAAAACTGGTCATAATTGGGATGCGCCATCAGGTCTTTCCAGAACTGAATACTATCGCCCATTAATTTGGTGAAGTTTGAAACTGCACCCGTTTTTAGGTAGAACTCAAAATTATCTTCAATAGGAAATTTAAAACCTGTTGGTCCTACTGTAGTAGGCTTGGGTCTTGGTTTGCCAAATCCTGAGTAAAAGGCAAAACCATCGGCTAGCATGAAGGCTCCGTTGTGGTGAAAATCATCACCTAAGAACCATTCGGTTACCGGTGCCTGAGGACTTACGGCTTTTAGTGCGGGGTGATTACTATGCGCCGCAAGTGTGGCATAAAAACCGGGATAAGATGTTCCAAAGACCCCTACATTTCCGTTATTACTAGGAATATTTTTAACCAACCAATCAATGGCGTCATAGCTATCGGTGGCTTCGTCTGTTTCATTACCCTTCTTATTAGGATTAAAAGGTCTAACGTCTTCAAACTTACCTTCACTCATCCAGCGTCCTCTCACGTCTTGGATCACATAGATATAGCCTTCTTCAAAAAATGCTTTTCTAGGACCATTCCAAATTTTGATGAATACATTCTCTCCGTATGGGGCACAGGAATAGGGTGTTCTGGTCAGCATGATGGGATGCTTATTTGTATTGTTCTTGGGTGCGTATACGGTGGTAAACAGCTTGACCCCATCACGCATAGGAATTAAGTATTCCTTTTTGGTATAGTTATTCACTACAAAGGCAGAATCGGCCATTTGGGCAAAACTGATGATGGGTAAAAGCAGTAAGATGATCAGACCTCTTTTCATGTGTTGGTTTTAAGGATTCTAATCTACGGAAATAGCGGGGAAATTTGGATTTTAATGATGAATGCAGTTAGATATTGTAATTCTCACTATTGGCCCAACCATTTTTTGAATTCAAGCACTCGTTCTCTGCTTACAATCTGGGCATCTCCTTCTATTTTGCTAGCACTAATTGACAATCGGCTGTTAAAATGGGACTTTACTTTTTCAATAGCTTGAATATGGATAATGATTTGTCTATTGATTCTAAAGAAATCTTGGGGCAACAATAGTTGTTCCAATTGGTCTAGGGTATAATCAATGATGTATTTTTTTCCTTTATTGGTTACAAGGAATGACAAACCCTCTTTTGTCTCAAAATGATGGATTTCACTGGTTTGAACCGTATCAATGATTTCACCTTGTTTTACCAAAAAACGGGTCTTGTATTGATCGGTTAGTTTTTTGTAACTATTTGCAAAAGATTCAAATAACTGTTTACTAGCAGATTGCTGTTGTTTGTTGTATTTGTCTAAAGCAAACTGAACGTCTTGAAGGGCAATTGGCTTTAACAAATAATCAATGCTATTTTGTTTGAAAGCTTGAATGGCATAATTGTCATATGCGGTGGTAAAAATAATAGGAGTATCTATGTTTATCTGCTGAAACACAGAAAAGCTATTACCATCGGCCAAATGAATATCCATGAAAATCAAATCACAATGTAATCCTTCTTCAAAGTGCTTAACAGTAGCTTTAACTGTGTCTATGAATTGAATAATTTCAATGTTGCTGTCTACTTTTTTCAAGAGCATGGCCAAATGCTCCGCAGACAATTTTTCGTCCTCAATGATCACTACTTTCATTCTTGAATCATTAGGGGTAAAACAACTTTGAAAATTTTGCCATCATTGTCTATTTGCGGTTTTTTATCTACAAAATAGGCATATCTAGAAGTAATATTTTTTAGTCCAGTTTTGGTACTTGACACTTTATCAGACCTCAATTGAATATTATTCTCAATGACCAAAGCATGATCATGGGTATAAATTTTTACCCTTAAAGGATTGGCAAGAGATGCTTCATTGTGCTGTATGGTGTTCTCTACCAAGACTTGCAAGCACATAGGGGGCAAAAACCTATTTTCATCTTCAGCAGCAATGTTAACAGAGAAATCAACAGCCGTTTCAAACCTAATTTTTAATAAATAAGTATAATGCTTCAGAAAGGCCAATTCATCAGCTAGGCTAACTAGTTCCGCATTTTTATTATCCAAAACATATCTATATACTTTGGATAGTTCGTTGATAAAATTGACCGCTTTATCTTGGTTTTGATAGACCAAGGAAGAGAGTACACTTAAATTATTGAATAAAAAATGGGGGTTGATTTGATTTTTAAGATTTTGCAATTGGGCTTCAGCACTTTGGGTCTTATATTTTTCTACTTCCAACAAACTATTTTTCCAAGAATTGAAAAAATTATAACCAACATAAATGGCAATAAATGCCAATGCAAAGAATTGGGCTGGGACAAACACTTCTCGCATTTTTCTATCCATTAGCCTACCATCCCCAAATCTAATTTGGTGCAAAGTGTACATCAAAAGAAATAGTGTAATAGCCGTAAAAAGCATAAATGCAATTGATTGCGCCATCAATCTTTTTTGGGGATATGCTATCCAACTATATTTTTCATTGAGCCATCCATCTATTTTTTTATTCCCTTCCCATAAAAAAACCACAACTATAGAAATGATGATCAGATCAAGACCAAATAGCTCATCAAGTCTAAAGAATAAGACTTTAAAAAGCAATGCAATCATACATGCAATCAACAGTTTTAGAAAAAATCTATATGCTGCAGTTTTCATAATGATTTAATTACAAATGAATGGTTTTTCCAGACATGACACTATACTGTTTGCCGCTCTTTTTAAAATAGATTGTGCATGCACTAGGATTAAAGACCATCTGCTTATCCACCGAAAATTGTAATAGTTGGAAGGCTTTGAGATAATCTACTAAATCAATATGAGTGGTATAATGTATGTTAGAATGATTAGCCAGCAATTGGAAGGTCTTTTCTGTTTCATTCCATTTAGCTTTATCATTAGACATTTCCCAGCTATGCCCCCAAAGGTCAAATAATGCCAAGTCTTTGGTATTGATATACTCGTGGATTAATTGATAAAAACGGGCTAATTCTTTTTTGTCATTCTCTGGATTATTGGGATCCCAATAAGCTTTGGCAAATTGGTGTACCGTTGGATGCCATTTTAGAAAATTATCGGGAATCTGAAAGGCATAGGTATCATTCACTGTTCTAGCATATTCAATGCCAAGTCCCTTGATTACATCAACCACTGTGTCATTATGATTGCCAAAGGGATAGGCCATTCCCCTTACAGGGTAACCCATTAATCGCTCTAATTCCTTTCTGTCTTCAACTACTTCATAAACCATATCAATTTTAGACAAACGTGTTAATGGGGGATGATTAGCAGAATGAACAGAAACCTCATGCCCTGTGAAAAGCGCTTTGATTTCTGATCTGTTCAAATATCCTTCAGAACCCAACTTATTAGAATTTAAATGAAATGTGCCTTTAAGTGCATATTTATTCATCAGCTGAACTAATTGGCGGTCTTCCAATCTACCATCGTCATAACTAAGAATCAGGGCCTTAGATTTTCCTTGCGGAAATAGAAGTTCAATGATTTCACCAGTTTGTGATTTTTCAGGGTTGATTTGAGCCAAAGACTTATTCCAGTGACCTGCAAAAATTAGAACAACAAAAAGTATCCGCTTCATACACATTTAATTATAGTCTTAAATCTAGGTATTATAGTTAAGTTCGGGTACCTGTTTTCTTTTCTTAATTACAAATACTGCTACTACTGAAGCAGAAAGCATAAAAGCCACTACTGCCAGCAGTATCAATGTTGTATTAGGTGAAGCATCCTCCACTACCGTCCAACTATTATTTTCTAGTTGCAGTTTTACTTCATAATTATTGACATTATTTAAAAGATATTGCTTCTGGGGCAAAGCATTTAATGTAAGAATCATCTCGCACAGACTTACTGGCATATCTTTAAACAAGGTGTTTTTTATATAAATGGAACTGATTTTTTTAGGTACAAGGGATAATTCAGCAAACAAAGTGGTTTCATGCCCCAATATTACTTTAGGGTTGATGAGTTTAATGTTCTCATCATTCATCATCACAGCACAATTTTTTTGAAAATGCTTGATCACCAACAATTGAAACTCCTCAGGACTCTTATAAGCACTCTTGCCAAACAAATAGTCAACCTCTCCTTCAAATGCAGATAAGGCACTTTTTATGACCAGTATGTATTTACCATTTTGTTCATAGATCATCAGGTTAGATAAATCTGGCTGATGGGCATGAACAATATTTGTACATATTAAAAAAAGGAATAGAACAACTGACTTCATAATGATTAGTTGAATTAGTTAGCGTATGCTCCAGCCAAACTATTGATGAAATTATTTGCTCCTGCTTTGTCTACATGGTAGTGATAGCCTCTAATGGTATCAGAATGTCCCCTACTGGCATCTAGATCAGTATATTCTGTTCCACTAGCACTTAATCTTTCATACATGCCAAAGCCATCTAAAGCATAACCAATCATAGCAGCGTGACCATCTGTTTGTGCAATTTTTTTAGACACCCCCATGGCAGCATGATAGTGATATCCGGCTCCTATATTGATATGCCCACCAGCATCATCAAATGGGGCTAAGGTATAGGCACCTAATATGGCATTCACTGGCGCGGGAGCATCAAATACCACTCCGTTGAATGCTATACCTCTAACCGATGGTCCAGATGACATAGGACCAGCACCAAAACTAATAGGAGCAGTTAATTTTACTGGGGTTACAGGAATATAAACGGTCTTAGTTAAGGTAGATACATAAGAAGGCAGGCATTCTACACAATAATTTTTATATGCTACACCTACATTGGGATTTGCTGCCGCCTGACAATCAGCCTGTGTAAGGGTTTTGGTGATGACACCTGTACTGGTATTATACATTTGCCAGGTAGTATTATTGTAAAATGTGGCTAGGTTTTTTACAAAAGCACCATCTACATCATATACATTTCCATTTTCTAACCAAATACCACCTTTTGATTTATCATCAGTGATATTTGAAGGACACCAGGGACCCATGCTATGGTCTGTAGGAGTACTTTTTGAAACAATTTTAAAACAATCCGCCGTTGATCCATTAGAAAGTGTACGAGATACAATACTGATGGGTTCGGATAATCCGGCAGTTATAAAATTGGCAGACTCCACTTTAACAACCAATGCAGTAGTGTCAACAGTTTGATCTTTTTTACTGCAAGCAACCAGACTTAGCACAATAAAGAAGATAGCATTTAAGCGAATGGTTTTTGATAGGTTCATATTGAATGTTTTTATAGTGACCAATACGGGTTTAGACGATTAAATAAATAAAACCCTTTGCTAGAATTGCATTTTATACACCAGGTTTGGAAAAAATCCTAATTGGTAGGTTGTACTAATGCTTT
>NCHJ01000041.1 GCA_002256765.1 Bacteroidetes bacterium 24-39-8
AATCATGGCAGGTCCATTCAGGGCATTGATCACCAAATCCAAATTGCCATCATTATCCAAATCAGCATAGGCCGATCCAGTAAAATATCCTTTTTTAGTTTCAAGACCCCATAACTTGCTTTGGTCTTTGAAGTCTGATTGACCATTACCCATAAATAGATAAGGGTGAGAACTACCATCAGGCATATTATCAATAGCTTCCTGATCAAATTGATCAGTTAAATCCAGCCCCTTCCTGCGCTGCATGTCAGAAATATAATTTACATAGTCCATATCAACTGGACGTTTCACAATGCCGCTTGTAATGACTAAATCCTTGTTTCCATCATTATCAAAATCAGCTAAAAGTGGACTCCAACTCCAATCAGTAGCAGAAACCCCTGACTGTAATCCAGTTTCACTAAAACTAATGCCGTTTCCATTATTCTGTTGCAGCATATTTCTAGAATACTGTTTCTGAAATCCATTCATTTCTAATTTTACTTTATAGATGTCTGGGTTTTCATCACTGCCATAAGTCTTTAGAATTTTTTCATCAGAAGGCAACATGTCTACTGTTATCAAATCTAATTGACCATCATTGTTATAATCGGCAATATCATTGCCCATACTAAATCGGCTATAGTGTCTGAAATGTTTGACACCTTCTTCTTTAAAGCTACCGTCTTGTTGATTAATATAATAGTAATCGTTTTCATGAAAATCATTACCAATATAAATATCGTCCCAACCATCATTGTTTAAATCTGCAACAGCAATACCCAAACCATATCCTAGCGCACTTTGATAAATACCCGCACTAGCAGATACATCTGTAAACTTGCCCGTGTTTTTTAGATCATTTCTATATAAGCGATCACCAGAAAGGGTATCATATTTATGCCTATTACTGGTATCAATAATATTGGAATGCGGTTTGTGGCTCTGATTTAAAATATAACAATCCAAATCTCCGTCACGGTCATAGTCAAAAAACACAGACTGGGTTGTAAAACAGGAAATGTCTAATCCATATTGATTTGCTTTTTCACTAAACGTTCCATTTCCATTATTGATAAAGAGTTCGTTCCTTCCCTTTAGTCCATATTTATTACTTACTGAAGAAACATAGATATCTAATAACCCATCTGCATTCACATCGGCCATGGTAGATCCGCTGCACCAATCGGAGCTACCTGATACCCCTGCTTGATTGGTAATATCTTCAAATTGGAATCCACCTTTGTTCAAATAGAGTTTGTTATTGCCCTTTGTATTGGCAGTAAAATAAATGTCTGGTAATGAATCATTATTGATGTCTCCAATAGATACTCCTCCCCCATTATAAAAATATAAGTAGTACAAAATACTTAAGCCATCTTTCTCTTTTATGTCATTCCTAAAACTAATATGTGTCTGAGATACGGGCATTTCTGTAAACAGCCCCTTTTCTTTATTGCAAGAAATTAATAGGAAAATGATAGCTAGGGCAGAAAAAAATTTGAAATTTTTTGATGACCACATATAGATTGTTTTAAAAAAATAAAGGGCTGATTCAATTAGCATTGATCAGCCCTTTGGGGAGAGTGAACTTGTTAATTCAAAACCAACATTTATCGCTTGCTATTGTAAAGAGCCAATACTTCAGATGCAGTCAAAGCCTTTTTATACAAACGGAACTGGTCCATAGCTCCTGTGTAGGAACTGATCCAACCATCTGTGGGCCCTTGTGCATTACCGTGTTTGTTCCAACCAGCTAATATTAAACTGGTTGCTTTTGAAAAATCAATGGCACCTCTTGGATTACCACCATTTTTCACATCGGTTTGAGTTGCTGTCATATCAGTAACAGCAGCACCGTCAAAATAGTAATTCATTTTAGAAGTGGCCTGGTCATAAGCATATACTATATGGTGCCAACTTCCATCAAACAAAGGCTTGTTGAAAGTACCTTCTAACCACTGATCCATTAAACCAAATTTCATGGTTGCTTTTGTAGCTGTTTGATTTTCAACCAACACAAAAGCAGCACTATGATGCCAACCATAAGAATCATCTACAACTGAGAATAAGAATTCAGTTCTTCCGGCTTGTGCTGTGTTTTTTACCCAAAATGCAATGGAAAAACTAGTAGCCTTATTAAAGTCATTCATGGCTGGGTAATAGAGGGCCTTCCCATCTACGCCTTGTATACCCTTACCGCTAACTCCATTGGTAGAACCCAATGGATTCACTGATGGAAAAGTGGCTTTTACACTATCCACTGCATTCATCAATCCGTCGGTTGTTGTACCGTCAAATGCTGCATAAAAATTTAAAGGGCCACCAGGAGGGTTAGCATCCTTTACATAATCGCCCAAGGCAGGCCTGTCCATCTTTTGACATCCACTAATAAGTAGTGCCAAAAGGGCAACTGCTGATATGATTCGGAAATTATTTTTCATTTGTTTTATTTTAATTGATTGTGGGATTACCATTCTGGATTTTGAATCAATTTGCCACCTGATTTATCAATGGCTGGTTGTGGAATGGGATAGTAGCGGCATTTATTGGTATAGCCTTGAGGACCAAGAACGCTTACAGCATCGCCCCAGCGAACTAGGTCAAAGAATCTTTCTCCTTCTACACCAAATTCAACCCTTCTTTCCTGTTTAATAGCTGCCCTAAATTGAGCTTGGTTGGTGTAGGAAATTGCACCCAAACCAGCCCTACTTCTTACTTGGTTAACCAAGGGCAACCCTATGGCACCATTACCCATTTCATTGTTACATTCAGCAGCCATTAACACCACGTCTGCATAACGTAAGATTCTTTTATTAATCCAGTTGGGATTGTCAGAATGACCTGTAGAAGCCCTGTATGCTGGGTCTGCATAGATTTTCTTATTCCAATACTTTCTGGGCAAAGGACCAGATACTGGATCAAAAGTAGAATTAGGAAGTACTCGGCCATATCCCCCAGTAGATGGGTCATCAGACTGACCAGAGAACAAAATGGTAGAACCTTTTCTAACATCCCCAGGCTCATATGCTTTTACCAAACTATCTGTTGGTGTATTCCATCCCCAACCAAGATTCCAACCACTTGCAGTAGATGCTCGGACACCCATGGTAGTAGCATATCCACAACCATTATCAATGGCACCGTTAGGACTAACATAGGCCTGAATTTCAAATATAGATTCACTACTATTTTCACCTGCGTCTTTAAAAATACCATAGTAGCTGCTAAATAAACTATAATTACCTGAAGCTATTACCTGATTGCAAAGGGCCAAAGCAGAAGACCAGTTTCCACGGAAAATATATGATTTTGCGTGCATGGTTTTAGCAGCACCACTGGTTAATCTTCCAGGATATTGGTTACCCCAAACTGCAGGTAAATTGGCTGCAGCAAACTGCAAGTCCGAATCAATTAATGCATAAATGGTTGTTACAGGTGATTTGGCAATATTAGCTTGAGATGCGGTATACACCCTAAAATCTATTTTAGGAACTTCTCCAAATGTTCTAACCAAATCAAAATAAGCATACGCTCTAAAGAAGCGTGCTTCTGCTACGTTAATCAATGATGCAGGGTCAGTTAATTTTAATGAATCCGCATTTTGAATAGCCGTATTTGCTAAGTTGATCAAGGAATAGTGGTCATCCCAATAAGTATTGGTAGCCCATAAATCTTTCACGTATTGATATTTGTCAAAAGGAGCTACCCACTCAGCTCCATCAGATGGGTCACTACCTTTTTCAGAATCATCTGATCTAAAGTCGTGAACGGCCAACCAAGGAATAGTTGTAAAGCCAGCACTATTACGCAAATTGGAGTACAATCCATAAATCTGACCTTCTAAACCACCTTGATTTAAATCATCCAGCGTGGCCGTCAATGGTTTCCTATCAAGGAATTTTTGACATCCTCCTAGCACTAACAGTATCAGTGAGAATGCAAGAGTGGATAAAATGAGTTTGCTATATTTTTTCATATTCAATGATATTAGTATTGATTAAAATGTAATGTTTAAACCTGCAGTTGTAACAACTGGAATAGCACCACCGGCATTATCCATTCCAAATGAAATGGCAGAGCCACCAAATTCAGAAGTATAACCAGAGTTGTTTTTCCAAGTTTTTGGATTTTGGATATTTACAAAAGCACGCAGGTTTTTAATATGCATTCTAGACAATGCATTGGTTGGTACATTATAGGCAAACTGAATATTCCTAATTCTGAAATAACTACCATCTTCAATATTATAAGTAGATGCTTCGTAGTTAATTCTATGGTCTTGACCTAGAATAGGATCCCAGTTGCTAGTTCCCTCACCTGTCCATCTGTTGATTTTGAATGCGGCATAGTTAACGCGTTGGAAGGGAGATTCAGTTCCACCCCAGTTCCTAAACACTTCATTACCATAAACACCACCAACATCAATGCCAAGTTCAAAATTCTTATAGCGTAAACTGGCAGTACCACCATAAGCAAAATCAGGTGTTGGATTTCCAATCATAGTTCTATCAGATGTATTGATCTTACCATCACCGTTAATATCCTTGTATTTTAAATCGCCAGGGCCATAAGAAAATTCTGTATTTACTGGAGATTTTAATTTATCAGCATAAGACTGATAAATCCCTTCTACTACATACCCGTAGAAATAACCAATTGGTAAACCTTCAGTTGTTCTATTTACACCAGATTGAATGGAAAATTCAGGATCTGCAAGTGATAGTACTTTGTTTTTGTAAGTAGTGAAATTTCCAGAAAGGGTTAGGCTTAAATCTCTAGCCAATTCTGTTCTATAACTAGCAGTAAATTCCAATCCACTATTTTGAATACTACCAATATTATCAAGACCATTTCTTGCACCATTATTACCCGGAATAAATGTCATCAAGTCTTTGGTTACCTTATTGAAATAACTGAACTCAAATCGTAATTTGTTTTTCAGCGCACTCAATTCAAAACCAATTTCCTTTGCATTTACTGTTTCCCATTTCAGGTTTGGATTGGGTAGATAAGACTGAGAATAAGCATTGTATACTAGGTTTCCAAAAACGGCAGCGTTACCGCTAACTAGTCCAGGATAATAAGGGTAGTCATAACCATAGGTATTTTGATTTCCCAATACACCAATAGAAGCTTTCAGCTTTACGTAGTCAAAGATTTCTTGTGTTGCAAAAAAGTTTTCTTTGCTAATTTCCCAAGCACCACCTATTGCCCAGAAACTCTGCCAGCGGTTGTCAGGAGAAATCTGTGAAGATCCGTCTCTACGGAAAGAAGCATTTAAATAATACTTATTCTTATAATTATACAATACGCGTAGTAATGCTGATGCTGTTGTTCTTTCACGTTGATTTGAACTTGATACTTTTGAAGTTGGATCTGTGAATCCATTATCAATATACCAGAATCTATCATCATCAGGTATAGCAGCTCCAGTTGGACTTTGCTTAGCAGAAGCATTTCTATTGAAATTGCCAAAATAGTAAGTGGTCCAACCCAACATTGCGTTAAGATTATGATTACCCAAGGTCTTTTTGTAGTTCAGGATATAGTCCTGTTGAAACTTACGATAGGTTTGGTCACCTTCATTTACACCAGTTGTTCTACTATACAAAAATGGCTTATCAATTGAAGCATCATAAGCGTTGTATACAGGCGTATATTGTCTGGTGTTGACCGTGCTGATATCTGCATAAATAGTGGCTTTAAAATTAAAGTCATGCAAGAAATTCACTTCTCCAAAAACACTACCAACTGATCTATATTCTATACTCTTGGTCTTATTCCATTCATTCTCTAACTGAATCAGCGGGTTTACTACACCAGAATTCTGAATAGAAGGAAGGTCATAATACAAGTTCTGTGTAAAGCTATCCAAACCATAAGGATTCTTTGCACGGATACCCTTAACATCACTACTAACTATTGGAATTACTTTACGAGCCTGATCCAATATATAGGTTGCATTATAAGGATTTACTTGTCTAACAGTGTTAAAATTGAAACCCACTTTTAGGTTCTTGGACAATTTAACTTCATCATTAATAGACAATTGTATTTTCTCCAATTTTTCATGACGAATAATTCCTTCATCGGTTGTAAATCCAATTCCCATATTGAATTTATTCTTATCGGTACTAGAAGCAATGCTTAAGTTATTGGTATTAAACATCCCTTTTCTAGTAACTGCATCAATCCAATCTGTATTAGCATTCCATTTGCTATAATCAAATGGTGATACAGCGCCAATATTTAATTTCTCTTCTTCATAAAGGGTTTTGAATTGGGCAGCGTCAGCTAAAGAAATTTTATCAACCAATTTTTTAGTACCAAAGGCCGTATTGAAGTTGATAATCATTTGTCCCGCTTTTGCACGCTTGGTTGTAACTGCAATTACACCAGCTGCACCACGAACACCAAAGATGGCCAAAGAAGAAGGGTCTTTTAAAATCTCTATTGATTCAATATCATTAGGATTAATGTAGTCAATATTATCATTAAATACACCATCTACTACATAGAGAGGTCTTACAGAACCAATACTAATGGTACCACGGATTCTAATATCTGGTGAAGCACCTGGCGTACCATTGTTGACAATTGATAAACCCGCTACTTTACCTTGCAATGAAGCAACTGGGTTGGTATTTGGTTTGTCCGCAACATCTTTACCCGCCACTTTTACTATGGAACCGGTTAAGTCTCTTTTGCTAGCAATACCATAACCAATGACAACCACTTCATCCATGGTCTTTATGGCAACGGTCATTTTTATATCTACCACAGAACGGTTAGATACTTTCACTTCTTGGGTTTCATAACCCAAACTGCGAATTACCAATGTTGCTTCGTTATCAACAGTAATGGTAAAATTACCCGTATTGTCAGTGGATACACCCTTACTGGTTCCTTTTTCCAATATTGAGGCACCAGCTAGTGCTTCGCCATTTTCACCAGTTACTTTTCCTGTAACTCGGATAGACTTGTTTTCAGACTCATTGGTAGAAAGTACCACTACCAAATTGTTGTTCAATAACTTGTAAGTAAGATTGGTTCCAGTGAACATTCCGTTCAATACTTCTGCAATCGTTTGATTGTTTGCAGCCACATTCACTTTTTTCTTGATGTCTTTTAAGTCTGAATTAAACAGGAACCTAAAACTTCCTTCCCGTTCAATGGTTTTTAAGACATTTTTGATGTCGGCATTGTTCATGTTTAGGCTAATGGTCTGGCCTGAACTGGTACTGGCGCTCACTTGGAAAACTGTAAATAGCAGTAGAAAAATGGCAAGCTTCATAATAAGCAGTGTTTTTTGAAGCCTCCTTGACCAGTTTTCATGGCCTCGAAGTACGCTTTTTTGCATAATTTTGGTTTTGGTGTTGATAAATAGCGAAACCCTGAACCTCAAAGTGCGGGATTCCTTTTTTGACCCTTTTTGGGAAATGTGTCCAGCATTTCCCTTTTTATTTTAAGCCGTTTTACCGGTTTTTTAATTGGTTATGATAATGTTTCTGCCATTGATCTGGTAATTGAAAGGAACCAAATATTGTAGTTCTCTCAAAGCCTCATCTACTGTTTCATTTTCAAATGAACCAGTAGTTCTATATGATCTAATCTTATTATTGTTGATGGTAATCTCTACATTGAACCAACGTTCAATTTTCTTGGCTAGGTCTTCAAATTTTTCTTCTTCAAAAGAAAGCCTATTATATACCCAAGAAGTTTCAATTAAGGCAGAATCAGCAAGTGTTTTACTCAATGGAGTAATAGTAATGGAAGGATTAATGGGTTTATCCTGAGCAATAGCAGATTCAGCGGCGTTCATACCTGGCTTGATTACGCTTTGTTCGTTGGCTTTTTTATCAAAAATTAATTTTTCGTGAGGGTGCAAGAGTATCTTGGAAGCCTCTGGCTGATTGGTTTTGGTAACTTCTATAAGGCCGTGTACCAAGGTAGCTTCTATTGTGGGTTCCGCTTGATAAGCTTTTACATTAAAAGCAGTGCCAAGCACTTTAATATCAATACCAGAAGTATGAACAATAAAAGGATGTTTGGCATCTTTAACCACGTCAAAATAGGCTTCACCTTCTAAATAAATATCTCTTGTAGGGCCTGAAAAAGTTTCTGCGTAAGTGAGTTTACTGTCTGAATTGACCCAAACATGTGACCCATCTGGTAATTGCACTTTGGTCTTGGTACCTAATTTAACCGTGATTTCATTGAAATGTTTGTCTAATTCAACAGTAACTTCTTTTTTGTTGAGGTAATTAAAACCAAAAAATGCAAACAGAAATAAAGCGGCAATAGCGGTATAAGATTGCCATTTTTGATACCAATAAGTCTTTTGAGGATACAGCAGAAAATCCTCAGACTCATCCACCACCAATTCAGGTTCAGTAGCTGTTTCAAAATCAGAAACCTGATCTTTTAATCTACCAAGGTGTAAAAGATAAGATTCATCTGTAGCTGTAGGCGTTTCTGAAGAAACCGGAAGGGTAGCCCAAAGTTCTTCTAGATTATGAAAAACGGCTTTCCACTCTTCATTTCCTGATATAAGAGATTGAAATTCAAGCAGTTCTGCCTCATTGGCTTCTTTGCTCAAGACTTTGGCAAGTAATATGTACAGTCTTTCTAGGCTCATTTTGGCAGCATCGTTCCTGCTATGAACACGGAAAACTCAGAAAACCCCTAAAAGATTTTAAATTATTTTTTTCCAGAAAGAATATGGTGCAATTCGGGAAATTGCAATTTGAAATTATAGGAATTCCCAATTCTTTTTAAAGCAATGGCCATTTGTGCTTCCACTGTTTTAACTGAAATATTCAATAAACTTGCCACTTCGGCATATCTAAGTCCGTCTTCTTTAATCAACCTAAAGATGAGTTTACATTTTGGAGGAAGGTCATTTACCGCTTCCATTATTTTATCTACTGCTTCCTTAGAAAGTAACAATTCAGCAGGATTAAAAAATGGGCTTTTAAAGTGAACCAAGTATTCTTCATTAAAAACAGTTCCGGTCTTTTTGTTTTGTCTAAGTTTATTTATAGAAATATTTTTGATAGACACAAAGAAATAGAGTTTGATTTGTTCAATCTCTTTCAGCGATTCTTTTTTCTGCCAAACCATGATAAAAAAATCGGAAACTACTTCTTCAGCGTCTTCTCTAGATTTGAGAATGGATAAGGCAAAACGATGCAGCTGCTCATGAAGAGCCGTGTACAATTCCTTGTACGCTTTTTGGTCTTTGTATAACGCTATATTACTAAGCAGTTGCTTAATCTTATCGTTGTCCATAGCAATCGTTCGGGGACGAAGATAGTTTTTTGTTTAAACAAACCTAAATTCAGTGCGTGAAAACTATAACAGAAAAAATGAAACAAGTACTTTTAATTGCATTAATATTTACTTGCACTAAATCATTGGCCCAAAAATCCGAGGTAGGAAACTGGCTTATCTATTTTGGTAATAAACAAATCAACAAAAAATGGAACTGGTGGCATGAGGGTCAATACCGTAACTATAATTTATTAGGCGATGAAGAACAATTACTCATCAGAACTGGAATTGGATATAATCTTACAGAAAATAATAATAACCTACTCATGGGTTACGCTTTTGTACAATCCTATCCTTATATAACTGGTACCGATACCAAGAATAATACAACCGAACACAGACTCTACCAACAATTCATCACCAAACAACAATTTGGAAAAGTATTCCTGCAACACCGTTATAGATTAGAAGAAAGGTTCTTACCCAATAACAATTTCCGGTTTCGGTTTCGATACTTTTTGGGTGTGAATATTCCATTCAATAAGCCTGCTCTTGTAAAAAATGCAGTCTATTTCTCTGCCTACAATGAAATCTTTCTGCATTTGAATAGTCCAGTTTTTGATAGAGATAGGATCTATGGAGCCATTGGATTTGGTCTAACCAATCAAATGAGGTTGGAAACTGGACTCATGTACCAGGTATTAGAAAATGGCAACCGACCACAATTACAATTTGCTCTTTTTAATACCCTTCCTTTTAAAAAGAAATAACTTATTTTAGTTATACAAAAAAACACAAATGGACAAACTAACCGGCTTTACCACACAATTACAAAACTGGATTTTCGGATTCGGACCAAAATTAATCTCTGCCTTATTGGTATTTATCATAGGTCTGACCATCATTAACTGGACAGCTAAATTAGCCAAGAAGACCATGAACCAACGCAAAGTGGACGCTTCATTGCAGTCTTTTTTGTCTAGCATGGTGTCTGTAGGTTTGAAAGTGTTGTTGCTCATTACTGTAGCAGGAATGCTGGGTATTGAAACCACTTCCTTTGTGGCCATTATTGGTGCCATGGGTCTGGCTGTGGGTTTGGCGCTGCAAGGGTCACTGGCCAATTTTGCCGGTGGGGTTTTGATCTTGGTGTTTAAGCCATTTAAAACTGGAGACCTGATTGAAGCGGGTGGTCAAAAAGGAACCGTCTTAGAAATTCAAATCTTTAATACCATTCTCTTAACAGGAGAAAACAAAACCATCATCTTGGCCAACGGGGCTTTGAGCAATGGTACCATTATCAACTATACCAAACACGGCAGCTTGCGCGTAGACATTAACGTGCTCTTAGCTGGCGATACCAATATTGACCAAGCCAAAGCCATTGCCCTAGAAGTAATGAATGCGCATCCGTTGGTATTAAAAGATCCAGCCCCAACTGTAAGCGTGATCAGCATAGCAGGTGGTGTAACCTTGGGTCTAAGACCATTTACCTTGGAAGCCAATTTTGGAGACGTGTTTACCCAAGTGCAAGAAGCTTTGAAGCGTGCTAATGATGCAGCAGGTATTGGAGGTCCAACCCCAACCAGCATCGTAATTAGCAAATAAAGAAAGATGGCAGCGCTTGCCTATCTTTGAGGCATGGGCTTTTTAGAGGTAAACAATATTAGCAAATTACAGAACGGCAAACCCGTAGTAGATGCTGTGAGCTTTACCCAAGCACCTTTTCAAAAACTGGCCATTGCTGGAGAAACCGGATCAGGAAAAAGTAGTCTACTCAAAATGATTGCTGGGTTGGAACAACCCAGTGACGGTATGATCTTTTTCCAGGACAAACACGTGCTAGGCCCAGAATTTAGACTGGTACCTGGTCATCCAGATATTGCTTATCTCTCTCAACATTTTGAACTCCGCAATTCTTATAGAGTAGAAGAATTATTGTCTTATGCCAATAAGCTTAGCGATGAAATGGCCAACGCCATTTTTGAAGTTTGTATGATCAACCATTTGGTCAAGCGCAAAACAGATCAATTATCAGGTGGAGAGCGACAACGCATTGCCATTGCGCGATTACTCATAGGCTCGCCCAAATTGCTTTTGCTAGACGAGCCCTATTCCAATTTGGATTTGATTCATAAAAATATCCTGAAGGATGTAATTAGAGAGATAGGTGAAACCTTACAAATTACCTGTCTCTTGGTTTCACATGACCCAACCGATATTTTGCCATGGGCTGATCAAGTGATGCTGATGCAACACGGAAAAATAGTGCAGTCAGGCGAACCAGAGCAAGTATACCAACACCCCACAAACGCTTATACAGCAGCACTCTTGGGCAAGTACCAAATTCTACCACCGCATATTGCAGACCTGCTTTTACCTTATAGTGGAACAGCACCATTGGGTAAGAGAATTTTTGTGCGGCCAGGGAATTTTAAACTAGCAAGCGTGGATCATGGTGTGGCCGCACAAGTGCGCAACATTCAATTCATGGTAGGATTTTTTGAATTAGAACTGGTGGTGGAAGACACCATTATCTATATCCATACTTTGAACAGACATGTTCAAAAAAACGAAATTATTTTTATTGCACTAGATACCAAGACCATTCAGTTCTTGGGATAATCAAAAAGTATCACATGCGATTGCTCTATTTTCTACTGTCTTTATGTATTGGTATACAAGTGATGGCTCAAACCAATCCCATTATACCAAAACCCGTTAGTTATCAAAGCCTCGCAACTGCCGGTGTAAAGCTAGACGCAAGTTCTAAAATTGTTGGGCCAGCTAAGTATCAGGCGCAATTGCAGTATTTGCAAGCAAGTTTGAAGCAACAAACAGGATTGCAATTGAGCATTAACAAACAGGTTCCAAAATCAGGCAGTTATCTCTTGATCCAAGAAGACCCAACCCAAATAGACAAGGCAGAAATGTACCTGTTGGAATCAAAGGGCAATGAAATCAAGATCACCGTTAAAGACATTAGGGGTTTGGTGAACGCTATTCAAACCCTTTTGCAAATCTGCCCCTTACAAAAAAGCAGCAGTTTTGAAGTACCAGCTGTAGCCATCAAAGACTACCCAAGATTTGAATACAGGGGTATGCACTTAGACGTGGTAAGACATATGTTCCCACTGGAATTCATCAAAAAATATATTGACTATTTAACTTTTCACAAGTTCAATACGTTTCATTGGCATTTAACAGACGACCAAGGATGGCGCATAGAAATCCTTTCTTATCCCAAACTCAATAGCATTGGTTCTTGGCGCAATGCCACACTGATAGGGCATTTCAAGGATACACCCGCGCGCTATGACAGCACGCGCTATGGCGGATTCTATACCAGAAAAGAAGTCAAAGAAGTGATTGCTTATGCAGCATTGCGCGGCATTGAAGTGATTCCAGAAATAGACATACCTGGCCATAGCCGCGCAACCATCACCGCTTACCCCGAGTTCAGTACCAAACCTGATACCACTTGGAATGTGGCCACTACCTGGGGCATGTACAATAGACAGAATAATGTGTTGGCACCAAGACCAGCAACATTTACTTTCTTGAGAACCATCTTCCATGAAATCTCAGACCTCTTCCCTTCAAAGTATATACATGTGGGTGGAGACGAGTGTAGCAAACTTTGGTGGAAGGCAGACCCTTTTTCACAAGCATTTATGAAAGAAAAAGGGCTCAAAGACGAGCACGCATTGCAAACCTATTTTATTAGTCAGTCAGCCAAATACTTAAAAGAAAAAAACAAACAGGTTATTGGCTGGCATGAGATTTTGGAAGGAGAACTAGATACATCGGCCATAGTGATGAACTGGGGAGGTGCTAAGGAAGGTATTGAAGCGGGAAAACTCAAACACCGCGTAATCATGACACCGGGCAAGCCCTATTATTTTGACCATTACCAATCACATGATCCCAATGATTCATTGGCCATACACGGCTACAATACCATGGATTCTGTGTACCAATATGACCCCGTTCCTGCCGCTTTGCGCGATGCTAAATTGGACCAATACATTATTGGAGGTCAAGCCAATGTTTGGACAGAATACATGGGTTATGGCACCAAAGTAGAATACATGATCTTCCCTCGTATGACCGCATTGAGTGAATCTTTGTGGACGCCAGCGGAACAGAAAAACCTAGACGATTTTCGCAATCGTTTAAAACAAAACATGCAGCCGCGATACGATTTTTGGGGAGCCCATTATTTTAAACAATGGGAACAATGGACCAGAGACAAACAATAACAACTGTTTATGGGTTTTAAAAATTAAATTCGTGGAATAAATAGGGCCTTCCATTATCCATGAATGCTTGCAAATCACTTGGCTTATTGTTCATAGCAGCTTTGATGTCACTAACATCAAACGCGCAAACCGATACGGCATTTTGGTTTGGGGCACCAGCTATTACTGCAGGTCATGGCAATTCACCCATTATCATGCGTTTGTCAAGTTATGCTAGCCCGGCAGATATTTTGATTACCATGCCTGCCAATCCAAGTTTTGCGCCAATACCGGTACACTTAGACCCATACTCCGCATTCTCCGCCAATCTTACTAGTTTTTTAAACCAGATAGAAACAAAGCCAGTAAATACGGTTTTGAACAATGCCCTCAAAGTGGTTTCTACTAGCAATATTTCTGCTTACTATGAAATGCAGGGTAAACCAGGGGCTTCTGCTTTTAACCCAGAAATCTTTGCACTCAAAGGAAATATCAGTAAGGGAAAAGCATTTATGATTCCCGGGCAAAATCGTTTTGCAAATGGCAACTATACCCCTGTCCCCAAAAATGGATTTGTAGTGGTAGCTACTGAAGACAATACGGTAGTAGAAATCACACCAAGCAAGGAGGCAGTTGGTCATAGTGCAGGTGTAAAATTTAGTGTAACCCTGAACAAGGGAGAAACTTATTCCGTAAATGCACTGAATCAAGACGGACCCAATCATTTAGTGGGTAGTACGGTTACCGCCAATAAACTGATTACTATTACAGTTTATGATGATTCTATTGGACCACCCACGGGCTGCCGCGATCTGGTAGGAGACCAAATTATTCCTGAAGAAGCCAATGGTAATGAGTTTGTGATTATTAAAGGAGAGTTGTCTTTTAGTCCAGATTTTGGAGACTATTTTTATGTGCTAGCCACTACTGATGGTACCCAAGTATTTGTCAATGGCACCCAAGTAACCACGCTCAACCGAGGTCAGGTCTATGAAGGTGTTTTGAATCAACCCAGTGCTTATGTAAAAACCAGTAACCCCGTTTATCTAAATCAGGTAACAGGAATTGGTTGTGAAATGGCTGCTACTAATTTGCCTAGTATCCGTTGCACGGGATCTTCCTTAGTGTCTTTTGTTAGATCTGTCAATACCCCATTTTATCTAAACCTACTCTGCAAAGCCACTGATATCAATGGTTTTCTATTAGATGGGCAAACTAATATTATTACGGGGTCTATGTTCAATGCCGTTCCAGGTACCAATGGAGAATGGATGTATGCAAAAATTAGTACGGGTAACTTACCCAATTTAAATACCCTGATTCCCGATGGCGTAAACACCACCGTATCCAATACCAGTGGTTTGTTTCACTTAGGATTCTTAAATGGATCAACTAGTACCGGAAACGTATTGGGATATTTTTCCAACTACGCGCAGACAACTTTGTCCCCTCAAATTGCAGGACTTACCTGCGCGGGCAGCAATATCAACCTCCAAGTATCTCAAGTCATTGGTGCTACGTATCAATGGACAGGGCCCAATGGATTTAGCAGTACCATTTATAATCCCAGTATCCCCAATGCCAACACCAGTAATAGCGGATTGTATAGTGTGGCTATGAATATTTTGGGATGCGGTGTTTTCAGAGACAGCATTGACTTAATCGTACATCCAGCACCCACCATCACTATCTCACCCAATGATTCTATCTGTCAGGGACAAACCAAAAATTTGATCCTAACACCAACAGGTACGGCACCATGGCGTGTGGGTTATACCGATGGTTTCAAAACAGATACGCTTACTATTGTTACTGCACCATATACACTTGCCGTATCGCCAACGGCACAAACTACTTATACCTTATTGAGTATTACCGATGCCAATTCTTGCACAGCTGCATCCCTAACAGGTGCACCCAATGTGAGCAGTACTGTCTCTTTATATGCCAAACCCGTTCCTGTATTTACCGTGTCTGCACCAGCCTGCGAGAACCAATTATTTTCATTTACAGATCAGTCAATAGCCAATACCAGTGGGCTTGCGCGATGGTATTGGAATTTTAAAGATGGCAATACCAAGGATACTACCGGTGGTGGAACTTTTACCAAAAGCTTTGCCGCATGGGGCACTTATCCCGTTCAATTATTGGTGGAGTCAAACAAAGGATGTTTGAGTGATACTGTGACCACTAATGTGACCGTGCACCCCAAGCCAGTGGTAGGTTTCATACTTCCGAAAGTTTGCTTGAGCGATGCTTCTGCCCTCTTCACAGACACTACCACTATTGCAGATGGAACCGCTGCACAGATGACCTATCTCTGGAATTTTAATGCTGGCACACCAGCCATTACACCGGGACCAAATACACTCACAAGTACTTTACAAAACCCTGCAGTCAAGTATAATAAGTCTGCGGATTATCTAGTATCCTTAACCGTAAGTTCCAAAGACGGCTGCGTGAGCAATCTCACCAAAACCTTTACTGTCAATGGTTCTGTGCCCAAGAGTCAGTTTGTAGTGTTGCAACCAACAGCACTATGCAGCAATGATTCTGTGCGCATTCAAAATACATCTACCGTAGATTTTGGTACGGTAACAAGGGTAGAAATTACTTGGGATTTTCTTAATGCACCATCAGTTAAAACAATAGATGATGATCCTTATTTAAACAAGGTTTATGCGTATCGCTACGGCAATTTTCAAAGTCCGGTAAGCAAACCCATCTCTATACAGTTCAAAGCATTTTCAGGAAGCGCCAGTGCTTGCGCCGATATTAGTACTCAGGTGATCACGCTGAATCAAAGCCCCAAAGTAGGCTTTAGCATCATGCCCAGCATTTGTCTGGAAGCCGCTCCCAGAGCCATTTTGCAAACCAGTTATAATAGTGCCGTTACAGGAACTTTCAACTACACCGGAACGGGTGTAAGTGCAGCGGGTGTATTTAATCCAGCTATTGCTGGTGTGGGAGTTTATCCTATTCAGTTTATGCAAACATCGGCCAAGGGATGTAAGGATTCACTCACACAATCCATTCAAGTATGGCCAAGCCCTGTTGCTAAATGGGGTGTGGCTTCTCCACTTTGTGAAAAAAATGCACTGCTATTTTCAGATAGTTCTATAGCTAATTTCAGCAATATTGTACAACGCAATTGGGTTTATGGAGATGGCAATACCGCTGTGCGTAACAATGCCAATGACTATACTTATACTTATGCAGCTGCCAATAATTTTACGGCTAGTTTGCGCGTAACCACAGATAGTGGTTGTGTAAGTGCACTCAACACACAGACCATAAAAGTGAACCCACTTCCCGTTGTTGATTTTAGCATTCCACAAATTTGTTTGCCAGATGGTAGAGGTCAATTCACTAGCAGCACTAGCATCAGCGATGGTTCAACTGCACTCTTGAGTTATCGTTGGAATTTCAATGATCCCAATGATGCTAGCTCTAGCACATTACCCAATCCTATCCATCGCTTTAGCGCAGTGGGTCCTTATCCTATTCAATTAATTGTGCGTAGTAATAATAATTGTGTAGACAGTAGCACTAAGATTATCTCCAGTATTTATCCGCAACCCAAAGCAAATTTTAGCGCATCGGATACCATCATCTGCATCAATGACGCCATTCAGTTTACAGATCTTAGTGATGGTAAAACCAGCGCTATCAGCACCTGGGTCTGGGATTTTTCTGCTGGCAATTCGGCCAGCATTCAAAATCCATCGCAGCTGTTCCGCGATAGTGGTAACATACAAGTGGCTTTGCATATTGTCAATGCACAGGGTTGTGTGAGTGATACGGCACTTAAAACCATCACCGTGTATCCTTATCCCAAATTAGACCTTGGTCCTGATTTAAAAGTTTTGCAAAATGGTCAAGCCAGTTTGAAACCACTCTATGTTTATGGCACTGGGCTTAGTTATCTCTGGACCCCATCAACTTATTTGGATTCTGATACTGCTGCTGTTCCCAATAGCAAACCCTTGGTTGATATTACTTACCAATTAGCGCTTTCTAATTTGGGTGGCTGCACGGTGAAGGATGACATTTTTATTGAAGTGCTCAAAGCCCCTCAAGTGCCCAATGCTTTTTCGCCCAATGGCGATGGTGTCAATGATACTTGGCGCATTCCGTATCTTGACACTTATCCCGGCGCCACCGTTGATGTCTTTAACCGCTACGGTCAAAAAGTATTTTCTTCTCTGGGCTACGCCACCGAATGGACCGGCAAGCTCAATGGCAAAGCCCTTCCCGTGGGCACTTACTACTATGTGATCAATCCCAAAAACGGATTGGAGATCATTAATGGGTCGGTGACAATTGTATACTAGTTTCTTCAAGATTTAATTATAGACGGTCACAATGTTATGCCGTGATTCGCGCTTGCTCAAAGTTGTATTTCCTTCGCGTCTACCCTGGAGCTGGTCAAAAAGCAGCGCTGCTGCTAATTGCCCTGCCTCCGGCACCGCTCCAGAAAGGCCGCTCAGAAAACACAACTCTTGAGCGGCGATAGTCCGTTAATTTGGGGGATGTTATGGTGACTGTATGTTTTTATAAATTTTTCTCAAATAATCTAATTAAGTAGAGACTAAAATAATTTTAGTGAACTGTTACTTTTTCTATTGCATTTTGTTGTTTAAATTATTAATATTAATCAGTGATAAAATTTGTAAGTCACTATGAAAAAAAATTACAACGAAATATTAGATGGAAAATTAGTTCCAAAAGCATTAGAAATTACTATTGTTCTAACAGTTGTTTTTTACATAGTATTTTCAGTTATAAAACGGTTTTCAAACAACGAACAAATGTTTTGGATACCTGTGATTCTTTTTGCTTCAAACTTTCTTGTTCTCTTGGAATTAGTTTATTTAACTAAGACTAAGAAACTAAATAGCACCAAAAAGGAATTTAGAGGACTAGTTAGTCAAACTTTTTTAAACTTGGCATTCATAATTTTTATACTCACATTTCTATTTTGAGACAAATCAATTTGCATAAATATTGGCAAAGAAGGAATTACAGGCGTTAGTGATAGAACAAAAAATATTAAACCGTATTTATGTAGTACGGGGCGAAAAAATAATGCTCGACAGAGATCTGGCCGAACTGTATGGAATCGAAACGAGGATACTAAAACAGGCTGTAAAAAGAAATATTGAGCGGTTCCCTAAAGATTTTATGTTTGAAATGATTGGTAAAGAAATTGACCACTTGGTATCACAAAATGTGATACCATCAAAAAGTTATTTTGGTGGTGCTGCGCCATTTTGCTTTACAGAACAGGGCGTCACCATGCTTTCCTGTATTTTAAATAGCAAGACAGCCATAGAAGTAAATTTAAGAGTGGTAAGGGTTTTTGTAAAAATGAGAGAATATGCACTTACACATAAAGAAATCTTATTACAGCTTGTCAAACTTGAAAAAGAAATAAAAGGAAACAGTAAAGACATTGAGAATATTTTTACTGTACTTAAAGAACTTATTGAAAAAGAAACAAAACCAAAAATTCGAAATAAAATAGGTTTTAAGCATTACGACTAAAGCTTGGCGGCTTTGACTCTCCGCTTGTTGCCAATCCCCAATTCCAACATTTTTGTAACAAACCCATGATTTCTGAAACCTATCAATCGTTAGCTTTGCCCAAACGATAGCTATGGCAGCATTGGAAAATTATGTGATGGGCAAATGGGTGAGGGGCGATGGCGATGGTCAAGCCCTCTTTAATGCGGTAACAGGAAACGCCATCGCAACGGCGAGTACAAAAGGTCTGGACATGGCCTCCATACTGCATTACGCCAGACAAAAGGGCAATCCAGCGCTCAGAGCCATGAGTTTTCACGAGCGCGGAAGAATGCTCCGTGCATTGGCGCTACACCTGCGCGAGCACTTAGACAAATTCTATCAGATTAGTTATCAAACCGGGGCTACCAAGGCCGATAGTTGGGTAGACATAGAAGGCGGGATTGGCAATTTGTTTGCCTATGCATCACTACGCAGAAAGTTCCCAGACCAACCCTATTGTTTAGACGGAGAGCACCATTCACTGGGCAAGGCCAATACTTTTATGGGACACCATTTGTTGATTCCCAAAGAAGGGGTGGCCGTGCATATCAATGCCTTTAATTTTCCGGTATGGGGTATGCTAGAAAAAATTGCCGTGAACTTATTGGCTGGTGTACCCGCCGTGGTGAAGCCCGCAACGGTTACATCCTTTTTAACCGAAGCAGTGGTTAAAGAAATTGCCGCATCGGGTATTTTGCCAGATGGTGCTTTGCAATTGCTCTGCGGTTCTGCAGGCGATTTATTAGACCATGTACAGTCTCAAGATATTATCACATTTACCGGATCAGCCACTACAGGGCTCATGCTCAAATCGCATCCCGTGGTCTTGAAAGAGAATGTGCCCTTTACTATGGAAGCAGATTCACTAAACAGCATTGTTCTGGGAACAGATGTTACCCCAGAGATGCCGGAATGGGATTTGTTTATCAAAGAAGTGCGCAAAGAAATGACCACCAAGTGCGGACAAAAATGTACGGCCATCCGTAGAATTTTTGTTCCTGAAAATAAAATAGAAGACGTACAAATAGCACTGGGTAAGGCTTTGGCGCAAACCGTCATTGGTAATCCCTTGAATGAAACCGTGCGCATGGGATCACTGGCCGGACAAAGCCAACGCAATGAAGTGCGCGAACAAGTGCAGAAACTATTGGCCAGTTCACAAATCATTTATGGTAGCATGGACAGTGTATCAGTGGTAGACGCAGATGCAACAGTTGGTGCATTTATGAGCCCGCTCTTGTTGATGAATCCACAACCCATGAGCAGTAATGAAGTACACGAGGTAGAAGCATTTGGTCCCGTGTCAACGCTCATGCCTTATAATAGTTTGCAAGAAGCTATTGCATTGGTAAAATTGGGCAAGGGTTCCTTGGTCTCATCGGTGGTGACCAATGATCCTTCCATTGCAAGAGACTACACTATTGGAGCGGGAACCTACCATGGAAGGATCCTTGTTTTAAATCGCGCTTGCGCAAAAGAAAATACCGGACACGGATCACCCCTACCCTTGTTGGTGCACGGAGGTCCAGGCCGCGCTGGTGGTGGAGAAGAAATGGGTGGACTACGCGGTGTAAAGCACTATATGCAAAGAGTAGCCATACAGGGCTCGCCCGATATGATCACGGCCATTAGCCAAGTGTACCAACCCGGCGCAACTGGCATTGATGGAGGCGCGCATCCATTTACCAAATACTTTGAAGAGTTGGTCATTGGAGAGCAGATTCTCACGGCTCCACGCATGATTACCAAAGAAGACATAGACAGTTTTGCAGACCTCAGTGGTGATCATTTTTACGCGCATTTAGACAGCACCAATTTTGAAGGAACCATGTTTGAGCGCCAAGTGGCACATGGCTATTTTATCATGAGTGCTGCGGCAGGATTGTTTGTAGACAGTTATGAAAAAAATCCCGTCCTGCTCAACTATGGCATAGACGAACTGCGTTTTACCAAACCCGTTTATCCGGGCGATACCATTCAAGTACGTTTCACCTGCAAAGAAAAAATTGCACAAGAGAAAAAAGAAATCACCGATATTGACAAAGGGATTGTAAAATGGTTGGTAGAGATTTTAGACGCAACCAATGAGATCACCGGTATTGCTACCATTCTAACCATGGTGGCCAAAAAAGACTAGATGGAAAATTATGTTCGTTATCAGGTAAACAATGGCATTGGCGTGATTGAGTTTTTTACGGCTCAACACAATTCATTGCCATCGGCCATTTTAAAAGAATTGGCTAACACCGTTACCATTGCCGGGGGCGATGCTTCATGCAACGTGTTGATCTTACAATCAGGTGGAGCCAAAACATTTTGCGCCGGTGCATCCTTTGACGAGTTGTTACAAATTTCCACTGAGGCTGAAGGATTGGAATTCTTTAGCGGCTTTGCCCACGTGATCAATGCCATGCGCAGCTGCCCTAAATTTATCATCGGCCGCGTACAAGGAAAAGCCATTGGTGGAGGTGTTGGTCTAGCATCGGCTTGCGATTATACATTTGGAACCACAGAAGCATCCATTAAATTATCTGAACTAGCCGTGGGCATTGGACCCTTTGTTGTAGGCCCTGCAGTAGAAAGAAAAATAGGACTATCCGCAGCATATGAATTGGCCATTGACGCCACTGGATTTAGATTGGCCCATTGGGCCAAAGAAAAAGGACTCTATGCCTCCGTACATGAAGACATAGCCAGCATGGATGCCGCCATCATAAACCTAGCAACTACCCTGGCCGCCTCAAGCCCCGCCGCCATGTCAGAAATCAAAACAGCATTCTGGTCAGGCACCGAAGACTGGAATGAATTATTACTCACCCGCGCCGCCATCAGTGGTAGACTCATCCTCACCCCCGAAGCCCGTGTATTCTTAGAAGGATTTAAGAAGAAATAATTTTAAAAGAAAATAAATTAGGATTGCTGACAAAGAAAACCCTAAAATCCATTTAAAGAATATTTTATCTTTTCCATTCTTTTTTGCATACCTGTATAAAAAGAAATTAACGAGTATTAAAAAGATACAATAAACTATTACATAATAATCACTTGGTATAAGAAGGGTTCTTTTGAAAAATTCGTTGACTAAAGCTAAAATTATCAGAGTAGTTAACCCCAAAGCAACAATTATAAGATTTCTATTGTTCATAAAAAATGAATTAGTTATTATTAACGTATAGGATGCTCCTTTCTACATTGTGTCCATGCACTTACCACATCTTGTCTACAAGAGATATTATGAATATATGCAATTGCTGTTCCTCCAAAAAATAGTAGCGCTCCTGCC
>NCHJ01000042.1 GCA_002256765.1 Bacteroidetes bacterium 24-39-8
AAGCCACTGGTTGCTCTAAAGGCAAGGGTGGAAGTATGCACTTTTTTAGCGCTGAACACTTTTTCTTTGGCGGACACGGTATTGTAGGTGCCCAAATTGGTACTGGTGCTGGTCTGGCTTTTGCGGAAAAATACAAGGGTACAGACAATGTATGCTTGACTTATTTTGGAGATGGTGCTGCCCGTCAGGGTATGTTGCACGAGACTTTTAACCTAGCCATGTTGTGGAAATTGCCCGTAGTATTTATCTGTGAGAACAATAACTACGCCATGGGAACCAGCATTGAAAGAACTTCAAACGTAATTGATATTTACAAATTAGCAGATGCTTATGAAATGCCCGCTGATAAAGTAGATGGCATGACGCCTGAAGCTGTTCACGAAGCTGTTGCACGCGCCGTGAAAAGGGCTCGTGAAGGAGATGGTCCAACCCTATTGGAATTAAAAACCTATCGTTATAAAGGTCACTCTGTATCTGATCCTCAGAAATATCGCTCCAAGGAAGAAGTGGAAGAGTATAAAGACCAGGATCCTATTATCAAAGTGAAGAACACTATTTTGGCTAATGGATTTGGAACAGAAGAAGACTTAAAAGCCATTGACGATAGAATTAACGCTGTAGTTGACGAGAGTGTAAGATTTGCTGAAGAAAGCCCATGGCCAGATGATAGCGAAGTTTACAAAGACGTTTATATTGACTCTAGCTATCCCTTTATTGTGGACTAATCCCATTTACACATTCTTTTTTAAAATACAATCATGAGCGAGCATCACAAAGAGCATACCCATTTGGAACAAGAACCAGTAGCAAAAGCACAACATTTTTTACAGCATAATGGCAAAACCATTTTAGGTGTAGTAGTAGCCATTGTAGTGGTTGTTGCCGGATGGATTGGATATACGCAATATATAGTTAAACCAAAAGAAGACAAAGCTGCTGACGCTATTGTAAAGGTTCAGGGTTACTTCTTAATGGATTCTTCTAACCTAGTATTGAATGGCGATGGTCAGAGCAAAGGTGCTTTGTACATTATCAATAATTTTGGTGGTACCAAAACTGCTAACCTTGCTAAATACTATGCTGGTGTAAGTTATTTGCACTTGGGCGATTTTAGTAATGCGGTAAAATATTTGAAAGACTTTTCTACTGATGCTAAACAAATTCAATTGTTGGCTTTGGGTAATTTAGGCGATGCTTATGCTGAATTAAAGCAGAATGATGACGCTATTGCCTCTTACAAAAAAGCAGGTAACTCTTTTGAAACTGACGAAGCCAATTCTGCTGAATACCTATTCCGTGCTGCTTTATTAAGCGAGACTTTGGGTAAGAACAAAGAAGCTTTGGATCTATACAAAGAAATCAAAACCAAATTCCCTAAAACCGACAAAGGTTTTCAGGCTGATAAATACATTTACCGTTTAAGTGTTGAAAAAAACGACTAATAGCTAATGGCTACTCAAGGTAATACTGCATTAAGCAAAGGCATCCCTGTTATCAAGGATGCCTTTGTTGTTATTGTGAAAACTGAATGGAATGCTTCTATCATCAATAAGCTAGAAGCAGGTGTTAAACGCGTTTTAAAAGCGCAAGGAATTGCTTGTAAAACACTGACTGTTCCTGGTGCTTTTGAAATTCCCTTTGCTGTAAAGAATCATTATGCCTATTGCAAAACGCCTCCCGACGCATATATTACTTTAGGTACGGTGATTCGTGGAGACACGCCGCATTTTGACTATGTGTGTAAAGCCGTAACCGATGGCGTATTACAACTCAATTTAAGTTTAGATGTTCCAGTCATCTTTGGTGTTTTAACCCTAGAGAATGAACAACAGGCTTTAGAACGCGTGGGTGGCAAACACGGAAACAAAGGTGAGGAAGCTGCTGTTACCGCTATCAAGATGATTGCTTTGAATAGAAAATTGAAATAAACCTTTAAGGTTATGAAAGTGCAAATCTTTGTTCCCTGTTTTGTAGACCAACTCTACCCTACTGTTGCTTTTAATATGGTTAAAGTATTGGAGAAAGCAGGTTGCGAGGTTATCTATAATGCCCAACAAACCTGTTGTGGTCAACCCGCATTTAATGCTGGGTTCTGGGGTGAATCAAAAGAAGTTTGCACTAAGTTTCTCAATGATTTTGAAGGGGCTGAATATATAGTTGCTCCCTCTGCCTCTTGTGTAGGTTTTGTGCGCAATGAATACGGCAAACTTTTTGAAAATTCTGCCCATTTACAACATGCGCAGAAAATCAAAACCAGGATTTTTGAACTCTCTGAATTCTTGATAGACATTCTTAAAATAGATGATCTTGGTGCCAAATTTGAAGGCAAAGCCACTTACCACGATAGTTGTGCCGCACTACGGGAATGCAAGATCAAACAAGGCCCTAGACAGTTATTGAGTAAGGTAGCCGGTTTGGAATTGGTAGAAATGAATGACGTAGAAACCTGCTGTGGTTTTGGTGGAACATTTGCCGTAAAATTTGAGCCCATAAGCGTGGCTATGGGTGAACAAAAAATTACCAATGCTGGTGCCACTGGTGCTGACTATTTGATTAGCACAGACATGAGTTGTCTTATGCATATTAATGGTTGTTTGCAAAACCATGGTTCCAATATGCAGACCCTACACTTGGCCGATGTATTGGCTAGTGGCTATTAATATTGGTTTAGATGATTGTATTTCACTTTTATTTTTTTATTATTTAATTTTTTCCTTCCTATTTCATTTTTGACTTTTGACTTTTGAATTTTTTATATGAACTATTGGTTAATCAAATCAGAACCTTTTAAATATAGTTGGGAACAGTTTGAACAAGAGGGCCTTACTATGTGGGACGGAGTGCGTAATTATGGCGCACGTAATAACCTCCGCTCCATGAAAAAAGGTGACCTAGCTTTTTGGTACCATAGCAATGAGGGAATGGAAATTGTGGGTATTGCCAAAGTTGTAAAAGAAGCATATCAAGATCCTACCACCGATAATCCTGCTTGGCTGGTGGTTGATTTTAAACCTCATAAAAAACTCAAAGTTCCCGTTTCTTTACAGGTACTCAAACAAGACCCCAGACTCACCAATATGGACTTGATTCGTTTGGGTAGGCTATCTGTTCAAACAGTAAAGTCAGAAGAATGGGAAATAGTGCTTCAATACGCCAAGACCAAATAGCAACTGTTAAAGCTTTTTGACCGTTCCATTATTTGGTTCATGTTAACAGGTAGAAGCTTAATCTTGCAAAAAATATCGCGCATGCGCAAAGCCTTATTCTTGTTGGTCATGATTTGTCTTACCCAATTGTCTTTAAAAGCACAGTGGAGTGAGAATTACAATTACCTCAAAGACTATGTGCAGGTACAAAAAGGCATGGCACTTGACAGTAGCCAATACTTGAGCATTTATCATAACCAAGAACTCCACTATCTATATCCGCTATATAAGTCTTTTAAACAGGAACCTTGGCTCATTAAAACAAGTGGCAGGGCCGATTATTATGCAGACCTTAAACAGTCTCTGGCTTTTATTGGAGACTATGCGGGTGTTCAAGAAATAGAGAAAATAGAATTGTTTTCACCTGTTACGGATTCCTTACAAAAAGCCATTAACAAACAAGGGAATCCCTTTGCTGGTGCTAGTTTCAAAGACGCAAAAACTTATATCCTTGAAAAAACAAGGAACCAACAAGTGGTCATGATCAATGAAGCCCACGAAAAACCACAGCACCGGGTTTTTACCGCTTCTTTGTTAGAAGATTTATACCAACAAGGTTTTAGATACTTGGCCATGGAAACCCTTAGCCCCTTCCCTAATGCCTCTCTCAGACAGGTAAATATGCTCCTTGGGCATTATACCTGTGAACCCTTGGCAGGAGAATTGGTACGCAAAGCTTTGGAATTGGGCTATACCTTGGTGGCTTATGAAGACAGCAGCGCTACCCATACCGTGAACCAACGCGAATATACACAGGCGCAGAAAATCTATCAGATTCTAGAGAAAGAACCCAAGGCCAAAATCTTGGTACACGCTGGTCAGGGACATGTGGAAGAAGGCGCTGGAAGCGATGGTAGAATTCCCATGGCGGCATATTTTAAAATCATCTCAGGTATTGATCCCTTAACCATTGACCAAACAGGCATGACCGAGGGCAGCAATGGCATTTATGGGGCTTTATGGTACCAACAGTATGCTCCAAAACTTGCATATGATAATCCCATGGTACCATTGAAAGCAGGTCAATCGCTTGACCTTTTTGACTACCATTTGTTTGATATCTATGTTTACCATCCCCCTACCAAATTCAAGAATGGAAGGCCTTTATTTAGCACCATGAATGGATGGAAAAAAGAAACGGCAGTACAACCCATTTTCAGAGACCTGTATTTTGTACAGGCTTTTTACGAAAAAGAATATAGTGACAAACTAGTGGGATTGCTAGTTCCAGCTGATCAAACCTATGCCACATCGCCCGACGGCTATTATTATCTCTACCTTCAAAAAGGAAGATACCAAGTGGTTTATAGAGACAAACAGTACAAGATTTTAGGAACCAAAGTGCTGCTAGTACTCTAGAATTGGGGCTAGCCGTTTTTTAACCCCAAGAAAGCGCAAATGGGGCTATATTTGCCGCTCAAAATTTTGAACATGGCTTTACAAGCAGGAATTGTGGGTTTACCCAATGTTGGAAAATCAACCTTATTTAACGCGGTTAGTATTAGTGCCAAGGCACAGGCTAGCAACTATCGTTTTTGCACCATTGAACCCAATGTGGGTTTGGTAGACGTTCCTGATGAGCGTATGGCCAAATTGGCTGAATTGGTTCAACCCAATAGAACGGTTCCTACTCAGTTAGAGATTGTAGACATTGCAGGTTTGGTACGCGGAGCTAGTAAGGGCGAAGGTTTGGGTAATAAATTCTTGGCCAATATTAGAGAAGTAGACGCCATTATTCACGTGATTCGCTGTTTTGAAGACGAAAATGTACTCAGAGAAGAAGGTGCTATTAACCCCATTAGCGATAAAGAAATTATTGAAACTGAATTACAGTTAAAAGACTTGGATTCAGTAGAACGTAAATGGTCTAGGGTTGAGAAAATGGCTCGCGTAGGTACAGATACCAAGGCCAAGGCCGAATTTGATATCTTGAACCGTTGCAAAGAACATTTGGAAAAAGGAAAGAGCATTCACTCCTTGGGTTTGGATAAGGAAGAAAAATACGCCATTGCTGATTTGTTTTTGCTCACAGACAAACCAGTTTTGTATGTGGCCAATGTAGACGAAGCCAGCATGCACACTGGAAATAAGTTCTCAGACATGCTTAAAGAAGCCGTTACCAAAGAAGGTGCGGAACTAATTATCATGTGCAACAATATTGAAGCACAGATTGCTGAAATGGAAGCTGAGGAAGACAAGCAGATGTTTATGGAAGAATACAAGATGGTAGAGCCTGCTCTAAATCGCTTGATTAGAACCACTTATAAACTCCTGAACTTAGATACCTATTTTACTGCTGGCGTGCAAGAAGTGCGTGCTTGGACCATTCACAAGGGTTGGAAAGCTCCTCAAGCGGCTAGTGTTATCCATACAGACTTTGAAAAGGGCTTTATCAAGGCAGAAGTAATTGCTTATGAAGACTTTGTAAAATATGGAAGTGAAGCAGCTTGTAGAGAAAATGGCCGTTTGCGCATTGAGGGTAAGGAATACCTGGTAAAAGACGGAGACGTGATGCATTTTAGGTTTAACGTATAATTCAAAAATGTTCTAATAAAAGGAAGTATCTGTTGGTACTTCCTTTTTTCATTTAACTATCTTTGTTATATGAGCAATCTATCGGTTTGGGAAAAAGAGAGTTTTTATTCTACCCAGGACGTAATCCTAGTGGGTGGAGGATTGATGGGTTTGTGGACGGCATATGAACTAAAAAAGAAGAACCCTTATCTAAAAATTACCATCCTTGAAAGGAATACTATACCCTTGGGTGCTTCTACCCGGAATGCCGGTTTTGCTTGCTTTGGAAGTCCTACAGAAATTATACATGATATAGAGCATATGGGTTTGGAGACCACTTTAGAAGTGGTTAAAATGCGCTACTTGGGCATTGAAAAAATCAAAGCGCATTTTGGCATGGCACAGATGGAATTTGATCCTTGTGGTGGCTATGAATGCATTAATAAAGACTATGTTCATTTTGACCAATTGGATGAAAAAATAACAGAGTTAAATGCACATTTGAAAGACTTGACAGATCAGGATCAAACCTTTTTAAGAATAGATTCCGCCATTGCAGACAAAGGAATGATTGGGTTTGACGCCATGATAGAAAATAGTTTGGAAGGAAGTTTGCATAGTGGCAAATTGGTGAGTGCACTCATTCAAAAAGTACAGGCAGCAGGTGTTTCCATATTAAATGGCATGGAGGTAGTGTTTTGGGAGAAAAAACCACAGGGCATTATTATCCATACAGCGCAACAAATATTGTTTACTTGCAACCAGGTCTTATTTTGTACCAATGCATATGGTAATACGCTATTCCCTGATTTAAATATAATTCCAGCAAGGGGTCAAGTAATAGTTACTTCTCCTATTGAAGGTCTAAAACTTACTGGTACATTTCATTTTGATGAAGGGTTTTATTATTGGCGTAATCTGGGCAATAGAATCTTATTGGGTGGGGCACGTAATGCAGATTTTGAAACAGAACAGACCACAGAAACGGCTGTTACAGATTTAATTAAAAACAAACTAACAAGGTTTTTAAAAGACCATATTCACCCTTCTTATCAATATACCATTGAAGACCACTGGAGTGGCATCATGGGCTTTACAGAAAACAAAAAGCCCTTGCTCAGTCAGGTTAGTGACAATGTATTTGTAGCCATTGCATGTAATGGTATGGGAGTAGCGCTTACACCAATCATGGGTGAAAAAGCAGCAGAATTAATGCTACTCTATTTTTAACCTTTTCCCAATACGGAACTTCCCTATTTTTAAGTAATCAATTTCTATGAAGCAACTATTTTCCCTCTTGGTTTTGGCCCTTGGTTTGGCTGCTTGCAATAATGATAATACAAACACAGATAATAGCAATAGTTCCACTGCAATTCCTGCACCAGCAACACTCAATTATACCGTGTTAAATGTGTATCCCCATGATACCAGTTCTTTTACAGAAGGGCTATTCTTACATGAAGGCGATTTTTTAGAAAGTACTGGAAATAAGGGTCGTAGTAAACTTTTACAAGTTGATGTGAAAACGGGTAAGATTAAAAAAAGCGTCAAATTAAGTGATGATTATTTTGGTGAAGGCATTTCTGTTTTAAATGGCAAAATCTATCAACTCACTTATCAGGAGCACAAGGTTTTTGTCTATGACCTGAATTTTAAAAAACTACCCCAAGAATTTGAATGGCCTTATGAAGGTTGGGGCATGACCACAGATGGTAAGTCATTAATCCTTGGCACAGGTGGCAGCAATCTCTATTTTGTAAATCCTGAAACTTTTAAAATAGAACGCACATTGGGTGTTACCAATAACAATGTTTATGTGTCTATGATCAATGAATTAGAATGGGTAGATGGTGCTATTTATGCCAATATTTGGATGACAAATGATATTATCAAAATCAATCCCAAAACTGGACTTGTAGAGGCAAGAGCTGATATGATTGATTTAATCAAAAACAGTCATCAGCACGCTGACTTTGATATCAATGAAAATTACTTAAACGGAATTGCATACAATGCCGAGAAAAAGACATTTTATGTAACAGGAAAAAACTGGCCAGCGCTGTTTGAGATCAAGTTCAATTAAGTAGTAGTTTTTGACAAGATATAGATCACGGAGCTACAGTTAGCTTTATTAACAATGGCATTTGCATTTGACAAAAGACCATTCCAAAGAGCAGGAATTAATTTGGTAGCACCAGTTTTGCATTTCTCACTCAGCATACTTACATACACTGAATCAAACCACATGGGTTGCATTCTATCTACTTGAAACCCCTTTGACTTAGCCAATGCTTGCATGCTAGCTGGTGAAAAATGGTATAAATGCCTAGGCACATCATAAGCTGCCCAAAAAGCACCATAAGCAGTTGCGTCTTTACTGGTATAGTTGGGAACGGCAATGATCAGTTTCCCATTTGCCTTTAAAAGCCTATGAAAATTTTCCAAATAGCCTTGTAAATCATGAACATGCTCTAGTACATGCCAAAGGGTTATGGCGTCAAACTGTGCATCCGCTAAATGATAGATTTGATCAGGAGACTGCAAATCTAGACCGTGCAATTCTTTGGCATTTTTTCTAGCAGTATCATCAGGTTCTAAACCTGTCACCTGCCATCCAGCGTCTTGCATGGTTTTAGCAAAAGCACCTGTACCCGCACCTACATCTAGTAATGCGCCTTGCGGTTTACCTATAACAGTTTGCAATAGTTGTCGCTTGGTTTGTAAAGTATGGTTGCGTACGCGATGGTATAAATTGTTGATCAGTCCTTTTTGAGAATCAGAATGGGACACGTATTCTTCAGATTGATAATAGGGTCCAATGGCAGACAAGACTGGAATATCCTGAGTGAATCGTATACTACAATGATTGCAATGCCAGATTTCAAAATTTTCACCAGAAACCGTATGGTCTTTGGCAGTTAATGCTTTTTCAATATCAGCACTTTTACAGGCTGGGCATTGTTGATAATGTATTATCTGATCCATGAGCTAAGGCAAAAACTAAACGTAATAAAACAAGAGGGCACCAACACCTAAAAGTAATAAGGCAAATGCATAGACCCACCAGTTATCGGTAGCGTCTGAATCTGTAGCTTGACCCAATAATTCTCTTAACTCGTCTCCTTCAAGCTCCTTGGCCTTATATGAAGATTGTTTTAGGGTAGCCGCTTTGGCCAAGCTAATAGATTTATCAATCTTTACCTGAGAAAATAAATAGTCTAAAGGACGGTCTGCAAAAAACATCAAGTGCCCATCAGCTTCTTTTTTCAAAGTACCAATTCCTTCTAAAATAGCGCCGTGTTTGTCCTGAGCATCGGTAAGTAATTGTTGTGCAAATTTTTGAATATTGCGCATCACGTCTACCAGTTCCCAACCCGTTTCATTGACAATAAAATCATAAAAATGCCTGTCTGCAGCTACGGATTCTTGGCTAAATCTAATAACCTGTGAAGGTGGATAGAGCAAGTGGTTGGTAGAATCAATTTGAGCACTAACCTGTTCAATGCTGAATACACCCACTTTTGGAAGGGGTAATTGCTTATGTAAAACAAGGTATTTCAACAAATACTGGTGCATGAAAAACAAATTTACTGCAGCGAATATACAACTCCTCCCAAAACATTGAATCCCAACACTTCATATTGGTTCCAACGTTGATAAGTATTGTTGAGTAAATTATTCATTTGGAACCAGATATTGAGCCTGGGCAAAACGGTAAATTCTGCGCCCAAATTCAGGTCTGCTGCGGGATCCAGCTTTTGACTCACCAAAGATTTTGACAAATAAGGCACCCCGTCTCTAAAATAAACATCGGCCTTAATTTGTAGGTCTTTGAGCAGTTTCCACTTTAATGAGCCTGTTAATTCCATAGGAACCAATCCATAAGCCTTGTCATTGGTAGAAAGCTTGGTGTATTGGGTAATATTTACACCCGCCATTAATGAAAACTGTTCTTGAACCCTATAACCCAGCTCTCCCTTGATTCTTAGTGCTTCTACCCTGCTATCATAGATAATATTAAAAGCTCTTCCGTCTGAAAAAGTATTGACAAACAAGGGTTGGTTAAAGAACTGCATAAAAGACACCCTGCCCGCAAAACTAAAATGATTGCCAAATGAACCCTTTAAACCTAAATACTGTTCGGCTATACGTGTATTCCAAAGCGTATCTGGCCTGTCTATATAGGGATTAAACTCAGCCAAGGTTCTATAGCCATTCTTTTGATAGCTACCCTTCCAACCCAATTCAACCGTCATACCCGTTTCTTTTATGCTTGCTTCCGCAGTCAGGTTAGGTAACATTTTAAAAGCTGAATTATCCCAACTTGGAATCACCCCCAAATTCAAACGTAGATTGGGCGTTTTAAATTCAAAACTGGGATCTACATAAAACAAGTTGTTCTGTATATTCAGACTATTGGGAATCATGGGTGTTTTATAAGCAGCTATATCTGCGGTCAATCCCATTTTAAACGCAGATACCCTACTAAAGGCTTTTGTAAAGGGTAATTGTGTTATAAAATTAATTTCACTGGATTGGTGATTGTCTGAAAAATGCCTGAAACCAATCTTGGGTTGATAACTAAATCCGTTCTCTCCTAACATTTTGTTGTGCATGCTCAGGTCAAAACCCAGGGTATTGAATCTTTGCAATAAATCATCCTTGGTATAAGGAATGGTAGCAGGTTGAAAGCCATATAAGTATTGCCTGCTATTGTCAAAAAAAGCATGGGCTGTCCAATCATGTGCTGTTTTGGTTTGAAAATTGGCTAAGACGGATAATTTGTTTTTGCCAAATTCCTGAAAAGCAATATTGCCTTTTGAAGACAAATGCGTGGCCAGAATACTCACAGTATTTGTAACACCATCTCCAAATGACAAACCCATTTCTGCAAAGGGAGTACTAAAATTACCCACCCCTACTTTCACATAGCGGCTATTCTTCCAAGGCTCTATGGAATCCGAAGCCATGGCGATGGGCTTGATAGGAACTGGTTGATATGAAAAGAAAAGGTTTTGCGCTGGTACCCTATATAATAATTGCAACCTAGCCGTATCTGCCAAAGGGGTTGCTGCAGTAAAATTTATTTTAGCAGCCGTTTTTAAAGAAGGTTTAAAAGCAGAAGTAATGACTACTTCTTTAGGATGGCTGGTATCTTCCAAAGCTTCTCTTGCCAAGGTTGCAGCTATATCATCCGCCTCATTTAAATTTACTTTTTTGCTAGCCGTTGATTTGCTGCTGCTTTTTGAAGAAGACTTCTTAGTTGATTTTTTGGAACTGGATTTCTTAGAAGACGTCTTTTTAGAACTGCTTTTTTGTTTGCTGCTCTTTGTGGTCTTTGTAGATGTTTTCTTTTTCTGTGCATCTAGCAATGGAGCAAATGAAATGAGCAACACCAGCAAGCACAATATTTTTTTTAGGATAGACATATATTTAGTTTACTGCTGTTCAATTTTATTTGTCTTATTTTTTTCTACCAACACTAAGTCCAGTTTTAATTGGGCTTCTTTTTTAACGGCTAGGGTGCTTGCATTATCTACAATACTCTTAAAAGTGGCTTCTGCGTTAAACAGGTCTTTTTGTTCAAAATAAATATCACCCAAGAGTAAATAAGACTTGGCTACCCAAGCTTCATAAGAACCCCATTTTTTGATCACTTCAAATGCGGCTTTTTCAGCTTCAGGTAATCGGTGTTGTTTAAACTGGATCTCGGCCAATCTATATTGTGATTCTGCGGCCCATTCTGAACGTCCTGCGGCAATCACCGTTTTATAAGCTTCCGTTGCGGGTAACCATAATTCTTGTAATTGGTTGTTCTTAGCCAAGACTAGGTTAGCCATGGTTTTATCGTCAGCTGCAATGCCTTTCTCCGCCAATAATTCCTGGGCATTAGGTGCAGCTTGTTGCCATTGTTCTGTTTTGAATTGGCAACGCAATAATCCGCGCATGGCTTCTAATCTATTCTCTTGCTGCGTAGCCATAGACTTTAACAGTCCAAAGTATTTGGCAGCAGCGGTATAATCCTTATTGTCAAAATAGAGGATTCTTGCAGTTTGCAAACTACTTCTCTCTGCGTATCGGTTGGGAGCTTGATCAGCCACCGCTTGATACTGTTGCAAAGCAAGGGGATTGTTTTTATTGGTTAACGCAATTTCAGCAGTAAAATAATGGGCTTCCATTTGGTAGCGTCCCTGTGGGAAACCTTTTAAATAAGCTTCAAAGCCTTGTTGGGCACTTACAAAATCTTTTGCCTCATAACGAATCATGGCCGATTTATAACTCAAGGAATCTGCTTCATTATTAGAAACGTCTTTACCATTTTCTTTCATGAAACTGACATAATCACCAGGTTGTTGCTTGGCTACAAACAGGTTGCGGATATAATCAACTGCATCATTACTTTGAGGTGCATTGGGATATTTTTTGACCAATTGTTTAAAATAATCCAAGGACTCTGTGTTCTTGTCTAAGTTAAAATTGGCCACACCCAATTTGAGCAATACTTCAGGATGATAGTTAGTTGCTTTAGAATTGTTCAAGATTTTTTCTAAAGCAGTAACAGCAGCAGCATAGTTTTCACTAGACATTTGCGTATTGGCAATTTCCATTTGCACATCGGCTAACAAAGCTGAGCGTGGGTATTGGTTTTGAAACTGGTCTAATTGATTCAACTTATCTGCTGGCTTATTTAAAGCACCTGCAATAATGGCTTTTTGAAATGCTGCATAATCCGCAGCAGGTAATTGCCAGGCAATGATTTGTTCGTAAGATTTTAATGCCGTTTTATAAGACCTGAGCATAAACTCACAATCAGCTACGCGTAAAAAAGCATCCTGTTCAATAGCACTTGAGCCTGCTGATGCCCTATTGGCAACTGGTTCAAAATTAGCTTTGGCAGCTGCATAGTTATTCATTTTCAATAAGGCATAGCCAAGACTATATTGTGCATTTAGAACGGTTGCTTGTCCATTGGTTCTAGGATTTTTTAAATAACTACTCAACGCAATAACGGCTGCTTCATTTTTGCCCATTCTATAAGCAATTTCTCCCCTCCAAAATTGACTCAAGGCCAATTGCTGATTGTTATTGGGCAATTGCTCAATAATACCAAATAAGGAATCTGCTTTGAGTAATTGTTGGTCATTTACATGCTCTACTGCCCTGCCAAATACCAAAGAAGGATAGAGTTGCTTGAGGCTTTCTGTTTTATTGGGAATTTGTTCATACAAGACCAAGGCATCTTTAAAATTATTGGAATGACTCAAAGTGCTCACCAATAATTCTCTGGCTTCTGGCAGGTAAACAGATGTAGGATACTTGGCCATGAAAGCCTGTAATTCTTTCAAAGACAGGTCCATGAAATTTAAATCGTAAGATAGTTTTGCATAGTGAAAACTGGCTACTTCTTTTTGAAGCGCGTTGCTATTATTGGCAGCACAGAATTGAAAGGCATTTCTTGCATTGTTCTTGTCATTGATTTTCAAATAGGCATTGGCCAATAAGTACATGCTATTCTGTGCCAAGGAATCGGCCCCGCCGCCCAATTGTTTAAAGCCTTCAATGGCACTAGGCCAATTTGATGCTTCATAATAACAATAAGACAATTCATAGATGTCTTCTCTACGCACTTTTTCAGTGCCATTTACATATTGTTTCAAATAAGGCAATGCTTTGTCATAAGATCTTTGTTCAAACAAAATATGACCAGCCAACTGTCTCATTTGCAAATCATAAAACTGACCACCTTTTAACAAAGCCTGTTGGGCAGTTTGCAAAGCCAATTCTGTTTGTCCGTTGAAATAATAGATTTCAGAAAGATAAAATGGCACTACCAATTGATAGCGTGAATCTTTTTCAGATATTCTAAATCCCGCTAATGCTTCCTTATAATCCTTCTCGTAAAAACAGATAAAGCCATAGTAATAATTGGCTTCTATATAATTGGGATCCTGTTCTAACTGTCTAACCGTATTGAATAGTGGCTTGGCTTTGTTAAAATCTTTCATCACAAAATAACCATATGCCTGATGAAATTTTAAACTGGCAATTTCTGCATTGGAAAGATTAGCAATGCCCGTTTGTTCATATTGTTCCTGTGCTTTTGCAAAAGCTTGTTGTTGAAAAAAGTATTCCCCCAAAAGATAGTGCATTCTTTGCGCCAATGGTTTTTGCTGATTCATAGAAGCAAATTCCAATGCCGCATTTTCCTGGGTTTTGTCCTGCTGTTTGAGTGCGCAAACCAAGGCATAAAACTGGGACTCTGCTTTTAATTGGTCTGGAACTTGGCTAGCCGGATGGTCATTTTGACTCAACCATTTAAACAAGGGATAGGCCAAGCCAAATTGTTCTTGTTGGTACCAATCCTTGGCCTGTTTAAAACTAGCGTCTGGATCATTGTAAATAGCGGTTGACTGTGCCCCTAGTTGATTAAGCTGTCCTACCCAAAGGCAAAGGACTAACATTATACGGATCAATGGCTTCATATTGGGATCAGGCTTTGAACAAAGGTTTCCCTTTATTTCTAAACAAAAAGTAAAAGTATTTAAAGGTATGATTCGTGTAAGTGATGCAAACACCGTTCCAAGTTTTGTGGAAAAACAGATAAGGGGTGTAAGTTTGTCAACAAATTGGGAATTATGTACGAACACAGCACGCAGATTAGGGTCAGATATGCAGAGACAGACCAGATGGATATTGTCTATTATGGCAATTATGCCCAGTATTTTGAAGTTGGCAGGGCGGAATGCATCCGTGACCTAGGATTTACTTATAAAGACATGGAAGCCATGGGCGTGAAAATGCCAGTGGTAGAAATGCAGGCCAATTTTCTGCGTCCAGCACACTACGATGACTTAATTACCATTAAAACCCAGTTGAGAGAATTGCCGGATAAACACCAGATTAGTTTTTACCACGAGGTCTTTAATGAAAAGAAAAAGTTACTTACCACCGGGAAAGTAACTTTATACTTTATTGATATTGCTACCATGAAAAGAGTGGCCATGCCACCCCAATTCAAGTCTAAATTGGAACCTTTTTTTCAGACCCTTTCATAATCGGCCTTCCAGTTCTTGATAGCAGCTTTAATGGCTTTTTGACCCATTTTTTCTGCTATTGCTTGTTGTGCCAATCCAGGAAGTTCTTCGTCAGAAGCAAAACGCAAAGCCACAATTTGATACAGTTTCAAACCTAGCGGCAAGGGCTTACCTGTTAACATGAAATGTCTGAAATTTTCTTCGGCTCTAATGGCGCGGTCATTGGCTTTTAGGGCAAAACCTCGGGCATAATACAAGGTTATAGATACAATTAAGGCTAATACAAAAATTAGAGAAGCGGAATACAAATTGTCAGCAGAACTATTGCCAAGGTTAATTCCAGCGCCTACTAATACTGCTAATAAAACTGGATAGGTAATCTTGTGATAAAGGGTTACCAAACGGGTATGATTTTGAAAATTCTGTTCTTGCATGGCTTTTTTTTAAGTTGAGCGAATCTAGCACTTAACTTGCAGCCCAAATCATGTTTATGGAAAAAGTTATGGCTTCCATTATTACCATTGGAGATGAATTATTGATTGGCCAAGTGGTTGATACCAATAGTGCCTGGATGGCGCAAGAGCTCAATAAAATTGGGATTCCGGTAACCCATCGCGTAGCAGTTGGAGACAATTGGGAAGATATTTGGGAAGCCCTTGACCAAGAAGCCAAACGCGCTTCCATTATTTTGATCACTGGTGGATTGGGCCCAACTGCTGATGATATTACCAAGCCCTTACTCTGCGAATATTTTGGGGGTAAGATGGTGGTGGATCAACCCACGCTTGCACATGTGACACATATTTTTGAGCAAATTCTTAAAAGACCCATGATTGAGCGCAATGCCAAACAGGCCGAGGTTCCTGATGTTTGCAAAGTGCTCAAAAATGAAAAAGGTACTGCACCTGGCATGTGGTTTGAAAAAGAGGGTAAGGTTTTTATCTCCCTACCCGGTGTTCCGCATGAAATGAAGGGATTGATGAAGGATCATGTATTAACCCTATTGCCTACTTATTTTAAAACCGGATTCCTTGAACATCAGACCTTATTGACTTATGGCATTGGAGAATCCTTTTTAGCAGAAAGAATTGCCAAAGAAGAAGCTGCTTTGCCTGAACATATTAAACTGGCCTATCTACCCAATTATGGCATGGTGCGATTGCGGCTTAGTGCTTTTGGTTATGAGAAGACTCTGTTGCAACATGAAGTTGCCCAATATTTTGAAACCCTGAAAAAAGCGGTTGGGGAATACTTAGTCACGGACAAAGACGAAACTATGGAATCCGTGGTAGCCCAATTATTGAAAAAGAGTGGTACTACCCTTTCTACCGCTGAAAGTTGTACTGGTGGCTATATTGCCCATTTGATTACCAGTGCTTCAGGCGCTTCAGTTTATTATAAAGGAACTATAGTTAGTTACGATAATAGCATCAAAACCAATGTTTTAGAAGTTTCGGAAGACATATTGAATAAGGATGGTGCTGTAAGCGAGGCAACAGTGAAACAAATGGCTAGTAAAGTGAGTGAAATCATGCAAACGGACTATTCCATTGCTGTTAGTGGAATCATGGGGCCAGATGGTGGTAGCGCAGAAAAACCAGTGGGTTTGGTATGGATGGCTGTGGCCGATAAAAACAAAGTAATTGCTAAGTCTTTTCAGTTCCGATATGATAGGCAAAGAAATATTACCCTTACCGCCACTAATGCTTTGAATCTCTTGAGAATGTTAATTGTGGATAACCATTCAACAATTTTATAATACTTACTTCTACATTTGTTAGTTAGCTGTTTTTTGTGGAAGAGTATCAGGGTTTTAGGATAACAAATTATCCAATTTAAAAAGGACGATCGTATGGCAATTGCTGAATTGGTGATGCCCAAATTGGGCGAAAGTATCATGGAAGCCACCATTTTGAAATGGCATAAACAGGTGGGTGATTTTGTGAAGCATGATGAGACCGTTTTGGACATTGCCACCGACAAAGTGGACAGTGAAGTTCCATCTACGGAACAAGGGATCCTGTTAGAAATTTTATTCAATGTGAACGATGTTGTGCCAATTGGTACAGTCATTGCGCGCATTCAAACCAGCGTAGAAGCTGCTGCCCTTGCGGCACCTGCTCCTGTTGTAGCACCAGTTGTTGCAGCAGCGCCTGTAGCTACACCTGAACCTATTGTTTATCAAGCTCCTGTTGAACCAGCACCTGTTGCGGCTTTTGTTGCACCAGTACCTGAACCACAGGTTCCTTATACACCATCTGCTTACGAATTACCTGATAAGCCCATTGGTAACCGTTTTTATTCTCCCCTGGTATTGAATATTGCTAATAGCGAAGGCATTAGCTTGAGTGAACTAGAAAGAATTCCAGGCACTGGCAATGAAGGAAGGGTTTCTAAGAAAGACGTTTTACAATATGTGGCAGATAAGAAAGCAGGAAAGATTCCTGTGTATCAACCTGCCCCAGTATATCAAGCGCCACCTCCTGTTTATCAACAACCTGTTGCCCCAGTGGCTGCCGCTCCTGTTTATCATGAGCCTGTTGCGGCTGCACCTGTTTATCAAGAACCAGCAGCTCCTGCTCCAGAGGTAGCGGCACCTGTAGAAGCCATCGCGCCAGCAGCGCCTGTGGCTACAGTTGTACCAGTAGTTCCTGAACCTGCACCAGTGGCTCAGGCTTATAAAGCGCCAACGGTTCCACAACAAATTACTATTCCAGAACCAGTTGCAGCGGCTCCAGCTCCAATAGCAGCTGCGCCTGTAGCACCTGCCTATATTGAACCAGCGCCTGTAGCTGCTCCTATTTCTGTTGCAGCACCAGTATCAACCGTGCCTTTGTCTGCACCAGTTGCTAGTTCAGGCAAGTTCTCTAATCCTGCTTCAGTTACACTTAGTGGTGCTACTGAAATTCAGGAAATGGACAGAATGCGCAAGCTGATTGCCAAACATATGGTAGACAGTAAGCATACCAGCCCACACGTAACCAGTTTCACCGAAGCCGATGTGACCAATATTGTGAATTGGCGCTCTAAAGTGAAAGACGAGTTTGAAAAACGCGAGGGGACCAAGTTGACATTCACACCCATGTTTGTAGAATGTATTGCTGAAGTGATTAAAAAATTCCCGCTAGTTAATTGCTCTATTGATGGAGACAATGTGATTTTGCGCAAGGATATTAATATTGGTATGGCTACAGCTTTACCATCGGGCAACCTTATTGTTCCTGTGATCAAAGGTGCTGACCAACTCAATATTGTTGGTTTGAGCAAAGCAGTGAATGGCTTGGCCGATGCTGCTAGAAATGCAAGACTTAAGCCAGAAGATACTCAGGGTGGTACTTTCACGCTAACCAATGTGGGCACTTTTGGATCATTAATGGGTACACCTATTATACCTCAACCACAGGTAGCTATTCTAGCCGTGGGTGCTATTAAGAAAAGACCCATGGTCATGGAAACACCTGAAGGCGATATCATTGCCATCCGTCACATGATGTACCTCTCTATGAGTTATGATCACCGTATTGTGGATGGTAGCATTGGTGCTTCTTTCTTAACAGCGGTTGCCAAGGCTTTTGAAAGCTGGGATCCCAACAAACAATGGTTCCAATACCTATAATTTACTTACTAAACATTATAGAGGCTGCTCACTGAGCAGCCTTTTTTATTGGCTAGTGTGCCGCGTAGTCTGACAAATATTGGAAGGGTTCTGTTAATTGACCATTTTGTAAAATAGTAGCATTGGCAATGGTTGGGCTACCACCATTTCTAATTTCGTTCAACACGTGTTTGATCAATTGCTCTCCAAAAAAACGACTGGCATCTCTTGGCAATTCATTGGGTAAATTACCTACGGCCATTAGGTCAACGCTATCTTGCAGATATGGCGCAGTTTTTTCTCCGGTAATTTTGTTGACACCATATACGGGATCATCAATGGTAGCATCGCCAAGGTTACAGGGAATAGAACCGTTTTTATCATCGGTGATATCGGCAATTGCCTGGATTCTAAAATTGGGTCTTTTCATGTCTTCCATTTCAAACAATCTGGGAATTCTAGGTTCCCAATAAATGCCATTCATGAGTAGATCTGTCTGGGACAAATAGGGTGCAAACAAGCATTCAAATTGGTCTGGGTTTTCATGGAACTCGGTTCTGGAATAGGTACCCTTGGTTTTATGTCTGTATAGATCATTGCCATTTAAATGCGTATAAACCGGATAATCAAATTCCCTTTCTAGGTATTCTTCTGATTCTACTTCTTGCACATCCATCAAGTTCATGATCTCAACAATGCCGTGTGCTACCCTTCCACTTCCTGTAACCGCAATTTTAATAGTAGGCAGTTTCAACCCAAAATAAGTATGGATCAATTCCCGATAATCTTTCACGTCTCCCACCCTGCCAATCTGATAAGCTCCAGTTCTATTGCCATAAGTCATGATGCCATTATGCGCTCCAACTATCCCTGCAAAAAATCCAAAACCAATAATTCTTTGTCCGTCTTTGTGTTCCAAACATTCATAATCAATAATAGTGATTCCCTTATCCATCATGGCATGCATGAGCCCCTGGTTAAAAGCTTGTTTTTTCTTGGTATGCGAGAAAAACAAATAGGTCTTATTAGGAATGAGTTGACTAATAGGAACTTCTTTAATCCCCAATAACACATCACAATCATTCAGATCCTCTGTAATTTCCATGCCAGCATGTATATATTCCTGATTGCTAAAACACCTATTGGGCGATGATTGCACTTTGATTTGAATATCTGGAAAATGTCCCGTCAGAAATTTACACTGGGCGGGTGTTAGTGCTACGCGATTGTCGGCTGGAATTTTTCCCTCTCTAATAAGCCCTAGTACAAGCATTGTGTTAGATTTGCACATAAAGTTACGCCATCACAGGCAGCAACATAAGTAGACAAACATGAACTATTTTGAATTATTTGATATAGCACCAAGCTTTTTGCCAGACCAAGCCCTGGTAAAAAAGAAATTCTATCAACTAAGCCGTCAATACCATCCAGACTTTTATGGCAATGGCTCAGCAGAAGAAAAGGAAAAAGCCCTTGAAATGAGTGCCTTGGTTAACAAAGCCTATCAAACCCTTCAAAACCAAGATCTGCTCATCAAATATGTATTACAAGATCAAGGCTTACTAGTAGAAGACGAGAAATACCAACTCTCCCCCGATTTTCTCATGGAGGTGATGGATTTAAACGAACAACTCATGGACGCTGATGAGCCAGAAGCCAAAACGGCTATCCGCAGCGCCATTGACCAATTAAATACCCAAATTTATGAACCTGTTCAAGAAACTCTGGAAAATCATCCGGGCAATACTCTTACCCAAGAAAAGCTGTTGCAAGTAAAAGAATTCTATTTCCGTAAAAAATATTTAGACAGGATTTTGGCTGAGTTATAATGTTACCGTAATATTGCAACCCGATCAAACGGTAGGTTAGCAGAGGCTAATCAAAAATGCCCAGATGGCGGAACTGGTAGACGCGCTAGACTCAAAATCTTGTTATCGCAAGGTAGTGCAGGTTCGATTCCTGTTCTGGGCACAAAAGCCTTTCCAACGAAGTTGGAAGGGCTTTTTTATTTATAAGCGTTGAAAGCTCGCTTTCATAAGCGCATAAATAAAAAAAGCCCCCACGCGACAGCGTGGAAGGCGTTTGGGTAAGCCCCCTCGTTGAGGAACAGCGCAGCTAATCCTGTTCTGACGGAAATCTCCCTCCCAAAATCCAATCCAAAAATGAGCCGTTACAAATGAAATTTGTAACGCTAAAGAACGCTCACCCAAACCAAACCATCAGCCGTTACAAATTTATTTGTAACGCTACTTTAAGCTCACCCAAACCAAACGATGAGCCAATGCAAATTCATTTGCATTGCTCCAGAACCCACCCCAACCCATACAAATGTTGGTAATATATAAGCCAATTAAACCTGTCTAAAAAATTTCTTGAAATAAATGGGAATTTGCATCCTTTATATTTAGTGTAAACTCAAACTCTGTGCCTTTGTTTTTCCCATCAGATCTGGCTACAATTTCCCCTCCAAGTTCTTGAATCAATTTCTTGGTTATAGATAGCCCCAATCCAGTTGATGACTCTTTTCCAGTTGGCCTGGCGCTTAGTTTTTTAAATTCCTGAAAAACATTATCTAGATCCTCTTCAGACATGCCAAGACCTTCATCTTTTACTTTTATAGATAACCTCTCGGCCAAAACTTCTGTAAAAATCTTAATCTGTGTATTTGGCGGGGAATATTTAATGGCGTTGCTGATTAAATTAGACAGGATTCTATCCAGTAAATCTTTGTCATAAGCAACCAGAGGTAGGTTTTTGTCAATGATACGCTGAATTGAAATGCTTTTACTGAGTGCTTCAATTAAATACTTATCAATGGTTGATTGAATAGTATAGTAAGGGTTTCCTACTTCAAGTTCTTCAATTTTGTTGCCAGATTCAATCCTTGAATTGTCTAGCAAAATAGAAATATTTTCTAGCATAGCATTAGAACTTTGCTGAATGAAATTGAGATACATCAGCTGCTCTTCGTTTAAATCTTTACTTGTTTTTATACAAAGGTTAGCTAAACCTGAAATGGTAGCTACAGGAGATTTGAGGTCATGTACAATAGTGCCAATGTAGGAATGGATTTGCTTATTTTTATCTTGAACTTCTTTTTTTTCATCTTGTAATCGATAAAACAACCTTCTATTATTTGTTGTCAAATACCCAAAAAAGATTCCTACAACAAGTGGTATAAGGTATTGATTCATAGAAAATGCTTCATTTTCTATGAAACTATACTCTATAAAAGCGCAAAAACAAACTAATAATGAATAAATGGTAATGTTGACAGTGTAACTTTTGCTTAGACGGATTTGATTGAATACTAATTTCATGGGTATAGTATTAAGGTTCAAAAGCAATGATGCATCACTTCTCGTTAGGGGGTTAAATGGCTAACCAATACCAATTTACGCAGATTAAGACATTTTTACTAAAATTTTAGTAACTGACAAGTTGATTAAAATTGATTATCAATACTTCTTTTACTACAACATATTACCTGGCATCATTTTACTTAAAAAGCGAAACAAAATAAATTTATTTGTAATTAGTTAAAATTTTGGATACTCATATCATTAATTCCTAACTTCATTTACCCCTCTCAATTCAGCACATTTTCAATTACGCTTCATCAATCCAATATTATGCCTCGCTTCCTAATAGCAATCATAATAATATTATGCTACAACCCAATTCAAGCCCAAAAACTTGAAAAAGGAACTTTTTCTGCTTCCTTATCGGCAGGAGCCTATAAGCCAAGCACATTCGGAGAAATTAATAATCATCCTTTTATGTTTGACATAGGCATTCAGTATTATATCAAAAA